>DYDL01000066.1:11718-15743 GCA_020717925.1 Desulfocapsa sp.
TACGCGTGCGCAACCCGAGACACCTATGATATGCGGATGAAGTTTATCAACAGCCGAGCCGTCAAGCAGGCCAGGGACAGGTTGTTCTACTACCTGATCGTTGGCGTGGCCTGGTTTTTCCGTTTCCTGCCGCGCCGTGTCGGGATCGCCTTCATGCGGCTGGTCGGTCGCATCCTGTTCCTGGTGGCCACAAGCGTGCGGCATCGCACCATTAACCATCTCACCATGGCCTTTGGGGAGGAGATGTCGGCCCGGGATATCAAGGGCCTGGGCCGCCGGGTCTTCCTGCACTTCAGCACGGTCCTGGTCGATATCCTGCGGTTGCCTAAGTTGACCAGTCATGCCTTGGATAGCCTGATCACCGTTCAGGGCCGGGAATACATGGACCGGGCCATGGCGGGTGGCCGGGGGGTCATTCTGCTCACCGGCCATTTCGGTAACTGGGAACTCCTGGGTGCCTGGGCCGCTCGTTGCGGCTATCGCTTGAAGGTGGTGGGCCGAGCGCTTTTTGACGAGTAGATCGATCGTCTGCTGGTGGCAATCCGTAACCAGGCAGGCTACACCAACATCGCCCGGGGCAAGGGCACCCGGGAAATTCTGCGCACCCTGCGGGATGGTGAGGCTTTGGGTATTCTCATTGACCAGGACACCAAGGTGCCCGGTGTTTTTGTGAACTTCTTCGGCCGTCCCACCCACACGCCCGTTGGAGCTGTCCAGCTCGCCATGAAGTTGGGGGTGGACATTGTGCCGGTCTTCATGCACCTGCGGCCCGACCTCACCTATTGCATCGAATGTGGCCCGCCCATCGTAGTGGAGCAGACCGGCAACCTGGCAGCGGATCTTTTCCAAACCACCCAGCGCTGCTCGGATGTTTACGAGCGTATCATTAGGCGCTTCCCAGAGCAGTGGGTATGGATGCATAAGCGGTGGAAAACCAGGCCCGAGGAATTCGGCGCCGCCGCGGTTGGCTCAAAGCAGATTTTTGGCTGAAACGGTCAAGGACGTGGGAATTCGATATATTTCGTTGCTGGAGGGGGCATGGCTTTTAAAAGCAAGACCATTGGTCAGAGAATAACCGCCGGTTTTGGCGTGGTCCTGGTGCTGCTGGTAGTGATCGGCATCGGCAATTACCTTGGGATCGGCACCATAGTAGGCAACGCCAGCAAGGTGATTTACGGCAACAAATTGAACGCCACCCTGGCGCAGCGGGAAATCGATCACCTACAGTGGGTCTCCAAGGTGAACTCCCTGCTGACCGACCGCAAGGTGAGCGAACTGACAGTGGAAACCGACCCCCACCAGTGCGGCTTTGGCAAGTGGTATTACAGTGACGAGCGGCAGACCGCCGAAAAGATCGTGCCCAGTCTGGTTCCGTTGCTGGCGGCTATTGAGGAGCCGCATAACCGTTTGCACCAATCGGCCGTGGCCATCAAGGGGGTATTTGTCCAGGCTGATCCCGAGTTGAATCCGCTGCTGGTCGGCGTTGAGGCCGGCCATCTAGAGTGGGCCGGCAAGGTACGGGACGGTCTGCTGACCGGCAGTGCCAGCCAGGCGGAATCCGATCACACCAAATGCGGTCTTGGCAAGTGGCTCGACTCCGACGCTGGCAAGCTTACCTATCAGCGCGGCAGTGAGCAATTCAAGAAGATTGTTGACGCCATTCGCGAGCCGCATCGCCAGATGCATGAGTCCGTGGTCCAGGTCAACGAGATGCTTAAGGGTGGCAAGAGTGGAGCGGCCATTGAGGTCTTCAAGGACAACACCAAGAAGCACCTGGATGAGACCATTGAGGGGCTCTGGCAGTTGCAGGAGATGGCTGCCAAGGACATGGAGGGCATGGAAAAGGCCAAGGTGATCTACGCCGAGCAGAGCCTGCCAAGCCTTCATAAGGTGCAGGAACTGCTCAGGCTACTTCGTGATGAAGCCCAGAAGCAAGTCATGAGCGGCGAGGACATGGCCAATGCCGCGCAAGTGACTAAGGTCGTTATCTCTATTCTTAGCCTTGTTGCCATTGCCCTGGGGTTGTTCCTGGCCTTTTTTATTGCCCGCGGCATCAGCACCCTGCTCCGGCATATCGTGACCCGCATGGCCAGCGGGGCGGAGCAGGTGGCCGCCGCTGCCATGGAGATTGCCAGTACCAGTAACACGTTGGCCGACGGCGCCTCAGCCCAGGCGGCCTCGGTTGAGGAGACCTCGGCCTCGGTTGAGGAGGTCTCGGCCATGACCAGACAGGATGCGGAAAACGCTCAACAGGCCGACATGCTGATGAAGAGCGCCGGCACGGTGCTGCAAGAGGCGGATGCCTCCATGGGCAAGCTGACCAAGTCCATGGGCGAGATTGCCGAGGCGAGCGCCCAGACCCAGAAGATCGTCAAGACCATTGATGAGATTGCCTTCCAGACCAACCTGTTGGCCCTGAACGCGGCCGTGGAAGCGGCCCGGGCCGGCGAGGCCGGGGCCGGCTTCGCCGTGGTGGCCGACGAGGTGCGCAACCTCGCCTTGCGGGCCGCCAAGGCGGCCAAGGACACCTCGCAGCTCATTGACGGCACCGTGCACAAGGTCAATATCGGCGCAAGCCTGGTTGATGAAACCAGCAAGTCATTCAGCGAGGCCACCCAGGCCGTGCAAAAGGTCGGCACCCTGGTGTCGGAGATTGCCGCCTCCAGCAGTCAGCAGGCCCAGGCCATTGGCCAGCTTACCGAGACCATTTCGCAGATCGACGGCATCACCCAGATGAATGCCGCCAATGCCGAGGAGAGCGCCTCTGCCTCTGAAGAGTTGAGCGGCCAGGCTGCGTCCATGAATGAGGTGGTGCAGGAGCTGGTCAGTTTGGTGGGCGGTCATGGGGAGCAACGTAAGTCGGCCCGAGGCAGTGCGTTGGCCGGCCCTTCGGGTGCGCCAAAGATGCTTCCTCGGCCAGCGCCCCGACACGAGCTGTCGAGGCAGGGGGAGGCGTTGCCGGCGGGCGCGACGCGGCAGCACCCTGCGTCCTCCACCCAGGGGGAACGGGCCAGGCGGGCGCCGGCGGAGATCATTCCCATGGATGATGGTGAGTTTGAGAATTTTTAAGGGAACCTTGAATAATTATGTTTCGTCGCTCCTCGCGCGGCGGGCGCCCAGTGAAATCAAAGAACTTGATGCCCGCTTGCGGGGTAAACACCGCATCATTAATGCCAGGCTGGCGCCCCGTTTGGCGCTGGTCCCATTATCCTGTTATTACATCTCCCACCACCATTTTTATAATTAACCTATAAATCCTTCTGTTCAGGTAGGCCCGGCTACGCGTCATCCCTGCGGTCGACGAGGGGCCAGTCCGACTGGTTTTCCTTAACCTCTCCATGTCCAGCCACGGACGGTTTTGTAAGGCATACGTCGGTTCCCGGTTCTATTTAATCAACAAGCTCGCCTTGGGCGCGGTGCGCAAGGTGGCAGGAAGAGTTGTGCGCCATTCCCGAAATCGACCAGACGCATTATGCGCCTTGTTTGACAATAATATGTACAGAAGAGTTGTCGTAAATCTATAAACCAAAACACAGACAAGTTTTTAACTATTTGATAACATAACGTAAAAAGAACAAATAAAAAATAATGGTTGTCTTGTGGGCCAAGTTGGCACGGCCGGTGCAATACCAGTAAACAAAGAGCAGGCACAGCGTCTGCCATCAGGAAACACAAGGATTACATCCATTCAATAGATTTGTGAAGGAGGCTGCCATGAGTGCCATATCCCAAACCCTGATTCAGTCACCTGGAATCCATCAGACGGAACTCGGCCTGTGGAAAATCCTGAAAGCCCTGCCGATCAGCGAGGCCTTCTGGTTTAGCACCTCGCTGGTGTTGTTCATCGCCATGGGCCCCTTTGCGGCTATCCCGGCGTTGATCGCGGTTTTTTCCCTGGTCGGGAAGCAGCCGGAACAGGTTGAGCCGGAATTGGTGTAAACAGGCCCATAACGGGCTGTTATAAATTTAGCAGGTATTAACCATACTTATCAGGAGGTAGAAAGATGTCCAACGGATTTTCGATT
>DYDL01000284.1 GCA_020717925.1 Desulfocapsa sp.
TTGGCAAGGGAAATGGCGGGGAGTCCACGGCGGGCAGCTCTTTGCTATTCCTCGAACAGCGACTTCTCTTGCGCAATCCTTTGCATGGACACGGCCTCTACCCCTGCCGCGAGAGGGAAGCATTTCGTGCCAGGATAAATAACAGCCACTCGTGACAACCCCAAATCGTCAAGGGCGATACGAATAGATGAGGTTAGGCGCGGGGTGTCGGTACGTTTGCATTCGACGCCGAACAAGGCATTGCCACGCCGCAAAACCAGGTCGATCTCCGCCCCCTGATGGGTAGCCCAGAAAAAGGCCTCGTCATGCGGCTCGGTCAGCAATACCTGTTCGATGACAAAACCTTCCCATGAGGCTCCCACTTTGGGATGAGTAAGCAAGGCCTTAAGGGAGTCGATGCCCAGCAACTGGTGCAGGAGACCGCTGTCCCGGACATAGATTTTTGGCGCCTTCACCTGGCGTTTACGGAGGTTGGCGTGATAGGGTTGCAACTGGCGGATCATGAAAGCGTCGGTCAGCAGGTCCAGGTGGCGGCGGGTTGTGGATTCGCTCACCCCAAGGGCACGGGCCGGTTCAGCACTATTCCAGGTCTGGCCATGATAGTGGGCCAGCATAGTCCAGAAGCGCTGCAGGGCTACGGCAGGCACGCGCACCCCCCACTGCGGGAGATCCCGTTCCAACAAGGTCTGCATAAAATTCTTGCGCCACGCCAAGCTGTCGGTTTCGCTCTTCGCCAGATAGGCCAGCGGAAATCCGCCGCGCAGCCAAAGCCGCTGCTCTGCCTCGGCGGTAAGCTCCTGCCGCGAAAAGCCACCAATGGTCACGCGCTCCATGCGACCGGCCAGGCTCTCCGAGGTCTGGCGCAACAGGTCGCCCGAAGCGCTGCCAAGAATCAAAAAGCGCGAGGCTGAATTCCTCCGGTCCGTTAACACGCGCAGCACCGGAAAAAGGTCCGGACGGCGCTGTACTTCGTCGATCACCACCAGCCCTTGCAGCGGCGCGAGCGCTGTCATGGGTTCATCCAGACGCGCCAGGCTGGCCGGATCCTCCAAATCGAAGTAGTTTACGGAATCTTCTGAGAGCAACTCCCGGGCCAGCGTAGTCTTACCGCACTGACGCGGCCCCGCCAAGACCACCACGCGACTGCGGTCAAGGGCGCCCCGCAACGTTTTGAGGAGGGTCGTTCGCTTGATCATAACTCCATCATACCATGAAAATCGAACACTTCAAGATTGATTTTCATGGTAAAAGGAGGCGGCGCAAATCGCGCGCCAGGCGTGGGAAGGGCGGTGCGTGCTGGAATGATTGCTGGGGTGAAGTTGCTCTTCGTTAAGTTAACAAATTACCTCTGTCCCCTTGATGGTCCTTGTTGCCATCTAACCAGCCACCCGCTTCTGGGCAGTTCGAGAGGAGCGTTTTTTGAATGCCTGACCCTGAGTGTCAACGTAGGCATCAATGAGCTGCCGGATCATCCGCTGATATTGCGTATGATGTTTGCCTGCTTCCGACTTGAAAAAATCGATGCTTTTTTTGCTAAGAGAAATTGTTACTTTCACAGATTCTTCCCGGAACGCCAGTTCCGCAGGAGATGGGAGAAAGTCGGAAATCACACGGATGTTGCCCAACGGTTCATCTGTGTATTTTATTTTCGTGCTCATAAGTCACCTTCCCTTTCCAATAGCCGGCACCAATGATGCGAATGACGTCCTCTCGGTAAGTAAAGCGAACCGTAAGGATGGTGTCGCCAACCTTGCCAAAGCAGTAATAGCGGCCCTCTTGCTCGCTGTGGCTGCTATCCTCGGCAATTACGCGGACGGATCAGCAAACGCATACTGGGCATCGACAAACGCGACCCCATGCTTTTGCTGGTTTTCCAAATCTTTGTTGGAATCCCACTCGAACCGTGTCTCTGCCATGATAAAAGCTTACCACAAAGAGGAGGGATTATTCCATATTATTTTATGGCTCAAGATATTGCTATACGATATTCGCTAAGTCAATAAGTAACCAACGTTGATAGTCCCAAGGGACGTATCAACGGAGTTAGTTTGTTAGTTTGACTGATATGAGCGCACACCGTTAAGTTATTAAACTCACTCCGTCCCGGTGGATGATCCCATATATTACAGGCTACAACGGATCTGGGACTAAAAAGGGGACTATGCCTGCATGGGTCAGGCGCGCCAGGAATAAACTTGGCCGCCAGGATTGATCGGAGATAACTTATATTTCAATGTCCACTTGGGACTTCAGGTCAGCGCGGCGCGGCATCAACGAAGCGAAGCAACCGTTCGCTGCGCCAGACCCTAACAATAGAAATTCTCTCGGGTTCGCGGCGGTAAACGAGGCGGAATGGCGGGCGGATCAGTTCACGCAGAAATTCCTGGCCAAATTCCGGCACCATCCTGCCCATGTCGGGCTGGTCGCGGAGAAGTTCAACAGCACCGATGATTTCCCCAACCAGGCGTGTTCCCACATGCGGGACACCCTGTTCCGCGTAATAGGCCTGGATATCTTCCAGGTCGCAGACCGCTGACTCGGCGAAGTGCAGGAGCTTCTTGCTCACTTCATCCCCAGTCTTTTTTTGACCTGGGCCAGGCTCAGATACCGACCCTCCTCAAGATCGGCCATGCCCTGCACCACCGCCCGCATGAAATCTTTCTCCGCGACCTCTGTTTCGTGATCCTGCAACGAACGGAGCACCGCAACCCCACGGCCGCGGCTGGTAAGAACCACCGGCCGATGGGTGTCGGCCACCTGCCGCACGATTCTTCCGGGGTTTACTTTAAGGTCACTGATCGGCACGATATCTTCTGAGAATTTGACTGCCATGGTGCCCTCCTTTGATGTTAATCAGCCCTAATTGTAGCACCTG
>DYDL01000285.1 GCA_020717925.1 Desulfocapsa sp.
CGGCGCGAAAGAGCTGGACGGCGATCTCTTCTATCCCTGGCTTGCCGATTGCGTAGAGTTGCCGACCCGGCTGGGCAAATGGCGACTGGAATGAGCAGGACTGAAAACAGACGCGGGCCGGCCCTGGAAGAATCACTTCCAGGGCCGGCCCCGCGAATTAGGCGGAAAAAAACAAACCAACGGTGGTCAACGCGCGACTCATCCCCTGGCTTTTCTGCGGCGCAAGGCCGGGGTCAGAAGACCAAGTCCCGCGCCAATAAGCAGCAGCGAGTTCGGCACCGGCACCACGTAAAGCCAGCCCGCCGGAGTGCCATCAATGCCGTCCTCGGCAAAGCCGTCACTGCCGTTGCCGACCGCAAAAGAGAACTGGAAACCATCGTGCAGGATGATGGCAGCCTGGGCCGCGGTAATCTGTTCCGTGATCGTCGCGGTTTGCGTGCCATACGTGAAGCCTGAGTTAACCAGGCCTACCCTTGTTCCCGAGATCCTCCAAGCCCATCCTGACCCTGTCTGAAAAATCCACCCATAACCAACCGTGGCATCCCGCACATTATCATTATCGAGATCCAAGGATACCCGCCATAAGTCGGTGTTGGTCGGCGGCGCTTTGACATTGGCGGCCACGGTGGAAAAGGTAAAGCTCAAGGTGTTGGTACTCATGTTAAGCGACCCGGTAATCAGATCGACATCCAGGCCATCCACGGCGCTTACGTCATCGGCATCGATGTAGGACCACCCCTCCACCGTGTTCCCAGATACCCTGGGGTCGGCGGGCAAGGGTGCGGCGCCGGCCCGCAAGGGCAGGCAAAGGACACTGCCCAACAAGGCAAGTGTGCAGAACTGTTTAGCTGTCATTGCGACTCCTCCTGAAGAATTATTTTGTTCCCATTTTCAAACGAACCGGACCCTGTTGGCGGAACCTGCCGGCTCTTATTCCCCCGACGCCGACAGGTTCCGCCCTTTCGTTGCCTTACAAGAAAAAGTGCCCACCCATTAGTGGTGCCCATGCCGGTGGTGGTCATGCAGGTGCTTGTATTTCCGGAAACCGTGATGCCCCCCGCCGTCGTGGTCATCGCAGTCGCCGTCGTCGGTCTCGCGCACCGCGGGGATCACCACCGGCAGGCTCGGACCATCGAAGACCTTCGTGCCGCTCACCGCATTGATACCCTTGACCACGGCCCCCTCGTTCAACTTGAAGTTCGAGGTTACCTGGTTGGGCATGTACTTTGAATGATCCGTCGGGTTAAGCTTGGTCTGTTCGTCAAACTGCAAGCTGGCCGTGGCGCCGGGGGCGAGAGTGCCGACGCTCCAATTGATGCCGCCTTCGCCCAGGAGGCCGCACATGCCGCCGGAGGGCAACTGGACATCCACGGTTCCCTGGCTTGAGACGAAATTGGAGCCGGCCAACTGGTAGGGCACCTTGTCGCGCACCTGAAGGTTGGCGAGAGGCGTATTGCCGGTATTGGTGACCGTGATCAGCAGGGTGAACAGGGTCGGGTTCCCGGCATTGACCACAACCTGGTCCGGACCGCCGACCTTGACCTTGTCGATTTCCACCCCGGCGGTGGGAACGAGAACATCAATGCTGGCCGAGGCCTCGTCGGTAACCGGATCCGCATCGGCGCTCGGGATCCCCTGCACCGTAGCGGTATTGTTCACCGTCTGCGCCTCGCCGCAAACCACGGTAGCGTCGAAGGTGAGGGTCTGGCTTGCGCCCGGATCCAGGCAACCGACATTGAAGACCAGGGTGCTTTCCGCCGCATCATTATCAAGGGTGTCCGGGATGCCGTCGTTGTCGTCGTCGCGGTCCCTGGTGTTACGGACGCCGTCGCCGTCCACATCGGTATCCTCGGCATTGGCAATCCCGTCGCCATCAAAGTCATCCACGTCAAGGATGCCGTCGTTGTTGTCGTCCACGTCGAGGGTGTCGGCGATGCCGTCATTGTCGTCATCGCTGTCATATTTGTCCGCCGCCCCATCGTGGTCCGCGTCACGCTCGTAACAGTCCCTGACGCCGTCGTTGTCTTCGTCCGGGTCAACGCCGTTAGCAAGGCCGTCACCGTCCATGTCCGAGTCGAGAGAGTTCGGGATGCCGTCGCCATCCAGATCGTCGGAATCGTCCGCCGCGGTAACCAACCGCAGACAGGCCGGGAGGACATCGGTCACGGTGATGTCGCAGAGGGGGGTTTCGCCGTCGTTGGTCACCACCAGGGTGACGGTTACCTTCTCGCCAGTATAGGCGGAGGCGGACGACATGCTCTTCTGCAGATCAATGGAGGAAGTCAACTGCGTGGGAATGGCCTCTACCCGGAAAAAGCCCGCGTCTGGAACCAGATCCTCGGGCGCCATGTCATCGGCAGTGCCGGACAAGGCCTGCACGCTGAAGGAGAAGCCGCCGGCCGCCACAAATGCGGCGCAGATCTCGGAGGCCTTCGCCTTGATCTCCACCACTTTATGGTCGTCGTCGCTACCGTCTCCCATGGCCCACGTGGTGCTGCTTGCTTCGATTTGATTCCAATTAGCATCGAAGACGTACGGGGTGTTGCCCATAACCATGATCATGAAATCGACAACCCCGTTGTGGTCGCAATCAAGGAAAATCTGGTAATTTTCCATGCCGCCCACGCCGACTTCG
This sequence comes from Desulfocapsa sp., assembly GCA_020717925.1. Classification (GTDB taxonomy): domain Bacteria; phylum Desulfobacterota; class Desulfobulbia; order Desulfobulbales; family CG2-30-60-27; genus CG2-30-60-27. The sequence goes on from DYDL01000285.1 coordinate 2,636, forward strand.
TCGATGACGTTAGGATCCGATGTATTATTAGGATCACCGTCGCCGTCCGCATCACCGGGCACCCCCAGGGTCTTTAGCCTGAAATACATATCGTTGTTGGTGGCGTCGATGAAAACACTCGCCTCGACCACGTCATAGCCGCTGGAGGTCGGGCTCGGCAGCACGTCATTGGCCGGATCCAACTGGACAGTGGCGTTGGCCCAGTCCGCATCACTGCCGTTTCCGTCAATTACCGGAACCGCC
>DYDL01000067.1:0-11731 GCA_020717925.1 Desulfocapsa sp.
TAGACATATTCAACCTCGGCGAGAATGCGTTTGCCGATGGCGGGCTTGAGCGCCGACTCCATGACCAGGTCAACCTTGTGGTGCAGAAGGTTTTCAAGAAATTCGCGCAGATCAAGGAAATCAAACAGATCAATATCGCGGCTAAAGGAAACAAGGATATCTATATCGCTTCGCTTGCCCTGGTTATCGCGGACATAGGAGCCGAACAAGCCGAGTTTGCGTACCGCATAGCGAGATTCAATCTCTGACTTGCTGTTGCGAATGATGTTGAGTACTTCCTGCTTTCCCATGGACTATCTTTTACCACAAAATAATGGGTGCCGCAAAGAAAGCGCCCAACCTGATTAGCGGGTTGGGCGCTTCCCTAGCAATCTTTCAGCCTAGCGCCGGGTTCAGGCGCATTCCGAGTAACCACAGGCATGGCAAACCTGACAGCCGCCCTCATGCTCAACCACGCCGCCGCATTCCGGGCAGGCGCCGAAGCCTTGGGTGGAGCGGGCCAGGGTGGTGTCGCGGCAGCCGTTGCGTTTTTCCACATGCAAGCGGATGGCCTGGGCAATGGCGTCGGCGCAGGAGGTCACCTTGTTTTCCCCGAAGCCGGCGGGTTTGTGGCAGGAGATGCCGACGAGTTGTTTGACGATGGGTTCGAACGGCATGCCCGAGCGCCAGGCCAGGGAGACCAGGCGGCCGATGGCCTCGCACTGGCTGGCGGCGCAGCCGCCGGCCTTGCCCACGGTGTTGAAGAGTTCGAAGGGCTGGCAGTTCTCGTCCTCGTTGATCGTCACATACATGGGGCCGCAGCCGGTGGTCATCTGGAAGGTGCTGCCCATCAGGCTGCGCGGCCGGTCGCGCTTGACGATCCGTTGCGGCTCCGCGGCCGGGGTGGCCTGCTGCTTGTCGGTCTTGCCGATGTTCAGCACCTGGCCCTCGCGGCAGCCGTCGCGGTAGATGGTAACCCCCTTGCAGCCCATCTTGTAGGCGAGCAGAAAGGCGTTTTTCACGTCGTCCGGCGTGGCCTCCTGGGGGAAATTGATGGTCTTGCTGACCGCGTTGTTGGTGTACTTCTGGAAGGCCGCCTGGATGTGGATGTGGTTCTCCGGGGTGATGTCGTGGGCGGTTTCAAAAATCTGCCGGTGCTTCATGGGGATCTCGTCCAACCCTTGTACCGAGCCGTTGTGCGCGATCTTTTTCAACAGTTGCGGGGAGTAGAAGCCCTCGGCCTTGGCGATCTCTTCGAAGATGGGGTTGACCTCGATCAGCTCGTCGTTGTCCATGACTCGTCGTATGTACGAGACCGCAAACAGCGGCTCCACGCCGCTGGAGCAGCCGGCCAGGATGGAGATGGTGCCGGTGGGGGCGATGGTGGTGCGGGTGGCGTTGCGCACTGGTGGGGCATCGTTGCCCTTGGCGTAGATGCTCTTCTCGAAATTGGGGAACGGGCCGCGTATCCGGGCCAGTTCCACCGAGGCCTCCATCGCCTTGGTGTCGATGAAGGCCATGAGTTCGCCGGCCTTGTCGCACGCCTCGGGCGAGGAGTAGGGCAGGCCAAGGCGCAGCAGCAGGTCGGCAAAGCCCATTACACCAAGGCCGATCTTGCGGTTGGCCTTGGTGGTCTTTTCGATCTCGGGCAGGGGGTAGGCGTTGACCTCTACCACGTTGTCCAGGAAGTGGACGGCCCGGGTCACGGTCGCGCCCAGCTTGGCGTAATCGATCTGGCCGTTTGCCACCATGTTGGCCAGGTTGATGGAACCGAGGTTGCAGGATTCGTTGGGCAAAAGCGGCTGCTCGCCGCACGGGTTGGTGGATTCGATCAGGCCGATTTCCGGGGTGGGGTTGTCCGCGTTCATCCGGTCGATGAAGATGATGCCGGGCTCGCCGGAGAGCCACGCCTGCTTCACCACCTGCCTAAAGACCTTGGCGGCGTTCTGGCGTTTGACCACCGAGTTGTCGCGGGGGTTGATCAGGTCATACTCGCTGTTGGCCGCCAGGGCCTCCATGAAGTGATCGGTGATCGAGACCGAGAGGTTGAAGTTCTGCAACACCTTGAGGTCGGACTTGACCTTGATGAAGTCCATGATGTCCGGGTGGTCCACCCGCAGCATGGCCATGTTGGCGCCGCGGCGGGTGCCGCCCTGCTTGATGGTCTCGGTGGCGCAGTCGAATACTCCCATGAAGGAGATGGGGCCGGAAGAGATGCCCTTGGTGGAGTGGACCACGTCGTTCTTAGGCCGGATGCGGGAGAAGGAGAAACCGGTGCCGCCACCGCTTTGGTGGATCAGCGCGGTCTGCTTCACCGCCTCGAAGATGGAGCCCATGGAATCCTCGATGGGCAGCACGAAGCAGGCCGAAAGCTGGCCCAGTTCGCGGCCGGCGTTCATCAGGGTGGGGGAGTTGGGCATGAAATCCAGGGAAGCCATCATGCCATAGAACTCCCGGGCCAGCTCCGCTACCGGCGCGTCCTCGTGGTAGTTCTTGTCCGCCTCGGCAATGGTCATGGCGACGCGCCAAAGCATGTCTTTGGGCTCCTCCATGATGTTACCCTGGTTGTCCTTCATCAGGTAGCGCCTTTCCAGCACCGTGTGCGCGTTCTTTTTAAAGGCCGGGGTTGGGAGATCCTGGGGGGTCTTGAGCATTCTGGGTTTCCTGAATTTGGTCATGGGCGGTCCTCGGTTCGGAAGTGGAAAGAGATGGTCTTTGGGCACGATTTTAACAGGCCAGTGGCCGTCAGGCACAATGACGACTTCCTGGTGCTGGAGTCACTATAGCACAAAATATGGTATATGGAAGAGGGGAATGCACAATATGTTGTATGTAAGCCCTTGCTGAAATGGGGCGATAGAGTGGTGTGGCATGGGGTGATGACGCCAGGATGCAGCCTCGGCGCGACCGTGGATTTAGGGTGGTTGCGGATGTTAGGTGAAGGTCGGGTATCCAGCGCTCAGGGGGCGATTTTTTTTTCGATTTCCGTGAGTCTCGCCCGGCAGACAGCGGCGAAATCCTCGGGAAAATGGCCGTTGATAAAACGCAGTTGCGCCTCGCTCATGGCGCCTGGTGATTCCGGCAGTTTGGGCAACAGGGCGTAGAGCAGCCGCTGGTCTGTGTCCTTGTTGTCAAAGCGTTTGGGAAACTCGATGCTGGTCACCAGGCGCGCCCCCAAGGCCTCCAGAATTTTCTGGGCCATTAGCAGTGCCCGGTCCAGGGCGGCGCGGGTGGCGGTGTCCGCCTCCAGGATGTTGCCCACCGGGGCTGTGGGCATGATCTGCAACTCCCATTGCGAGGTTTGGGCCTTGGGCACGAAGAGCATGACCAGGTCGTCCTCGTGGATCACCAGGCTGCGCGGGCCTTCGGGGTTGCCGTCGGTCCGCTGGTTGGTGCGAATGGCCGCAATATAGTCGGTAAAAAAGCCCCGGCCGGTTTGCTGGCGGTAACTGGCGACGGTGTCCGCCACCAGATCGCCGCAGCCGTAGGCGGGTAAACCGTCCGGTACCTCGTTGCCCAGGCTGTCGCGCGCCGGGACTATGCCTGGCAGGAGCGCGTACTGGGTGTGGATCTGCTGGTGCGAGGCGTGCAGCCGGTAGCCGGTGGGAGCATAGTCAAAGCCAAGGTTCCAGCCCCAGAGGGTGGCGGTATGCGGGAGCTTGGCCCGGGGGGCGGCTGCCAGGGCGGAACGTATATGTTGCCGTAACTCCTCCAGAACCTCGACGTCCACGGTTTTATGCGAACAGGGCAGGGGCAGGCCCAGGTCGGCGGCAAGCCGGACAAAGGTGCGCTGGTAATAGAGGTGCCTTAGACCACGCAGATCGGCTGGCGACAGATCGTCGATCCGATAGCGCACCGCGTCCTCGGCCATGTTGGAGGCGTAGTGGCCGCCCGGAATGTAGCTGTTGCGGCGCAGGTATTCAAAGACGTGGTTGCGGCCGTTGCCGGTCTCGCCGACGATCTCACTGTTACCCTGGACCCCGGCGCGCAGCACCATGGCCAGCTTGTAGTCGCCGGGCAGGTGAGGATTGTTGGCCAGGGCCTCGAACAGCGCATGATTGTGGATCTTGGGTCGGACTTGCCCCGTGGCATCCCTGCTGAACTTCAGGCCGGCCGGCAGACCGGTACGGGTGCCGTGCAGGAGTTCGCAGGAAAGTTCGGCCAGCCTGGCCAGATCGGCGGGGTCGGTGGAGGTGGTGGCCAGGGCCAGTTGCAGGGGTGGGGGCAGGCCGGCAAACAGGGCATTGAGCTGCTGGTCGTCATCACGGCCGAGCAGTTTTTGCGCGGACTGGGTGAGGGAGGTGGGGGACTGCTTGGGCAGTGTCATGCGGCCGGGATCGGTCGCCGCCGCATCTGCCCAGGTCTTGAGGATATAGGTGGTACCGCGAAAGGGCAGGGGGTTGGGAATCTCAAAGACGAGGTCAGCGTTATCCACCGCCAGGGCAGCGGATGACGGGAAGTTTCGTTCATTTTCCACGAAACTGCCGTCGTCGAGACAGCCCAGAGGGCCGATGGATTCCTTGCCCCGGAGGTTCAACACCTCGTAGCAAGAGGCATGCACCCCGAAGACAAAACGCCCCGGTGGCGCCACGCAGGTACGCAGAGGCATGATTGCGGGCTCCTTTGGCGACACGGGGAACACAAGCTCGGAGGCGTCGGCCTGATCAATAGCTCAGGCTGACGCCCAGGCGGAAGCCCTCGTCCAGGGAGCGGGTGTCCAGATCCTTGAACTTGGTGCGCAGGTTGCCGTACCCCACAAAGACATGGGCGTTGGTTGAAATCGCATAGCCGAGCGTGGCCTGAAATTCCGCCAACTGGCGGGCGTCCAAGGTGGAGAGGATCTTGGGGCCGAAAAAATACGAGGTGGAAATATACACCCCTTCCCAGGAAGGAGGCGCCAGCCGTATACCGCCACCCAGGGCCAGGGAAAGGAGTTCCGCGTTATCGCTGCTGCCGCCATACACCTTGGCGCCGGCGCCGAAATGGATACCGGACAGCAACCTGGCAAAGTTGCCGTAAACATCGAAGCCCAGTGAACCCACCAGGGTGTCGTCATCCGAACGATTGTTGTACAGGCCGCGGATATCGATCGTGGAAGAGCCGTCATTGTCCTCACTGACCGGGATCTGGTAGTTGACTTGGGCGCTGTAATCGTTGAAGCCGATGCCCAGGCTGTCGGCCCGCGCGTACCCCGGCAGCATTAATAGGAACAGCGTAAGGATGCGTATTTTCTTTTCCATGTGGTGTTTTCTCCTCATGGTATAGCCTTGGCCTGCTACAGGGTAAGCAGGCAATAGATAATGGTCGCTATGGAGATAACGCCCAGAAAAATCAGCGACAGCCGGTATTCATCGGTACGTCTGTGCATGCGCATGGTGTTTATGGCAAAGCCCACGATGCTCAGGCATAGACCCAGGATCATCAGGTAAAAGAGGAAGCGGATGAATTGCAGGTTCCAGCTATGCTGAAGCTGGATATTCATGGTCTTGTCCAGGTAACTCTCCACCTGGGGCCTGGCCTTTTCCACCAGGATAAGGGCCAGCAGCAGGATGGCCCAACTCGCCAACCCCAGATAGCGGATGATATGCGCCAGCCCGTCCGGCCCCTGCCGACGGTCTTTGGTGATTCCGGGAATAAAAGCCATCCTCCTCCCCCAGTCCCCCATCATTTTTCAGTTGCAATCCTGGCGATCTGCCTCGCCTGGTTGCGGATTTTCATGTATATTAAACATAACGCAAGGTTGGGTATGAAGCAAGTCGAAATATCGAAAACGTTGGCCTGGGCCTTGTCCGGGGCGCTGGTGACGGGCGGTGCGGCCGATTCCGTTTGAGGCCATGATCAGGTGCGTTCTGCCCATGGTTGCCGCCGGCGGCGTTGGTTGACGAAGGTCGTTCGATGGCGCCGGCTGGCATGGGAAGGGCGTGATAAAGGAGGCGTATGACCGCAGAGGTGTTTTCCGTTTTTCTGGTTTTTCCTGGCACGCTGTTCTTGCTGGCAGCCATTGTCAAGAGCAGGAGGATAAACCGCATTATCCCGACCGCCATGAAGTGGAGGTGGCTGGCCATAACCTGTCTCATGGTATTCTTCCTGGCCGGCTATGTTTTTTTTATGGTCGTTCAGGTCACGGCTATCCCCTTCCCTCTTGAGATGGTGACCGGCGCTGTCTTTCTTGGTGGCGCCCTGTTTGTCTTTCTGGTGATCGTCCTGACCCGGGCCACCATCCTGCAGGTAACAGCGAGTGAACAGCGGATCAGTGAGATCAACCAGACCCTGCTTGGCAAAAACGTGGAGCTGGAAGGAGAGATCGTGGCCCGGCGCCAGGCCGAAAATCAGGCTGGTGTCAGATTGCATGAGCTTGAGACCTTGCACACCATTGATCTGCTTATTACCTCGAGCCTCGACCTGGATGTCACCATGCGGGTCTTTTTGACGGAGATCGTGCCCAGTCTCGGGGTGGATGCGGTGGCTATGCTGTTGCTCAACCGGCCGGTCCAGACCCTGGAGTTCAAAGCGGCCCAAGGGTTCAGATCCACGGCCGGCCACCTGGCCCGGGAGCGCTTGGGCGCGGGCAGCGCCGGGGTGGCGGCCCTGGAGCGGCGGCTGATCCATATCCCTGACCTGCGTGCGCCGACCAGCGGTTTTGCCCGGCAGTCCGCGATTCAGGGCGAGGGCTTTGTCTCCTACATCGCCGTACCGCTCATCGCCAAGGGGCAGGTGCAGGGCGTCATGGAGATCTATCACCGCTCCTTGTTGGCAAAGGATGAGGAGTGGTTCGGGTTTCTCGATGCCATTGCCGTGCAAGCTGCCCTGGCCATTGACAACGCCACCCTGTTTAACGAGTTGCAAGACTCCAATGCCGAACTAGTGCTGGCCTACGATACCACCATCGCGGGCTGGGCCCGGGCTCTGGAATTGCGCGACAAGGAGACCGAGGGTCATACCCAGCGTGTGGCCGCCATGACCCTGCGCCTGGCCGAAGCCCTGGGCATGAAGGGCGCCGCACTTGTCCATGCCCGGCGCGGAGCCATGCTGCACGACATCGGCAAGATGGGCATCTCCGACAGCATTCTCCTGAAAGAGGGACCGCTTACCGAGGCGGAGCAGGAGACCATGCGGCGTCATCCGGTCTATGCCTTTGAACTGCTTTCCCCTATTGCCTATCTGCAACCTGCCTTGGACATTCCATACTGCCACCACGAGAAATGGGATGGCACCGGCTATCCTCGGGGGTTGCGTGGCACGTCCATCCCACTGGTGGCCCGGATCTTCTCCATTGCCGATGTCTGGGACGCGGTTACCTCGGAACGCCGTTATCATCCCGCCTGGTCGAGGGACAAGGCCATTGAGCACATCCGTTCCCGCAGCGGCACCCACTTTGACCCGGGCCTGGTCGAACAGTTTTTGACGGTCGCGGCGCAGGAGGAGTGGTAGCCGACGCTAAATCAGGCTTGCGACCGGCCTGCCTGCTGGAGTATGAGTGAGGTCATCCTCCATGATCTGTCGGCCCTTGCGATGGCCGGTTTCATCCATTAGCATGGGCTTACAATGACCACCCCATCTTACCCTGGTTTGCATGACGTGGAACGCGCCGTCCTTTTCGCCGAGGTTCTGGACGCCATCGCCACGGGCATTATTATTCTGGATTTGGAGCATGAGGAGGTTATTTTTCGCAATCCCCATGCCAGCACCATCCTGGAGCAGGCAGGTGCCGACCACGGTTTCGGCACCCTTCAGGCCCTGCTTGCAACCGAAATTGACCTGCTGCGTCAAGGTCAGACCGCGCAAAGTTTCAGGAAGAAGGTCCGTTTTGGCAATCGGCTGTTCGGCTACACCTTGTATGGCCCGATGGCGGCGAATCGCTTTGTCGCGGTTTTCCTGCAGGACATAACCGACCAGGATCGCCTGGCGGCCATGGACGAGGCCACGGAGATGATGCACAACATCGGTTTCCTCTTCTCCGGCATCCGTCATGAGATTGGCAATCCCATCAACTCCATGAAGATGGCCCTCACCGTGCTGCGTAAAAACGTGCACCGCTTTCCGCCACAGGAAGTGGCAAGGTACTTTGACCGCATCTTCGAGCAGGTGTCCAGGATGGAGAACCTGCTGACCTCCCTGAAAACCTTCAACCTTTTTGAAAAACCCCGGCTGACGTTGGTGGATCTGCTGGCCTTTTTTCGGGAATTCATCGGGCTGCTCGCCGAGGATGTCCGGAAGAAGCACATCACTCTTGACCTGGACCTTGCCGAGGAGGCCCGCTGGGTTAATGTGGACGTGCGGGCCTTGCAGCACGTGGTCATGAATATCTTCGCCAATGCCATGGAGGCGCTCAGCGATCGGCCGGACGCCCGGGTCACGGTGCGTTGTCAGTCCGGCGGCGAGGTGGTGGTGCTGACCATCTCAGATAACGGCTGCGGAATCAGCAAGGACGTGCAGCAGGATATCTTCAAGCCCTTTTTCACCACCAAACAGAACGGCACGGGCCTGGGTCTCATGCTGTCCCGGAAACTCCTGGCCCAGATGAACTGCAGCCTGGAGATCAGCAGCAAGGAGGGGGCCGGCACCACGGTCACCATGCTGCTGCCCAATGCCACGGTCAACGAGCCCACCATGGCAGGGTGCCCCATTGACCATTGATCTATATCCCTTCCTCTTTTCTGGCTTGACAAACTGGCGGGTTGTGGTATGAATGTTCGTTTCACGTTCCCGGCCCCTTTGGCAAGGTGCTTTTTGGGGGGCAGACGGCCATTCGCGGTGGCGGGCGGGTAATAATTCCGCAGCCGCTTGCAGCGATAACGACTACGATAGCAGTGCTTTGGAGGAGACCATGTACGCGATAATCCGTACCGGTGGCAAGCAGTACCAGGTGGCACCTGGCGAACACGTCCGGGTTGAGAAGCTGGTTGGCGAGGTAGGCGATACCGTGGAGTTGGCCGATGTGCTCATGGTGGCCGACGGCTCGGAGGTCAAGCTCGGCCAGCCGATGGTGGAGGGCGCCAAGGTGACCGCCCGCATCGTCGAGCAGGGCAAGGCCAAGAAGGTGCTCGTCTTCAAGAAGAAGCGGCGCAAGGGCTATCAGGTCAAGAACGGCCACCGCCAAATGTATACGGCCCTGGAAATCAAAGAGATTTCCGCCTAATTACTATCAGCGATTGCGTATCGCAACCATAGAGGGAAGATCATGGCTCATAAAAAGGCGGGCGGCAGTTCCAGGAACGGCCGCGACAGCGCGGGACAGAGACGGGGCATCAAGCGGTTTGGCGGTCAGATAGTGCAGGCCGGCAGCATCCTGGTGCGCCAGTGTGGCACCAAGATTCATCCTGGCCAGAACGTTGGCCTGGGCCGTGATTATACGCTCTATGCCAAGATTGACGGCGTGGTGACCTACGAGGCCTTTGGTCAAGGGCGTAAGCGGGTAAGTGTTTATCCCCCGGCCGAAGTCGCCGTCGCTGCCTGAAGCGTGTTCACCGTGTTCACATAGTGAGGGGTGTCGTACCCCGGGGCTGACCACGGGATTACCCGGTCAGTGCTGGTACGACAGTTCTTCCATCAGTGTCAGAAAGCCCCCTGTGCGGACAAGGGGCTTTTTTTTTATTGTGACCTCAACCTGAAGCAACGAGTATTGGAAGGCCATGGCGTTCATTGATGAGGCAAAGTTTTACGTCAAGGCGGGTGACGGCGGTAACGGCTGTCTGAGCTTCCGGCGCGAGCGTTATGTGCCCAAGGGTGGCCCGGACGGCGGCGACGGAGGCCGCGGCGGCTCTGTCTATCTGCAGGCCGACCGGCAACTCTGGTCGCTGCTGGATTTTCGCTTCCGTTCCCATTTCAAGGCTGAGCGCGGCACGCACGGCATGGGCAAGAAGCAGCACGGCCGCAAGGGTAAGGACTCCACGATCATGGTACCGGTCGGCTCGGTGATCAAGGACGTCGACACCGGTGAGATCCTGGCCGATCTGGTGGAGGATGGCCAGACCTTCCTGGCCGCGGAGGGCGGCCGGGGCGGCTGGGGCAACCCGCATTTCGCCACGGCCTTGAACCGGGCGCCGCGCATCGCCACCAAGGGCAAGGAAGGCGAGGAGCGCTGGCTGCGCATCGAACTGAAGCTTTTGGCCGACGTCGGCCTTATCGGTCATCCCAATGCCGGCAAATCGACGCTGCTGTCCAAATTGTCGGCCGCCAACCCCAAGGTGGCGGACTATCCCTTTACCACCCTCGAGCCGCAGTTGGGTGTTCTGCAGCTTGACTTCCGCGCCCCCATTGTCATTGCCGACATCCCCGGGCTGATCGAGGGTGCTCACGAGGGCCATGGGCTGGGTCATAAGTTTCTGCGCCATATCGAGCGCACCCGCTTGTTGCTGCATCTGGTGGACGGGGCGGGCGAGGGCGACCTGCCCATGAGCCAGCACTCCATCCTGGAGGGGGAATTGCGGCAGTTCAACGAGGAATTGCTGGAACGTCGCCATCTGGTTGTGGTAAATAAGATTGATCTTCTGGCTGGCGGGGAAGAGCGGTGCCAGGAGTTGCTCGCCGCCTTCCACGACAAGGGTTATGAGTGCATGGCCGTGTCCGCCCTTACCGGCGAAGGGATCGAGATATTGAAAAAACGGATCGTCGATATCTTGGAAGAGATGACCCCATGACCTTTCAGGTGGAGCGTGAGACAGGGCTGGCATTACGCCAGGCGGCGCTGGACAATGCCAGGCGCGTGGTGGTCAAGGTGGGCAGCGCGGTATTGACCACGAACGACGGCCTGAACCGCGAGGTTATCGCTGGCCTGGCCGCCGGCATTACGGCGCTCAGGCAGTCGGGCCGCCAGGTGATCCTGGTCAGTTCCGGCGCCGTGGCCGCCGGTCGCAAGAAACTGGGGGGCGATCGCACGGGCGGCATTCGGGCCAAGCAGGCTCTGGCCGCCGCCGGCCAATGCACCCTGATGCGCACCTACGAGGAGCTCTTTGCCGGTTCATCGGTGCAGGTGGCCCAGATCCTGCTCACCCACGACGACCTCGCGCACCGCAACCGTTACCTCAACGCCCGCAACACCCTGTTCACCCTGCTGGACTGGCAGGTTCTGCCGATCATTAACGAGAACGACACCGTGTCGGTGGAGGAGTTGCGTTTTGGCGACAACGACACCCTGGCCGCCCTGGTAACCAACCTTACCGAGGCCGACCTGCTGGTCTGTCTTACCGACGTGGCTGGCCTGTACACCGGCAACCCCGGGGTTGATCCCGCGGCCCTGCCTGTCTGCACCGTGGCCCGGGTGGACCGCGCGGTCGAGGAGATGGCCGGCAGTGTGAGCGGTACCCTGGGCACCGGTGGCATGCGCAGCAAGATAATGGCAGCCAAAACCGTGGCAGCTCGGGGCGGCGCCAGCTTTATCGTCTCGGGCCGTGAGTCCGATGTCCTGCAGCGCCTCTTTGCCGGCGAACCGCTGGGCACCTTCTTCATGCCCAACGAGCGGCGCATGCAGAGCCGCAAACACTGGATCGCCTATACGCTCAGGCCCAAGGGCGATCTGGTGCTGGACAATGGCGCGGTGCGCGCCCTGGTCAGCCGCGGCACCAGTCTGCTGCCCGCCGGCATCCGCGCGGTGCATGGCAAGTTCGGCAAGGGCGCGCCGGTGCAGTGTGTAGACGAAGCTGGGCAGCCGGTCGCCTTTGGCCTGGTTAATTATTCCTCTGACGAGATTACCCGTATCCTCGGGGCCAAGACCTCGGCGATTGAGGCCATTCTGGGCTACAAGGACGACGAT
>DYDL01000067.1:12025-15726 GCA_020717925.1 Desulfocapsa sp.
AGGAACTCAACCCATGACAATGCACGATACCATCCGTCAATTGGCCGTGGACTGTAAGCAGGCGGCCCGCACCCTGGCCACTCTGCCCACCGTGGTCAAGAACCGGGTGCTGGCGGGCATGGCCGAGGGGATTATGGCCCAGCGTGATTTTATCCGCCTGGAGAACGACAAGGATCTGGCCGCTGGCCGCGACAAGGGTTTGTCCAGCGCCATGCTCGACCGGCTGGCGCTCTCCGATAAGGTGATAGGGTCCATGGTCCAGGGGTTGCACGAGGTGGCGGCCCTGCCCGATCCGGTGGGCGAGATCGCCGATCTGGTGAAGCGCCCGTCCGGCATCATGGTGGGCCGCATGCGCGTGCCGCTCGGCGTGGTCGGCATGATTTACGAGTCGCGGCCCAACGTCACGGTTGATGCTGCTGCTCTCTGTCTGAAGGCCGGCAACGGTGTCTTCCTGCGCGGCGGCTCCGAGGCCATCTACTCCAACCTGGCCCTGGCCAAGGTTTTGCAAGACGTCCTGGTTGCCGAGCGGATCAATCCGGCTGCCATCCAGATTATGCCCACCACCGACCGCGAGGCGGTGAATGCCATGCTCACCCTGGAGGAGCAGATTGACCTGATCATCCCCAGGGGCGGCGAGGGGCTCATTCGCTTTGTCGCCGAGAACTCCCGGATTCCGGTGCTGAAGCACTACAAGGGCGTCTGTCATGTGTTCGTCGATCGCGACGCTGACCTCGACATGGCGGTGCGCATTGTCATGAACGGTAAGACCCAGCGGCCCGGCGTCTGCAACGCCACCGAGGCGCTCCTGGTCCATCGCGACGCGGCCGATGCCTTTCTGCCCAAGGTGGGGGTGGCCTTGGCCGGTGCCGGGGTCGAGATCCGCGGCTGCGCGGCAACACAAAAGCTATGGCCGGCAACGGTTCCTGCCCAGGACACGGACTGGGGCTGCGAGTTCCTCGCCCTCATTCTGGCCGTTAAGGTCGTGGACGACGTGGATGCGGCCATGGATCACATTGCTCGCCATGGTTCCCAGCACACCGAGGCGATCGTAACCAGCGGCTATGCCAATGCCCAGCGCTTTCTGCGGGAGGTGGACGCCTCGTCGGTGATGGTGAACGCCTCCACCCGCTTTGCGGACGGCGGCCAGTACGGCCTGGGCGCCGAGATCGGCATCAGCACCACCAAGCTGCATGCTTACGGACCTATGGGGTTAAAGGAACTCACCACCCAGAAGTTTATCGTTTATGGCGAGGGCGAGGTCAGAAGCTGAGGTGGAAACGCGCCCTGACCTGCCGCTTAAGCCCGGCACCCGCATCGGCATCCTGGGTGGCACCTTTGATCCGGTGCATGCCGGCCACCTCCGGGTGGCACGCGCCGCTGTCGAGCGCCTGGCTCTCGACACCCTGCTCTTTATCCCGGCCCTGCTGAACCCCTTGAAGCAAGGAGAGGCGGTCACCGCCTTTTTGCACCGGCTGGCCATGCTCGATCTGGCTGTCGCCAACCAACCCGGCCTCTTTGTTTCGGCCATGGAGGGTAAGCGCACGCCGCCCTCCTACACCGTCGACACGGTACGTGAACTGCGACAACGGTTGGGGGCGCGGGTCGAACTCTTTCTGCTGGTCGGCATGGATGCCTTTCAGGAGGTGGAGGGTTGGAAGGATTCGGCCGAGCTGGCCCAGATGGTAAGCCTGGCGGTCTTTCCCCGGCCTCCTTATGGTCTTGGGGATCTTGCCGTGGTCATGCAGCGCGCCTTTCCCTTTTATCATTATGATATTGGTCAGCAGGCCTGGCTCGCCGCGGTTGGCAGCGGCCGGATAATACCCTTGGACCTGCCCGTCCTCGATCTTTCCGCCACCCGGATTCGCTCCCAGGTTCGGAGTGGCGTGGACCTTACCGGCCAGGTGCCATCCGGGGTGGCCCAGTATATTGTGGCCCACTCTCTTTACGGGGCTGCGCGGCCATGAACATTCTCATTGTCAAGCTTTCGGCTATCGGCGATGTCGTGCATACCCTGCCGGCCTTGAATGCCCTGCGTCGCTATTATCCGGACGCCCATATCACCTGGCTGGTGGAGGAGGCGGCAGCCGAGCTGGTGGTCGGTCACAGTGGTGTGGACCGGGTGCTGGTCTCCAAACGTCAAGCGTGGCTCGGACGGTTGCTCAAAGGACCAGACCGGCTGGCATCCCTGGCCGAGATCTGGCGGTTTGGCCGGCAACTACGCGACACCCGGTACGATCTGATCTTCGATTTTCAGGGTCTGCTGAAGTCGGGTTTGCTTATCTTTCTGGCCCATGGAACTCGCAAGATCGGCTTTGGTCCCGGCATGCAGCATCAGGAGTATTCGTACCTGTTTTTGAACCAGCGGGTGCCTGCCATCTCCATGGATGTGCATGCCTTGGAGCGCGGCCTGCGTCTTGTAGCGGCGGCTGGCGTTCCAATCGACGAGGTGGTCTACAATCTGCCTGTGCGTCAGGTTGATCGACAGCGGGTCGCCACTCTGCTCGCGGCAAGCGGCATCCATGGCGCCAAACCCCTGGTGGCCATCAACCCCATAACCAAGTGGGACACCAAAAACTGGGATAACGGCAAGTTCGCTGCCCTGGCCGACCGGCTGTTGGCCACCTATGATGTGGACCTCGTGTTCACTGGCGGCCTGGGCGACCGGCCAGAGGTGGACATGATCCTTGCCGCCATGCGGGGGTGCGGCGCCAATCTGGCTGGGCAGACTAGCCTTAAGGAACTGGCCGCCCTCTATGAACAATGCTGTTTTCTGGTTACCACCGATACCGGCCCCATGCACCTGGCAGCGGCGGTAGGCATTCCGGTGGTGGCCCTCTTTGGTCCCACCGCGCCCGGGCGCACCGGCCCTTATGGCGACCGGCATCAGGTTGTCCGTCTCGCATTGCCCTGCTCCCCCTGTTTTAAGCGGCAATGCGAGCGGGGTGAGTGCATGGCGGGCCTTACGGTTGAGCAGGTGATGGCTGCCGTAATCCAAGTTAAAGCTTGCTCGTAAATAAATCCGTTAAATCAAAGTCTCTTGCAAAATGACTTTTTTTGTCATTTCGGTCGCAATGACAGATTCTGCTTGTTGCTCATTTTGCAAGAGGCTCTATCTCGATTCCGACAAGCATTATTTATTAAAAAGCTCTTGCTTGAGATAGGTATGATCTAAACGTATCTCTTGTGGCACATGAAAAATATTAATGTAAGTGGTATTGACATGGCAGGTATTAGTGGAATATAGAAAAGGGTAAGTTTTTTGAAAAAGTCGTCATGCCCGTGAAAATGGGAATCCAGAAAGCGCATAACCAAAATGAGGCCTGGATTATGGAATACCTACCAGTATCAACATTGGATAATCGTCGGTTGGAGCCGCGTTATCCCGGGCAGTGCAAGGCAGTGGTCCGATTTGGCAAGAAGAACGGCACGATCCTCGATGTGGGCAAGGGCGGCATGGCCATTCATTTCGAGGATCAATATATTTTCCCCGGCTATACTGGGCAAATCGATATTGAATGGGCCAGCCATGGGTTTTTCCTGGGCGCGGTTCCGGTAAGGATGATTTCGCATTACCATGCGGTGGAGGAACCGCTCAAGGTCAGCGCCTCAATCCGCTGCGGGTTGGCGTTCGATGTGCTCAAGGTTAATCATCGTTTCAAACTCGACTATCTTATCTGGCTTTGTTCACACCAACAGCGGTT
>DYDL01000001.1 GCA_020717925.1 Desulfocapsa sp.
TCAAGTACCGGTTGCTCAAAAGCGGCGCCCAGCCCAACCTGCTCACCCCGGATGCTTACGTCGCGGCCCACGATCACAGCCGCGGCGTGCCCCGCGAGGTCAACCGCCTGCTCTATAACGGCTTTCTCGAGGCCATGGGGCAGGACACCACGGTTATTACCTCTGATGTGCTGACGCGTGCCGAACAACGCATGGCGGTGCTGCGTGGGTAAGATCAGCCAGTTGCGCCTCCATGCGGCGCCAGCGCCAAGGAACTGGCGCACCGAAGGGGTTCGGCCCGAGGAGTTGGACTTGTTGTGTTGCAACACTGACCCGCGGCGGGAGTTGTCGGAGATTGCGCAAACAAGAGCCAACCCCGGGCCCGCCAAGCTATTGCGAGGGAGAAAAGAATAACCAAACAAGCCTGTGGATCATGATCAGTTTTCCTCTGCTGGCAGCCTTGCGTCAAAATCCATACGCCCATGCAGAATGCGGACGATCTCAATTGCGTCGCTTCGATGCTGGCGATAAAAAACATCATGACTGCCGGCCAGGCGGCAGGAGAGACGCAACGCCTAAGCCGGGTGCTCACTCCATCAGGCGGTCGAGAAGGCTGTCCACCGCCTGCTGGGCCAGTTCCTCGTCCAGGGGCGAAGATTGATAGGCGCGCAGGCGGTTGTAGCCGAGTCCGGACCCTTCCCATACCTGTTTGCCGGTCTCGGTGTCCCATATCTGGCCGGCCACCATGATGGAGCGCATCATGGTGCGTTGGCCAAAGGTCCAGACGATGGTCAGCGACACCTCCGGATTGGTTTCCGACACCACGGCCTGGCTGATGAAAAGATAACGGCAGTTGAGGGCCTGGCCGAAGCGCTGCATCGTTTCCTGGTTAAACCCCACCCGCGGGAAATCCCGGGTAAAGGCCCGGTAATGCGAGGTCAGCTCCTGGTCGTTCAGGATCTTGAGCGCGTCAAACGGGGAGACAAGCCGCAGGGTGCCCCGGCGGCCTTGCATGGAGCTCATAAGTATTTTGCTTAAGAGGATCCGGTAGGCATCCCGGCCGTTGTCCCGGCGATCGTATTCCTCTTTGTCGGTCTTGCTGGTCGGGGTGGGGGAGGTGTAAGGGGCGGCGGGAATTGTGGCGGCGCCAACCTGCTTCAGGTCGCTCGGCTGCTCCAGGACGATGACCGGCAGCAGTGCCAGGCCGCCGTGATTGACGAGGTTGATGGCGAAGCCGGATCCCCGGTAGACCTCCTGGGAGTGGCCCTTGATCCGGGGGGCGCCGCAGCCGGCCAGCAGGAAAATCAGCAGCGGTGTCAGGAAGACACGGTGCAGGCGTGATCCGCTTTTCATGGAATCTACTCCTTGAGCAGGGCCATGGGCAGGGGAAAGCGGCCCGTCATCCGCATTGGGTTTCCCCTGCCATCATCCGTATAATCCGATTATATCCCAAAAGGTTATTGGTTGCGTAAAACAAAAATGTGGCCGTCGGTCGCGGTACGCTGGCCCCTTATTTGTCGGCCTCCTTGGCCTTCAGCATCTCATCCCGCGCCGCGACCAGCTCCCGGTAGGTTTCTTCCGCCTTTTTCTCGGCATCCTGCTGACTCCCCTTGTGCGCCTCGACCTTGGCCTTGATTTTCTCGGGCCTGATCTTCAGATCATTGGTGCCGAACAGCGACGAGGCGAGGTAACGATTGCCGAACATCATCAAAGCGATGTCATCGGTCTTGATCTTGTCCAGGGTCTCCTGCTCCACCTCGTAGGTGTCGAGGAAAGAGCTTTCAAAGATGAAGCTGCGGAATTTGTCCAGGTCGGTGCTGACCATGAAGAAGATCTTCTTGGCCGGCTCGCTCAACGTGGCCTGCTGGCCAAAGGACTTGCGGCGCATGACGATTTCCATCCAACCCTGGTTCATGGCGTCGGACTCATCTATGCCCTGGTCAATGCGCCATTGGCCGATGGTCTGTTCATTGGGTTCCTCGTGACCCTTGCAGTGCGGTTCCTTGATCAGGAAGTAGAACTCCTCGGCGGGCTGATTTTCCTGGCCAGCGGGGTGAAAATACGACATACCTACCGGATAGTAGCGGCAGGTCGTGGGCCGGTATGGATAAATGGTACAGCCCTCCTCGGTCACAAAGGGGCAGCGGCCGTTCTCATCGAGGTGGAGCTTCACGCCGGGCAGATCGGTTTTTTCGAGATAGGTGGGGGTGGTGAAGCGCAGCAGAAATTCGTCGGCCGTAAGGTTCAATGGCCGGCGCAGGCGCAGGATGTCGTAAGGAGTCAGGATGATATTAATGTCGCCGCAGCAGGCCGTAAAGCACGACACGCCGGGATGGCAACGGAATTTGAGTTTGCTGTCCGCGGTGAGCTTGGCGGGTTGAATGTTGGTGGGGTTGCGCTCTTTGCTAAAGGGAATTTCCGGCTGGCCGGCATTCTTTGATTCAGTCATGTCATGACACCTGGTGGTCAGTGGTCCAATGATAAGGGGAAAAAGGCCTTAAACGCGATGTTTTTTGCAGTGTGCCGCTTCGGGGGCAGATACTAATCATTCGTGATGGCAATTGTCAACGTCGCGAGGAAACAAAGCATCTTGGGCGCCCCGGCCGGGTATTTCAGGAAAACGGAAAAAATGGTTGGGGAAACAGGTGGGCGCCAATAAAAAAGAACCGGTACAAACGCAGAAATTACAACGGTTCGCGGCCAGACATTTTTCCTTGACATTTGCCGGACCGCCAATTAAATAGTCGCATTGATAAAAAAATGAGAGGCCCCTCATTTGTCCTTGCCCGCCTGTCGGGCGTGAGTGTCGGAAAAAAATGGGTTTGCGGTGCGGGCCTCCCGACTTTTTTCGGGAGCGACCAAGGCGATGGCTGCCGATGGCAGGCCGGAGCTTGAAAGTATAAATGTTGGTTCTGCGTTCCGCGGAGCCAGAAGGTACAAATCTTAAGAGGAGGTTACGAATGCCAAGCTATGTAGATCCTTCCAAGTGTGATGGATGCAAGGGTGGCGACAAGACTGCCTGCATGTACATCTGCCCCAACGACCTCATGGTCCTGAATGTTGAGGAGATGAAGGCTTACAACCAGGAGCCTGATGCATGCTGGGAGTGCTACTCCTGTGTGAAGATCTGCCCCCAGGGCGCCATTGCCGTTCGCGGTTATGACGATTTCGTTCCCATGGGCGGTCAGGTGCATCCGATGCGGAGCTCCGATTCCATCATGTGGACCGTTAAGTTCCGTAACGGCAACATGAAGCGTTTCAAGTTCCCCATCCGGACCACCGCCGAGGGTGCTGCCAACGCGTATGTCGGCCAGAAGGGCGCCAACCTTGATGACGAATGTCTGCTCCTTGAGAGCAATCTGCCGACCCCCAAGAAGTAAGTCGCGGTATTTATCGTCGAAAGCGTTTGCAGACAAAAAAAACCGATTCACTAAGGAGAATGTAAATGGCATTACCAAATAAACCGCTTGGCGAACTGCCTGCCGTTGTTAATCCCGAAATCGTCGAGCACACCTGTGATGTGCTCATTGTCGGCGGTGGCATGGCTGCCTGCGGCACCGCGTTCGAGATCAAGAAGTGGGCTGATGACAGCCTGAAGATCCTCTTGGTCGACAAAGCCTCCATGGAGCGTTCCGGCGCCGTGGCCCAGGGCCTGTCCGCCATCAACACCTACATCGGTGACAACCCCATCGAGAATTACGTCAAAATGGTCCGTAACGACCTGATGGGCGTGGTTCGCGAGGATCTCATCTATGACCTCGGCCGTCACGTTGACGAGTCCGTGAAGCTCTTCGAGGAGTGGGGCCTGCCGATCTGGAAGCTGGATGCCGACGGCAACAACCTCGACGGCGCCAAGCCTGCCCCGACCCTGCGTCAGGGCGGCAAGCCGGTTCGTACCGGCAAGTGGCAGATCATGATCAACGGTGAGTCCTACAAGTGCATCGTGGCCGAGCCTGCCAAGACCGCCCTGGGCGAGGAAAACTGCCTGGAGCGCGTCTTCATTGTCAAGATGCTGCTCGACAAGAACAAGGAAAACACCATTGCTGGCGCGGTTGGCTTCTCCACCCGCGAGAACAAGGTGCATGTCTTCAAGTGCAAGACCGCCATGGTGGCTTGCGGTGGCGCGGTTAACATCTTCCGTCCCCGTTCCACTGGCGAGGGCAAGGGCCGTGCCTGGTACCCGGTTTGGAACGCTGGTTCCACCTACACCATGTGCGCCCAGGTCGGTGCTACCCTCACCATGATGGAAAACCGTTTCACCCCCGCCCGTTTCAAGGATGGCTACGGCCCGGTCGGCGCCTGGTTCCTGCTGTTCAAGGCCAAGGTCCAGAACGGTCTTGGTGAGTTTTACGCCAACAGCGACGCGGTCAAGGGCGAGCTCGAGAAGTTCATGCCCTACGGCGCCTCCGCCGTTACCCCCACCTGCCTCCGTAACCATCTGATGCTGAACGAGCTGAAGGCTGGCCGCGGTCCCATCTACATGGCTACGGACGTTGCTCTGAACGCCTTTGTTGATGCCAAGAAGGCGGGCGGCATGGCCGAGGCCGATGTCAAGAAGTTCTGGAAGCACCTCGAGTCCGAGGCGTGGGAAGACTTCCTCGACATGTCCGTTGGCCAGGCTGGTCTGTGGGCCGGTATGAACATCGAGCCCGAGAAGATCGGTTCCGAGATCATGCCCACCGAACCCTACATGCTTGGTTCTCACTCCGGCTGCTGCGGTATCTGGGTTTCCGGTCCTCAGGAGGACTGGGTTCCCACGGTTGACGGCCCCCGTTCCCATCAGTACAAGTGGGGCTACAACCGGATGACCACCGTGAACGGCCTGTTCACCGCCGGCGACGGCGTTGGCGCCTCTGGTCACAAGTTCTCCTCCGGTTCCCACGCCGAGGGCCGTATCTGCGCCAAGATGATGGTAAAGTACTGCCGCGACAACGCCGGCTTCACCCCTGAGTTGGCTCAGACCGCCCAGGAGTTGGCCGACGAGATCTACGCACCGGTCAAACTTTATCAACAGCATGTTGGCGCCTCCACTGCCGCCAACGTCAACCCCAACTACTGCAAGCCTGCCGGTATCATGATGCGCCTGATGAAGGCCACCGATGAGTACGGCGGCGGCGTGGCCACCTACTACATGACCTCCGGCAAACTGCTCAACATCTGCCTTGATCTCCTCAAGATGCTGCGCGAGGATGCCGCGAAGATGGCGGCCGGCGACCTGCATGAGCTTATGCGCGCCTGGGAAAACTACCACCGCATCTGGTGTGTCGAGGCCCATATCCGGCACATCGAGTTCCGGCAGGAGTCCCGTTACCCGGGCTTCTACTATCGTTCCGACTTCCCGACCGTCGACGACGCGAACTGGAAGTGCTTTGTCAACTCCACCTTCGATCCTAAGAGCAAGGAATGGAAGTGCGAGAAGGTAAAGTGCATCAACATCGTCGAGACCGAACCCTGGATCTAAGGGCTCGGATGCGTTAGTACCCATGATCTGAATCTCCAGGCGCCGTCAAGCGGCGGCGCCTGGAGATTTTTCTATCAAGCCTTGAAGCGGTTTATTGGGTTGAGACGGTCGTAAGGCACCGAGGTGGCCAGGTTCTGGCTATAAGGGCCAAAGGCCGGTTGAACCCAAGAAATTGAGCGGGCTTTGTCCGATCACTGATATTATTTTTGGCCAGCAATGTTTGCAGGGTAGCCCGGGTGGCCAAACGCCTTGGCGGCCTTTCCTAGAGTTTCGCGGATGTGAGAGTATCGGTCAGTTTCATCACACTTTAGCAATGGAGGAATGGCATGACAGACGAAAGCAGCACCACTGTCACGGGTGGAGTTCTTGTCGTTGGCGGCGGCATAAGTGGGCTGACCGCGGCCCTGGAAGCCGCTGAGGTCGGCAAGGACGTCTTTTTGGTCGAACAGAATCCCTACATGGGGGGACGTGTCGCCCAGCTCAATCAGTATTTCCCCAAGCTCTGCCCCCCTTCCTGCGGCCTGGAGATCAACTTCAAGCGGGTGAAGAGCAATCGCAAGATCCGCATGTACACCCTGACCACTGTCAAGGCGGTCGCCGGTGGGCCGGGCAACTATCAGGTTACCCTGGAGTCCAAGCCCCGCTTCGTTAACAACAACTGCACGGCTTGCAATGCTTGCGTGGAGGCTTGCCCCGAAGTGCGGGACAATGCCTTCAACTTCGGCATGGATAAGACCAAGGCCATCTACAAGGCCCACGACATGGCCTTCCCCATGAAGTATGTAATCGACATGGCGGCCTGCACCAAGTGCGGCAAGTGCAAGGAGGCCTGCATATACGACGCTGTTGAACTCGATATGCAGCCCAAGAGTTTTACCGTGGACGTGAGCGCCATTGTCTGGGCCACGGGTTGGAAGCCCTACGACGCCAGCAAGATGACCAACTTGAAGTTCAACGATAGCAATGCCATCATCACCAACATGATGATGGAGCGTCTTGCCGCGCCAAACGGCCCGACCGGCGGCAAGATTCTGCGCCCCGGCGACAGCAAGGCGCCAGAGAGTTTCGCCTTTGTGCAGTGCGCCGGTTCCCGCGACGAGAATCATCTGGAATACTGCTCCTACATTTGCTGCATGGCCAGCATGAAGCAGATCACCTATATTCGCGCGCAATATCCCGAGGCTAAAATATACGTCTTCTATATTGACCTGCGGACGCCTGGTAAGTATGAGAAATTCCGTGAAAAGCTGATGGCCGACCCCAACACTCAGTTTATCAAGGGCAAGGTCGCGGATATCATTGCCGAGTCTGATGGCGGGGTGACGGTCGTGGCGGAAAATGCCCTGACCGGCGACAAGATTAAGCAGAAGGTGGACATGGCCATCCTTGCCACCGGCATGGAGCCGGCCAACAAGGAACAGGCCGCGGCGCTTGGGTTGGCAACAGACAACAACGGTTTCATCCTGTCCGATGCCAACGGAGGCATGATCGCTGCCGGCTGCGCGAAAAAGGCAGCCGATGTAGTGACCTGTGCCCAGAGTTCCACCGCAGCAGCCCTGAAAGCCATTCAAGCGTCGAGGAGGTAGGTCAATGGAGAAGAAATACGGTGCATATATCTGCGCAGGATGCGGAATAGGAGAGGCCCTCGATATGGAGGGCCTGGTTAAGGCGGCTGGCGAGTCAGGCATTCCAGGGGCGAAGACCCATGCGGCCTTCTGCTCTGCCGCGGGCCGCGAGCTGATCCAGAACGACATCAACAACGACGGGGTGAACACCGTGGTGCTCTGCGCCTGTTCCCCCCGTGTTTTTCAGGACGAGTTCAATTTCGGCGCCGACAAGATCACCATACGCGGCAACATCCGCGAGCAGGCGGTCTGGTGCATGGAGAAGCCCTCTGACAAGAAGAGTGCCGACACCATCAAGGAGTACACCCAGGAACTGGCGTCCGATTATGTGCGGATGGCCTGCACCCAGGCTAAGAAGACCGAACTGCCCGAGCCCTATAAGCTTGAGACCCTTACCAGGAAGATTCTGGTCATGGGTGGCGGCATTGCAGGTCTCACCGCCGCCAAGGAGGCGGCCGATGCCGGCTATGACGTGACCCTGGTGGAACGCGAAGAGCAGTTGGGCGGCAAGGCCCTGGGCTGGCGGCAGCAGTTCCCGACCAAGGCCCCGTGGACCGAGTTGGAGGAGCCCACCGTGGCGGCCATGGTGGCCGCGGTGACTGGGAACAGTCGGATCACCGTCAAGACCGCCACCGAGGTGGCTCGGATCGCCGGCGCCCCCGGCGCGCTAAAGGTCTCATTCAAGTCGGGCAAGACCAAGAGCGAGTGGGACGCGCCTGCCAAGGTTACGGCCGACGAGCAGGATCTCATTAACAAGGGCGGCATGGCCGATCCCAATGCCGGTCTGCAGCCCTACATGGCGGCGGACCCGGCCGCCGAAGACTTCGGCGGGGTGGTGCTGGCCACCGGTTGGACCCCGGCCAATGTTTCCGAGTACGCCCACCTCGGCCACGGCACCCTGAAGAACGTGGTCACCAACGCCGAGTTCGAGCGGCTGGCCAAGGCGGGCAAGGTGCCGGCCAACGTCGCCTTTGTCCAGAGCCCTGGTGGCAGTGAAAACGACATGGACTTCCCTTACTGCAACTCGGTCACCAGCATGGTAGCCCTGAAGCAGGCCAAGTACGTGCGGGCTGACAACCCCGACGGCCGGGCTTATATCCTCTATCAGCACATGCGTACACCGGGCAACATGGAGATGTTCTACAAGGGTGCCCAGAACGATGACGGCATCTTCCTTACCAAGGCAAACGTTACCAAGGTCGAGGAGGGTAATGGCGGTCTGGTGGTGCATGCCCAGAACACCTTGCTCAACGAGGATCTGGCCATCGAAGTGGACATGGTCGTCCTGGCCGCCGGCATGGTTCCCACCACCAAGGAAGAGGCCTCCATCAACCTGGCCTACCGCCAGGGCCCGGCCTTCCTTGATCTGGAACTGTTCGATGGCTACGCGGATTCGCACTTCATCTGCTTTCCGTACGAGACCCGGCGGACCGGCGTTTATACCTGCGGCGGCGTGCGCAAGGCCATGAACATGGAAGAGACCATTGACGACGCCACCGGCGCGGCCCTGAAGGCCATCCAGGCCATTGAGTCCGCTGACCGTGGCGTGGCCGTGCATCCCCGGTCCGGTGACGGCTCCTACCCGGAGTTCTTTTTCCAGCGCTGCACCCAGTGCAAGCGCTGCACCGAGGAGTGCCCTTTCGGCGCCTTGGACGACGACGAGAAGGGTACGCCCAAGCCGAACCCGACCCGCTGCCGGCGCTGCGGTACCTGCATGGGTGCCTGCCCCGAGCGGATCATCGGTTTTAAGAACTACAACATCGACATGATTGGTTCCATGGTTAAATCCGTGGTGGTGCCGGACGACGACGAGGCCAAGCTGCGCTTCGTGGTCTTTGTCTGTGAAAACGACGCCTATCCGGCCATTGATATGGCCGGTATGCGGCGCAACACCATGAACAGCCTGGTCCGGTTTATTCCGGTGCGCTGCCTGGGTTCCGTCAATATGGTGTGGATCAAGGATGCGCTCTCTTCCGGCATGGACGGAGTCCTGCTGCTCGGCTGCAAGTTTGGCGACGACTATCAGTGCCACTTTGTCAAGGGCAGCGAGATCGCCAATAAGCGCATGGATAACATCGGCGAAACCCTGAAGAGCCTTGGCCTTGAGCCTGAGCGGGTCGGAGCGCGTGATGTTGCCATCAGCGATTATGATAAGGTGGGCGATATCGTCAGCGCCTTTGTTGACGAGATCGTGGCGCTTGGCCCCAACCCTTTCAAGGGCTTCTAGGTGAAGCCGCCCCCTGCTCCTTGGCTGATCAAGAGCCGGAGCAGGGGGTTGTGCAAGGTCTTATAAATTTTCCAATACCTCCGGGCTGGTCAAAGTTAGGCCGCGCTTGGCTACGAGAGGAAAGAGGAGGGAGTTTGCAATGGCGGAAGGCATGAGGGTCAAACCTGATCTGGAGTTCATTCGGTTCATGAAGAAGGCGGGTGGTGACTCGCTGAAGAAATGTTATCAGTGCGCCACCTGTTCCGTGGTCTGTCCGCTGTCCGCGGACAAGAAGCCCTTTCCCCGCAAGGAGATGATCTGGGCGCAGTGGGGCCTGAAAGACAGACTGGTCGCTGATCCCGACGTGATGCTCTGTCATCAGTGCGGCGACTGCACGACCTACTGTCCGCGCGGGGCCAAACCTGGTGATGTTCTGGGTGCCATCCGGGCCTATGCCTACACCCATTTTGGCTTTCCCCAGGGGTTAGCCCGGCTGGCCAGCGACGGCAAGAACCTGCCGCTCCTGGTGGCCATGCCGGCGCTCATTATTGCCTTCATGTGGTACCTGTCCGGCGGAATGCATCTGCCAGAGGCGGGTACGGCGGTGGATTTCGGCCGCTTCTTCGGTCACTGGGACTGGCCGTGGCTGACCAAGAACGTTTTCTTCATCGACATCATCTTTGTGCCGGCCTTTTTCTTCTCCCTGTTTGCCGCCTTCAAGGGCGGGTCGTCCATGTGGAAGGCGATGGCCGCCGGCCTCGGTGCTAACTCTGGCTTCCGGCCCTCGGCGTCCCAGTTTGCCACCGAGTTTCTGTTGCCCGCCGTGGTTGAAATTGTTCAGCACAAACGGTTCAAGGACTGCGGTACCAATTACGACCGTATCAAGGGCCATCTGCCCCTGCTCCTCTCCTTCATTGGTCTGTTCGCGGTTACCGGTTACTCTTTCATGAGAAAAGACGTGATCAGCCTCTTTGTCAGCAAGGAGCTGGCGCATGTCCTGCATGGGCCTATCCCGCTCTCCGATCCCTTCAAGCTGCTGGCCAATATCAGCGCCATCGCCCTCATCGTCGGTATCGGCATCCTGTGGGCCAACCGGATGCGCATGCAGGATGAGCAAAAGGTGTCCGCTACCTTCTATGACTGGTTCCTGATCGTCGAGATCATGGCGGTTGGTGTTACCGGGCTGATGGCCGAGGTGAGCAGGCTGATTGACGTGGCCCCGTTGGCATACCTTTTTTACTACATGCACCTGGTGTCAGTGTTCATGCTCTTTATTTATATGCCTTATACCAAGTTTGCCCATCTGGTCTACCGGACCGTGGCCATGGCCTTTGAGCGTTACCGTGAAAGCAGTTTTGTGAAACAGGCGTAGCCGGCTAAGAAGGTGGATAGACTGTAGGTGTTTAGGTAGAGAAGTATAAGGCTACAGTCTAAGCAACCTGAATATTGACATGGCAATCATTGCCCATGGTTTTTTAACCCTGGGCGGAAAAATGGTTGATTTTGCCAAAATGACCGAGTAGGATGCCTGGCTGCGCTGGCGTAGCTCAATTGGCAGAGCAGCTGATTTGTAATCAGCAGGTTGCGGGTTCAAGTCCCATCGCCAGCTCCACCACAGGATGGGAAAGGCTGGCTGAATCAGGGCCGGTTTTTGTACACGTGGCGCAGCCTGGGGTTTACAGACGAGCACATAAACGTCGGAGGGGTTCCCGAGCGGCCAAAGGGAACAGACTGTAAATCTGTCGGCGAAGCCTTCGGAGGTTCGAATCCTCCCCCCTCCACCAGTAATCACCCCTCGGTTGGCACAGGCCAATGAGGGGCAGGTTGTTTTTTGGTTTTGCCCGGATTGTTTGCTGGCTTTATGGCCGACAACGATTTCAACAAGTTATAAAATGGTTAGCCGCACTTAAAGTGAGGTTTCCTGGAGTGCGTGGTAATCGGTTTTTTTACGATTACAGCAACGGTTGGCCGCATTCTCCATGACGTTTTTTGCGGGAATAGCTCAATTGGTAGAGCATCAGCCTTCCAAGCTGAGGGTTGCGGGTTCGAGACCCGTTTCCCGCTCCACGACAATAGCGAGTGCCCGGAATTCAAGATAGGCTTTTTACCCTTGGCCTTCGTGGGGGTCGGAGATATACGGTACAGGTTGTCGGTTGCCCACGTAGCTCAGTCGGCAGAGCACTTCCTTGGTAAGGAAGAGGTCACCGGTTCGATTCCGGTCGTGGGCTCCACATGATTGCGTGATTTCGGTAGGCGGCTCCGTCTCGGCAGATCCGGGCGGGTAATCGAGGAAAACAGACACAGAAGAAAGCTGCATTTAGGAGAGCATCATGGCAAAGGTGAAATTTGAGCGCACGAAACCCCACGTCAATATAGGTACGATCGGTCACATCGATCACGGTAAGACGACGTTGACCGCGGCGATAACGCGGGTTTTGTCCACCAAGGGGTGGGCGAAATTCACGGCCTTTGATGAGATTGACAAGGCGCCGGAGGAGAAGGAGCGCGGCATCACCATTGCCACGGCGCACGTGGAATATGAGACCGCGAAGCGGCACTATGCGCACGTGGATTGCCCGGGCCATGCCGATTATATCAAGAATATGATCACCGGCGCGGCGCAGATGGACGGCGCCATTCTGGTGGTGGGAGCTGACGACGGCCCGATGCCGCAGACGCGTGAGCACATTCTGCTGGCGCGGCAGGTAGGCGTGCCGGCGATGGTGGTGTTTCTGAACAAGTGCGACATGGTCGATGACCCGGAGTTGATCGAGCTGGTGGACATGGAGCTGCGTGAGCTGCTGTCGAAGTATGACTATCCTGGCGACGACACGCCGATCATCCAGGGGAGCGCCTTGAAGGCGTTGGAGAACCCGGAAGACGAGGCGGCGGCCAAGTGTATTTACGACCTGATGGACGCGGTTGACTCCTTTGTGCCGGAGCCGCAGCGCGACATTGACAAGCCGTTTCTGATGCCGGTGGAGGACGTATTTTCCATCTCTGGCCGCGGCACGGTGGCGACGGGCCGGATTGAGCGCGGGGTGATCAAGGTAGGCGAGGAGGTCGAGATCGTCGGCATCCGCGATACGGTGAAGACCACGGTTACCGGGGTTGAGATGTTCCGGAAGCTTTTGGATCAGGGCCAGGCGGGCGACAACGTTGGCGTGCTGCTGCGGGGCACGAAGCGTGAGGATATCGAGCGCGGCCAGGTGTTGGCAAAGCCGGGCAGCATCACGCCGCACACGAAGTTCAAGGCGGAGTGCTATATCTTGAACAAGGAGGAGGGCGGCCGACATACGCCGTTCTTCAATGGGTACCGGCCGCAGTTTTACTTCCGGACCACGGACGTGACCGGAGTGGTGACGCTGCCCGAAGGGGTGGAGATGGTGATGCCAGGAGACAACGTGTCGATCGTTGGGACGCTGATCACCCCGATCGCCATGGAGAAGGAACTGCGTTTCGCGATCCGCGAGGGTGGCCGGACGGTTGGCGCTGGCGTTATTAACGAAATCATCGAGTAAATCCAGTGACGACCGGCAGGGTATCCCTTGCCGGCGCCTCAGGGGAAGACCATGCGCGATATTATTACCTTGGGTTGTACCGAGTGCAAACGCCGGAACTATACAACCACGAAGAATAAAAGGCAGACGCCGCACAAGCTGGAGTTTAAGAAATACTGCCGTTTCTGTCGCCTGCACACGCTGCACAAGGAGACTAAGTAAGCGGTCTGGAGGCCAGTAGCTCTAATTGGTAGAGCACCGGACTCCAAATCCGGGGGTTGGGGGTTCGAATCCCTCCTGGCCTGCCACGCTTATCGGCATTACCCCTTTTTGATGTGCGACATAGCTATATGGCCTTTCGGCCGTGATTACACGCGAACTGGTTACCGCGCAAGCGGGAAGAGTTGAACTGATGGCGAGCAAGGATATCGACAAACCTGCAAAGAAGAAAGGTGGGCAGGGAGACAGCGAAGAGGTCTCCAGGTTTCAACTTTCCCAGGTGAAGCAATTTGGTGAAGAGGTGAAAGCCGAGTTCAACAAGATTGCTTGGCCCAGCAGGAAGCACACCATCGGTTCAACCATCGTGGTAACAATTTTTGTTATCATTATTTCCTTCTATCTCGGCGCGGTAGATATGCTGCTCGGCAAGATAGTCGCCGCGGTAATACGTTGACCCGCACTCGACCAGCGCACTGAACGGGGATATAATGGCTCGTCAATGGTATATACTGCATACCTACTCCGGGTTTGAGGAGCAGGTGAAGACCGCCATGCTGGAGCGGATCAAGCAAGCCGGACAGGAGGAATCCTTTGGCGAAATTCTTGTGCCCACCGAGCAGGTGGTTGAGATGGTCAAGGGTTCCAAAAAGACCTCGGCGCGCAAGTTTTTTCCCGGCTATATTTTGCTTAATGTTGACCTGAACGATGAGACTTGGCATACGGTGCGTGGCACCACCAAGGTCACCGGGTTTGTTGGCAATGATCTCCATCCCGAGCCCCTGGCCGATGAAGAGGCCATGAAGATCATAGGTCGGATTCGAGACGGCGCCATGAAGCCCAAGCCCAAGGTGAGCTATGAGGTCGGCGATGTGGTCAGGGTTGTTGATGGACCCTTTGCCAACTTCCAGGGTGTGGTTGATCATGTCAATCCTGACAAGGGCCGGGTTCGGGTCATGGTGAGCATTTTCGGCCGGGAAACCCCGGTGGAATTGGAATTCATTCAGGTCATCAGCGCCTAGGACGGCTGCTGCATGCACTACGGCAAACTAGCCGTGCGATAGAGGAGAAGAATAATGGCAAAGAAAATCACCGGCTATATCAAACTGCAGATTCCCGCCGGCAAGGCCAATCCGTCGCCTCCCGTTGGTCCCGCCTTGGGACAGCGTGGTGTCAACATCATGGAATTCTGCAAGGCGTTTAACGCCAAGACTCAGGACCAGGGCGACATGCTGATTCCGGTGGTAATCACCGTGTATGCCGACCGTTCCTTTTCATTTATCACCAAAACGCCTCCAGCCTCCACGCTGCTGATGAAGGCAGTCGGCTTGAAGAAGGGCTCCAGTAACCCGAAAAGGGAGCGTGTTGCCAAGATTTCACGCGACAAGATCCGGGAGATCGCTGAAACCAAGCTGCCTGACTTGAACGCCAACGATGTGGATGCAGCCATGCGGATCATCGAGGGGACGGCCAGGAGTTGCGGCATAACGGTGCTTGAGTAGACCGTCGCGCGGATAACGGACGGATGGGTGGGCCGCTGGCGCGACAAGGTCGCTGGTCGGCTTAAGAGAGACACGCGGAATTAGGCGTGCAAGAGGTTTGGAGAAAGCCATGGCGCAGAGAGGAAAAAAATATACGGCAGGCAGTGCTGGGATTGATCCAACCACTGTTTTCAAGCTTGATGAGGCGCTGGAAAAGGCGTTGCAGATTAAGTACGCCAAGTTCGACGAGACCATGGATATTGCCATTCGTCTCGGCGTTGATCCCAGGCATGCCGATCAGATGCTGCGCAGCTCGGTGGTCTTGCCCAACGGTACTGGCAAGGTCGTGCGCGTGCTGGTTTTTGCCAAAGGCGAGAAAGAGAAGGAGGCCTTGGATGCCGGGGCCGACTACGCCGGTAGCGATGAGTACGTGACCAAGATCCAGGGCGGTTGGCTGGAGTTCGAGCGCACTATCGCCACCCCGGACATGATGGGAACGGTGGGCAAGATTGGCCGTATCCTCGGGCCACGCAATCTCATGCCCAACGCCAAGGTCGGCACGGTAACCTTTGACGTCGGCCGGGTGGTGCAGGAGATCAAGTCCGGCAAGATTGATTTCAAGGTCGATAAGACCGGCATCGTGCATGCAGGGATTGGCAAGGCCAGTTTCGGGCCGACCAAGCTCAAGGAGAATCTCCTCGCCTTTATTGACCGGATTGTGCAATTGAAGCCTGCTTCGGCCAAGGGCATTTACCTGCGCAGCATCTGTGTGTCAACCACCATGGGGCCTGGGTTTAAGCTTGACCCCTTGGAGATCCGTACCCTGATCAAGGCTGCGGCCTGATGATGTTGGCTGGTTAATATACGAATAAATCGTTTTCATTAGGGGTTCGACCATCGTCGGGCGCCTGCATTTTTAGGGTGAGCAGTCGGGACGTCGAAGACAGCGGGCACATGATTGTTTAATCGGCTACAGCCGTGACCCAGGATACCAGGGTCACGATGGCGGGCCGGCCTGCCGAGACAGAGATTGAAACGTTGCCCCATGCAATGTCGCAAGTGTGGTCACGATCCGGTGTGGATGAGTGACGAATTACTTGCCTGTCCTGATCCGACCTCTGCTGCTTTTTGGAAGGAACCATTTCAGAAAAGGAGGTTGAGGACATTGAACAGGAGTGAGAAGGAATCGGTAGTCGCGGAACTGCAAGGCAAGTTTGCCACCGCGCAGATCGCCGTTGCCACCGACTATCGCGGCCTGACCGTGCAGGTGCTACAGGAACTCCGGCGGGATCTCAGGAAAACAGACGCCGAATTTCGGGTGGCCAAGAATACACTGCTGCGGCAGGCCGTGCAGGGCACCGCATGCGCACCCATGGCCGATTTTTTCAAGGGCACCACGGCGGTCGCGGTTTCGGACGAGGATCCGGTGGCAGCGGCCAAGGCGCTGGTCAACTTTGCCAAGACCAACCCCAAGCTGGAAATCCGGGGCGGGGTGTTGGCCGGGAAATTGATTAGCCTGGACGAGCTGACCGCTCTTTCCAAGATGCCACCCCGCGAGGTGTTGTTGGCGCAGTTGCTTGGTACCATGCAGGCGGTGCCCACAAGTTTCGTGCGGTTGCTTTCCGGTGTGCCGCGTAAGATGCTTTATCTGCTCCAGGCCGTCAAGGACCAGAAGGAACAGACAACAAACTAAGAAATTTATCTGCTGGGCATGTTAGTGCCCCGCGTCAGGAGGAAAAGAGATGGCTGTATCCAAACAAGATGTGATTGATTTTATTGCCAACATGAGCGTCCTCGAACTCTCCGAGCTTATCAAGGAGATGGAGGAGAAGTTTGGTGTTTCCGCTGCCGCCCCCGTTGGCGTGGCCATGGCCATGCCCGCTGGTGGCGAGGTGGCTGCCGCTGCCGAGGAGAAAACCGAGTTCGACGTCATCCTGACCGGCGCTGGCGACAAGAAGATTCAGGTCATCAAGGAGGTGCGTGCCATCACCTCCCTCGGCCTCAAGGAGGCCAAGGATTTGGTCGAGGGCGCCCCCAGCCCCTTGAAGGAGGGCGTTTCCAAGGCGGAAGCCGAGGATATGAAGGCCAAGATCGAGGCTGCTGGCGGTACCGTCGAAATCAAGTAGCTATCATACACGACAGGCAGGAAGTTATCCGTAACTTACTGATTGATTCCCGGCCCGCTTGGGCAGGAAACGTGAACAGGGCAGGGACGCTACGGGGGAAAACCCTCCGTAGCGTTGCTGCGTTCTTGTTTTAAAAACCGGCGGCAGACGTTTTGCGCCGTCATTGTGGCTCATGACGCCGGGTTTGTTTGTATGAAGCGTTCTTCCTTCATCCCGAAAACGGGCCGGTAATCTACCGCCAAATGAGCTGCCGGTTGCCGGCAGAGACCTTGTCGGGCCGCATGGCATAGAATCAAGGGGTATTGTCGCATGAACACATTGAAAAGAATCCGCAAGAGTTTCGCCAAAACCCCGGAAATCATCGAGAAGCCACACCTCATCGACATGCAGCGTTTGTCGTTCGAGGGTTTCCTGCAGTTCGGGGTGGAACCGGACCAGCGGGCGGATGTGGGGCTGCAGCATATCTTTAACTCTGTTTTCCCCATCAATGACTTCAACGGCGTCTGTTCGCTGGAGTTTGTGCGCTATACTTTCGGTGATCCCAAGTATACCGTGGCGGAGTGCCTTGAACGCGGCATGACTTACGAGGTGCCGGTCAAGATTACCGTCCGTTTGGTCACCTTTGATATTGACCCGGAAACGCAGGCCAAGAACATCCGCGACATCAAGGAACAGGCGGTCTTTCTGGGCAGCATTCCGCTCATGACCAGGACCGGCGTCTTCGTCATCAACGGCACCGAGCGGGTTATCGTCAGCCAGTTACAGCGTTCGCCCGGCCTGTTTTACAGCCATGACAACGGTAAGACCCATTCCTCCGGCAAGTTGCTTTATTCAGCCCGGATTATACCGGTACGCGGTTCCTGGATCGACCTTGAATTCGACGCCAAGGATATTCTCTATGTGCGCATCGATCGGCGACGCAAGTTTCCGGTCACAACCCTGCTAAAGGCCCTGGGCTATTCGGCCGAAGAGCTGCTGCGCTATTACTATCAGACGGAAAAAATCAGCATCAAGCGCAAGGGCTTTGTCAAGGAGTTCGACCCGGAATTGATGGTGGGCCAGCGGGCTCCCCATGACCTTGCCGACAAGGCCACCGGCGAGGTGCTGGCCAAAAAGGGTCGCAAGATCGGCAAGAACCTTGCCAAGAAACTCACCGAGGTCGGGATTACCAGCGTCATGGTGGAGTCGGTCGAGTTGGAAGGCAAAATCGTGGCGCACGATATTGTCGACCCCAAGACCGGGGAACTCCTGCTGCCATGCAACGGCGAACTGAACGGTGCCATCCTTGAGACCATGCTGGGTGCCGGGGTTGTCGCCTTTGAGGTGCTGTTCATCGACGGCATCAAGGTGACCGATTCCTTCCGTAAGACCCTGGTGCTGGACAAGGCAGCCACCAGCGACGAGGCCCTGATTGAAATCTACCGGCGTCTGCGGCCAAGCAGCCCGCCGACCCCCGAGGTGGCCACCGCCTTTTTCAACAACCTGTTCTTCAGCAGCGACACCTATGACCTCTCCGAGGTGGGTCGGTTCAAGATCAATGCCAAGCTGGGCATTGAGGTGGACATCAGTCAGCGGACCCTGACCAAGGAAGACATCATGATGTCGGTCCATTACCTGGCGCGGCTTAAGGACACCCAGGGACCTATTGACGACATCGATCATCTGGGCAACCGTCGGGTGCGGACGGTGGGCGAACTTATAGAAAACCAGTACCGGATGGGACTGGTGCGCATGGAGCGGGCCATCCGCGAACGGATGAGCCTGCAGGAAGTTGAGACCCTCATGCCCCATGATCTCATCAATCCCAAGCCGATATCCGCTGCTATCAAGGAATTTTTCGGCACGAGTCAGCTTTCCCAGTTCATGGATCAGACCAATCCGCTTTCCGAGGTCACCCATAAGCGCCGTCTGTCGGCTCTGGGACCCGGCGGTTTGTCTCGGGAGCGGGCCGGTTTTGAGGTGCGCGACGTGCACCCTACCCATTACGGCCGCATTTGCCCGGTTGAGACGCCGGAAGGCCCGAACATCGGCCTTATCGTCTCCCTGGCGACCTTTGCCCGCGTCAACAAGTACGGCTTCATTGAAACGCCGTACCGCAAGGTTGAGAGTCGCCAGGTGACGAAGGATGTCTTTTACATGACCGCCCTGGATGAAAAGGATCACGTCATCGCCCCGGGCAAAACGCCGGTTGACAAGAAGAACAAGCTGGCCAACGACACCCTGGTCGCACGCAAGGAAGGCGAGGTAATGATCGCCAATGCCGCCGATGTCACCTATATGGATGTCTCTCCTAATCAACTGGTGAGTGTGGCGGCCTCGCTGATTCCCTTCCTGGAAAACGACGACGCCAACCGGGCGCTCATGGGTTCCAACATGCAGAGGCAGGGGGTGCCGCTCATCCGTTCGGCCGCGCCTCTGGTTGGCACTGGCCTGGAAAAGGCCGTGGCCATGGATTCCGGGGTCTGCATGCTGGCCAGCGGCGCCGGCGTGGTGGAAGAGGTGGATGCCCGCCGCATCGTCGTGCGCTATGACGAACCGGGCACCGACGGTTTTAACACTGGCGTCGGTATCTATCGGCTGGAGAAGTATAAGAAGTCCAACCAGAACACCTGCTTCAACCAGCGGCCCCTCGTGCTGCCCGGGCAGCGGGTGGTCAAGGGTGATGTGCTGGCCGACGGCCCGGCGAGCGACAACGGCGAACTGGCCTTGGGCAAGAACGTTACCATGGCTTTTATGCCCTGGCGCGGATACAACTTCGAGGATTCCATCCTGATCAGCGAGCGCCTGCTGGAGGAAGACACCTTCACCTCGCTGCATATCGAGGTGTTCGAGACCGTGTCGCGTGACACCAAGCTCGGCAAGGAGGAGATTACCCGCGACATCCCCAATGTCAGCGAGGAGGCCATGCGCAACCTCGACGATTCCGGCGTGGTAAAGGTGGGCGCCGAGATCAAGGCCGGCGACATCATGGTAGGCAAGGTGACACCCAAGGGCGAGACCCAGTTGTCGCCCGAGGAGAAGCTGCTGCGGGCGATCTTCGGTGAAAAGGCCGGCGACATTAAAGATACCTCCCTGCGGGTGCCGCCCGGCGTGGAAGGCGTGGTTATCGACGCCCGGGTCTTTTCCCGCAAAGGCGTCGAGAAGGATGAGCGTTCCCAGGCCATCGATCAGGCCGAGTCCGCCAGGTTCGAGCGCGATATGGAGGATGAGGTCCGCAGTTTGCAGAGGGCAGTCCGTCATGGACTGGTCGATCTGCTGGCCGACAAGATCGTCAAGACCGCGGTCAAGGATAAGTCCGGCAAGGTGGTGCTCGCCAAGGGCAAGAAGATCACTCGGGAGAGTCTGGTCGGTATTGACCTGGAGATCCTGCGCGACCTCGATTTTTCAGACCGCCGGGCGCTGGAGGGCGAGCTGCGCCTGCTTTTTGAGCGTTACGAGAAGCAGGCCAAGGTGGTCAAGGATAACTATGAGGCGCGTCTTGATCGCATGGTGAAGGGCGACGATCTGCCGCCAGGCGTAATCAAGATGGTCAAGGTGTATGTCGCCACCAAGCGAAAGCTGTCGGTGGGCGATAAGATGGCTGGCCGGCACGGCAACAAGGGTGTGGTCTCGCGTATCCTGCCCAAGGAGGATATGCCGTATTTCGCCGACGGCGCCAGCGTCGACGTGGTGCTGAACCCCCTGGGCGTTCCCTCCCGTATGAATGTTGGTCAGCTCCTGGAGACCCATCTGGGC
Source organism: Desulfocapsa sp. (assembly GCA_020717925.1). Lineage (GTDB taxonomy): Bacteria > Desulfobacterota > Desulfobulbia > Desulfobulbales > CG2-30-60-27 > CG2-30-60-27. Next base: position 20,330 of record DYDL01000001.1, read on the forward strand.
TGGGCGGCCAAGAAGCTCGGTGAGCAAGTTCAGGCCTTTGCCGAGCGGCATGAGGTGGCGGCAATCAAGAAGCATTTGCAGGCCATTTACAGCAAGGCGGAATATGCGGCGCTGCTTGCGGACAAGAGCGACGACGAGGTGCGCGACATGGCCCTCAAGATGGGTAATGGCCTGCACATGGCCACGCCCGTTTTCGACGGGGCCCGCGAGGAAGAGATCCGCGAACTCCTGGTAAAGGCTGGCGTCGATGAGGTCGGCCAGTCCACCCTCTACGACGGGTTGACCGGCGAACCGTTCGACAACAAGGTCACGGTCGGCGTCATGTACGTCATGAAGCTGCATCACCTGGTGGACAACAAGATTCATGCCCGCTCCACTGGTCCCTACTCCCTGGTAACCCAACAGCCGCTAGGCGGCAAGGCCCAGTTCGGTGGGCAACGACTGGGCGAGATGGAGGTCTGGGCCATGGAGGCCTATGGCGCCGCCTATACGCTGCAGGAGTTTCTCACTGTCAAGTCGGATGACGTCTCCGGCCGCACCAAGATGTACGAGAAGATCGTCAAGGGTAACAATTTCCTGGAGGCAGGCCTGCCGGAGTCGTTCCATGTGCTGGTCAAGGAACTCCAGGGGCTGTGCCTTGATATGGAACTGATCGAATAGCGGCCCCTGCGGGGATTGTCCAGCCGGTCTCATGATGTTGATCGCATACTGAATAGGAAGAGGGTGTTGCCGTGGAAGAACTCTTCAGTTTTTTTGAGAAAGAGAAGAAACCTGTAAAATTCAAGGCCGTGCGCATTTCCCTGGCCAGCCCTGAAAAGATTCGTGACTGGTCGAGCGGCGAGGTCAAAAAGCCTGAGACCATCAACTACCGGACCTTTAAGCCGGAGCGCGACGGGCTTTTCTGCGCCAAGATTTTCGGGCCGGTCAAGGATTATGAGTGTAATTGCGGCAAGTACAAGCGCATGAAACACCGTGGCGTGGTCTGCGAAAAATGCGGCGTCGAGGTGATCCAGTCCAAGGTGCGGCGCGAGCGGCTCGGTCACATTGAGCTGGCCGCACCGGTGGCCCATATCTGGTTCTTGAAAAGCCTGCCCTCCAAGATCGGCAACCTCCTTGATATGACCTTGAAGGAGCTGGAGAAGGTTCTCTATTTCGACTCCTACGTGGTGGTCAAGTCCGAGCCAGGTGGACCGGTGGTGGGTTCCATCATGAGCGAGGAGAACTACCGGATCGCCCTGCAGGAACAGCCGGGCAAGTTTACGGTTGGTATCGGCGCCGCGGCCATCAAGGATATTCTGCACAATATTGAACTGAAAAGCCTGGCGGTGGTGCTCCGCGAGGAGATGAAGACCACCGGCTCTGAGGCCAAGCGCAAGAAACTGGCCAAGCGGCTTAACGTGGTGGAGGCCTTTCGGGATTCGGGCAACCGCCCGGAATGGATGATCCTGAACGTCATACCGGTGCTGCCGCCTGATCTTCGTCCCCTGGTGCCCCTTGAAGGCGGCCGCTTCGCCACCTCCGACCTCAACGACCTTTACCGGCGGGTGATCAATCGCAACAACCGCTTGAAGAGGCTCTTGGAGCTTGATGCGCCGGAGATCATCATCCGCAACGAAAAACGGATGCTGCAGGAGGCGGTGGACGTACTCTTTGACAACGGCCGGCGCGGCAAGGTCATTACCGGTCCCAACAAGCGGCCGCTGAAATCGCTGTCCGACATGCTGAAGGGCAAGCAGGGCCGTTTCCGTCAGAACCTCCTTGGCAAGCGGGTGGACTACTCGGGCCGTACGGTCATTGTGGTGGGGCCACATCTGCGTCTGCACCAGTGCGGCCTGCCCAAGAAGATGGCCCTGGAGCTCTTCAAACCCTTCATCTATCATCGCCTGGAGCTGATGGGCGTGGTCACCACCATCAAGAGCGCCAGGAAACTGGTGGAGAAGGAGTCCAAGGAGGTCTGGGACGTCCTGGAGGAGGTGGTGAAGGAGTACCCGGTGATCCTGAACCGCGCTCCCACCCTGCATCGCCTCGGCATGCAGGCCTTTGAGCCGGTCCTGATCGAGGGCAAGGCCATCCAGTTGCATCCGCTGGTCTGCACCGCCTTTAACGCCGACTTTGACGGCGATCAGATGGCCGTGCACGTGCCGCTCACGGTGGAGGCGCAGATGGAAGCGCGCGTCCTCATGATGTCCACCAACAATATCCTCTCCCCGGCCCACGGTGAGCCCATTATCATCCCAAGCCAGGATATTGTGCTTGGCCTCTACTATCTCACGCGGGAACGGCCATTTGTGCAAGGTGAAGGCAAGGTTTTCTCCTCCCCTCAGGAGGTAAGGATCGCCTACGATTACCGCCAGGTGCATCTGCAGGCCAAGATCAGGGTCAGGATAGACGGTAAAATTCAGGACACTACGGTGGGCCGGGTGCTGTTGCATGAGCTGCTGCCGGTAAATATCCCGTTCGACCGGGTTAATCAGGTGATGAAGAAGAAGGAGCTGGCCAAGCTCATCGACTTTGTCTACCGCCGCTCTGGTAGCAAGGACACGGTCATTCTGGCCGACCGGCTCAAGGATATCGGTTACGAGTTTGCCACGGTCGCGGCCATTTCCATCTCCATCAACGATATGATGATCCCGGTGAAAAAGGATGATATCCTGGCCGCCTCCGAGAAAGAGGTTCTGGATGTCGTGGCGCAGTACCGCAGCGGCCTCATCACCGATGGTGAAAAATATAACAAGGTTGTTGACATCTGGTCCAAGGCCACCGACGAGGTAGCCCAGGAGATGATGCGGGAGATGAGTGTTCAATATTTTCGCGACAAAGGCAATAAGCTCGTCGAGACCATGAGCTTCAACCCCATTTTTATCATGGCCGACTCCGGCGCTCGCGGCAGCAAGGACCAGATCCGGCAGCTTGCTGGCATGCGCGGCTTGATGGCCAAACCATCCGGCGCCATCATCGAGTCACCGATCAAGGCCAACTTCCGCGAGGGGTTGAACGTTCTCGAGTACTTCATCTCCACCCACGGCGCGCGTAAAGGTCTGGCGGATACGGCCCTGAAGACCGCCAACTCCGGGTATCTTACCCGCCGTCTGGTGGACGTGGCCCAGGACTCCACCATTATCGAGGCCGACTGCGGCACCTTGGACGGCATCATCATGGAGCCGCTCATGGAGGGCGGCGAGATTATCCAGCACGTGGGTGACCGTGTCCTCGGCCGGGTGGCGCTGGAGGACGTGGTCGATCCATTTTCCGGCAAGGTGCTGGTCGAGGCCAACTGTGAGATCACCGAGAATGTGGTAACGGCGCTTGAAGAGGCTGGCCTGGATCGGGTGTTGATTCGTTCTGTTCTTACCTGCCGGGCCAAGCGCGGGGTCTGTGCCTTGTGTTACGGTCGTGACCTGGGTCGTGGTCACATGGTCAACATGGGCGAGGCCATCGGCATCATCGCTGCTCAGTCCATTGGTGAACCAGGTACGCAGTTGACCATGCGGACTTTCCACATCGGCGGTACCGCCAGCCGGAGCGTGGAACAGGCCGAGGTGGCCTCCCGCCACGCCGGCAAGGTGAAGTTCAACAAACTGCACACCGTTACCGCCGCTGATGGCAAATCAGTAGTCATGAACCGTAATGGCGAACTTTCCATCGTTGGGCCCAAGGGCAGGGAACTGGAGCGCTATCCGGTGAACTACGGCGCCCAGCTCCTGGTCAAGGAGGGCGATACCGTTGAGGCGAACACCGTGCTTGCCGATTGGGATCCTTACACCATTCCCATCGTCAGTGAGATCGGCGGTATCGTCAAGTTTGGCGATATCCAGGAAGGTGTCACCATGCAGGAAAGGGTTGACTCGGTCACCGGTAAATCGAGTTCGGTGATCATCCAGCCCCGCATGGGTCAGTTGAATCCGCGCATCTCGATCAAGGATGACAAGGGCCGCACCATGAAGCTGCCCAAGACCGGCTCGCCGGCCCGTTACTCCCTGCCGCTTGGTGCCATCATCAATGTGGTTGAGGGCAAGGAGATCGAGCCAGGCACCGTGCTCGGCAAGATTCCGCGCGAGACCACCAAGACCAAGGATATCACCGGCGGTCTGCCCCGGGTAGCCGAGCTCTTCGAGGTGCGCAAGCCCAAGGAGTACGCGGTCATCACCGAGATTGACGGCCAGGTCAGCTTTGGCAAGGATCTCAAGGGCAAGCGCCGAGTGGTTGTTACCCCGGAGATCGGCGAGGCCAAGGAGTACCTGGTGCCCAAGGGTAAGCATGTGGCGGTGCACGAGAACGATTTCGTCAAGGCCGGCGAGGCGTTGATGGACGGTTCTCCGGATCCCAACGACATCCTGCGGGTCAACGGCGTCAAGGATCTTGCCAAGTTCCTGGTGAACGAGATCCAGGAGGTCTATCGGCTCCAGGGTGTCAAGATCAACGACAAGCACATTGAGGTTATTGTCCGTCAGATGCTTCGGCGAGTCACCATTACCGACGTCGGTGACTCTACCTTTATGCTCGGCGAACAGGTCGAATGGTGGCGGTTCAGCGAGGAGAACGATAACCTCCTGGCCAGCAATGAAAGGCCGGCCGTGGCCGAGCCCTTGCTGCTGGGCGTCACCAAGGCCTCCTTGAGCACGGACAGCTTTATATCGGCCGCCTCCTTCCAGGAGACCACCAAGGTGCTTACCAACGCCGCCATGGCCGGCAAGGTAGACGATCTTTCCGGCCTGAAGGAGAATGTTATCATGGGCCGTTTGGTGCCTGCCGGTACCGGCTTGGAACGTTACGATCTGAGCCGCCATTGAGCAATGTTTGCCGGCGTTGGCCAGGGACACGGTTGGCGTCAAGGCCGGTTTTTGGCTGGCGGCAATATAGGCCTTGACAAGCGGGAACCCTTCGGTTAAATATTCCGACTTCCCGCGCCTCGGAAAGGCTGTAGTTTCCGTGTTTGGCAGGGTAGGAAATAATTTTTTCGTATACCATTAGGAGTTTGAATCAAATGCCCACCATCAACCAACTGGTACGGCAGGGCCGCAAGAAGGTTGCCAAGCGGACCAACACCCCGGCCCTGAAGGGCTCGCCGCAGAAGCGGGGGGTCTGTGTCCGGGTGTATACGACCACCCCGAAGAAACCGAACTCCGCCTTGCGTAAGGTTGCCAGGGTGCGGTTGACCAACGGCATGGAAGTCACCTCATATATCCCCGGCGTTGGTCATAACCTGCAGGAACACTCCGTGGTGCTGATCAGGGGCGGCAGGGTCAAGGATCTCCCCGGTGTTCGTTACCATGTTATCCGTGGCACCCTGGATACGCTCGGCGTTTCCGATCGGCGCCAGGGCCGTTCGAAATACGGAGCCAAGCGGCCGAAGTAAGCGCGCACGGTTTTCCAAGGAGAGGAAAGATGCCTCGTAAGAAGTTGATTAGCAAAAAACGGTCCGCGCCTGATCCCCGTTTCAATAGCATGCTCGCCTCCAAGTTCATCAACCGTTTGATGAATGACGGTAAAAAGAGCGTGGCCCGCGGGATTTTCTACGGCGCCATGGATCTCGTCCAGAAACGGGCCAATGGCGAGGATGCTTTTGCAGTGTTTGAAAAGGCCATGGACAAGGTCCGCCCCCGGGTTGAGGTCAAGGCCCGGCGTGTGGGTGGCGCCACCTATCAGGTGCCGGTCGAGGTGCGCGCCGAGCGCCGCAACGCCCTTGCGATTCGCTGGTTGGTCGAGTTTGCCAAGAAACGTTCTGGCAAGACCATGGCCGACAAGCTGGCCGGCGAGTTGATGGACGCCTTTGAAAATCGTGGTGCTTCGGTGAAAAAGCGGGAAGACACCCACCGCATGGCCGAGGCCAACAAGGCTTTTGCCCATTATCGCTGGTAGAGGGGCTGGCCTTGCCCCTGTTGCAGGGTGGGCCGCCATGAGTTGAGCAGAAGACGTCCGGATAGCATGCAGGTCGTCACTCGCGGTTGGTAGGTTAACGCAGCCATGACATTGAGAAAAGAGAATCGCCGTGGCAACCAGCATACCGCTCGCACGAGTTCGCAATATCGGCATCATGGCCCACATCGATGCCGGCAAGACGACGACAACTGAGCGCATTCTTTATTATACCGGGCGTTCACATAAGCTGGGCGAGGTCCATGACGGCGATGCGGTCATGGACTGGATGGAACAGGAACAGGAACGTGGTATCACCATCAGTTCGGCGGCCACGACCTGCACCTGGAAAGAGCATAAGATTAATATAATTGACACCCCCGGGCATGTGGATTTCACCATAGAGGTGGAACGTTGCCTGCGGGTTTTGGATGGCGCCGTTGCTGTCTTCTGCGCGGTCGGGGGGGTTGAGCCCCAGTCGGAAACGGTCTGGCGGCAAGCCGACCATTACGGCATACCCCGGATAGCCTTTGTCAACAAGATGGACCGGGTGGGCGCTGACTTTCAGCGCTGCCTGGAGATGATGACCGATCGACTGGGGGCCAATCCCCTGGCAATGCAGTTGCCGGTCGGAGTTGAAGATTTGTTCCGGGGCGTTATCGACCTCATCGATGAAAAGATGATGGTCTTTGATGAGGAGTCCCGGGGGATGGTTGTGCTCGAAGAGCAGATCCCCGAAGCCTATAGAGAAGCATCCGCGGCCGCACGAATGACCCTTGTCGAGAAGTTGGCCGACTTCGATGAAGGGGTCATGGAAAAATACCTGGACGAAGTACCACTCACCGCCGAGGAGCTACGGCAGGCGGTGCGGAGGGCGACGCTGCATCTGGATCTCGTTCCAGTTTTCTGCGGCAGCGCCTTTAAAAACAAGGGTGTGCAGCCGCTTTTGGACGCGGTTGTCGACTTCCTGCCTTCGCCACTGGATGTACCGCCTGTGGTGGGGGTGAATAGCGAGGGCGAGAGCGAAAGTCGCAAGACCAGCGAGCAGGAAAAATTCTGCGCCCTGGCCTTTAAAATCGCCGCTGACCCTTTTGTCGGCAACCTCGCTTATGTGCGGGTTTACTCCGGGGTGTTGAAAGCCGGGGCCAAAATATACAATCCTGGCAAGCGCAAGACCGAGAAGATCGGCCGTATTGTCCGGATGCACGCTAACAAGCGTGAGGAGATTCAGGAGGTCACCGCCGGCGATATCGCCGCCGTGGTTGGTCTCAGGTTTTCCACCACCGGCGACACCTTGTGCGCCACCGGGGATTCAATCCGGTTGGAAACCATGGAATTTCCAGAGCCGGTGATCAGCATAGCCATTGAGCCCAAGGGCAAGGCTGACGAAGAAAAGCTCTTTGATAGTTTGGATAAGATCGCCCTGGAGGATCCCTCCTTCCATGTTACCACGGATGGGGAAACCGGCCAGACGATCATATCGGGGATGGGTGAGTTGCACCTGGAGATCATTGTCGATCGATTACTCCGTGAGTTCAAGGTGGGGGCCAACGTTGGCAACCCGCAGGTGGCTTACAAGGAGGCAATCGAGAAGCAGGTCCGGGTCGAAGGTGTTTTCGAGCATCCGGTCGTTGGCAAGGCGCAGTACGGTCATGTCTGGCTGGAGATTACGCCGCTCAAGCGTGGCGATGGCATTGTGTTTGAGAATTGCATTGCCGCAGGTGCCATCCCCAAGGAATATTTGCCGGCCATTGAAAAGGCGGCGCGGGACAGTCTCGATGGTGGGGCCTTGATCGGCTTTCCGGTGATGGACGTCCGGGTCAGCCTGGTGGACGGTTCCTACCACGAGGAAGAGTCCAGCGAACAGGCCTTCGGAGTGGCGACCGCCATGGCCATGCGTAAAGGGTTGGCCGAGGCCGATCCTGTCCTGCTCGAACCAATCATGGAGCTGGAAGTGGTCTTGCCCGAGCAGTTCATGGGTGAGGTGGTCGGCGATTTGAACGGTAAGCGAGCCAGGATACTGGGGATGGAGAGCCGGGAACGGGCCATGCAGGTCATTAAGGCGCATGTGCCTCTGGCCGAGATGTTTGGCTATTCCACGGATCTGCGTTCCGTCACCCAGGGGCGGGCCAATTATACCATGCGTTTCGTCTCCTACGACCGGGTGCCGGACCGCAAAGCGAAACAGATTGTCCAGAAAGTTAAGGGTTTGATTTAAGAGAGTCAGACAAGCAAAAAACAGTGAGGGAACGATCATGGCAAAGGTGAAATTTGAGCGCACGAAACCCCACGTCAATATAGGTACGATCGGTCACATCGATCACGGTAAGACGACGTTGACCGCGGCGATAACGCGGGTTTTGTCCACCAAGGGGTGGGCGAAATTCACGGCCTTTGATGAGATTGACAAGGCGCCGGAGGAGAAGGAGCGCGGCATCACCATTGCCACGGCGCACGTGGAATATGAGACCGCGAAGCGGCACTATGCGCACGTGGATTGCCCGGGCCATGCCGATTATATCAAGAATATGATCACCGGCGCGGCGCAGATGGACGGCGCCATTCTGGTGGTGGGAGCTGACGACGGCCCGATGCCGCAGACGCGTGAGCACATTCTGCTGGCGCGGCAGGTAGGCGTGCCGGCGATGGTGGTGTTTCTGAACAAGTGCGACATGGTCGATGACCCGGAGTTGATCGAGCTGGTGGACATGGAGCTGCGTGAGCTGCTGTCGAAGTATGACTATCCTGGCGACGACACGCCGATCATCCAGGGGAGCGCCTTGAAGGCGTTGGAGAACCCGGAAGACGAGGCGGCGGCCAAGTGTATTTACGACCTGATGGACGCGGTTGACTCCTTTGTGCCGGAGCCGCAGCGCGACATTGACAAGCCGTTTCTGATGCCGGTGGAGGACGTATTTTCCATCTCTGGCCGCGGCACGGTGGCGACGGGCCGGATTGAGCGCGGGGTGATCAAGGTAGGCGAGGAGGTCGAGATCGTCGGCATCCGCGATACGGTGAAGACCACGGTTACCGGGGTTGAGATGTTCCGGAAGCTTTTGGATCAGGGCCAGGCGGGCGACAACGTTGGCGTGCTGCTGCGGGGCACGAAGCGTGAGGATATCGAGCGCGGCCAGGTGTTGGCAAAGCCGGGCAGCATCACGCCGCACACGAAGTTCAAGGCGGAGTGCTATATCTTGAACAAGGAGGAGGGCGGCCGACATACGCCGTTCTTCAATGGGTACCGGCCGCAGTTTTACTTCCGGACCACGGACGTGACCGGAGTGGTGACGCTGCCCGAAGGGGTGGAGATGGTGATGCCAGGAGACAACGTGTCGATCGTTGGGACGCTGATCACCCCGATCGCCATGGAGAAGGAACTGCGTTTCGCGATCCGCGAGGGTGGCCGGACGGTTGGCGCTGGCGTTATTAACGAAATTATCGAGTAATCGAGAAGGGTGACTAGGCCATGATGCCGACACAGAAAATACGAATCAGGCTGAAAGGCTACGACCATAAGCTGCTCGATCAGTCTACCATGGAGATTGTCGAGACCGCCAAGGGTACTGGCGCCAGTGTCGCGGGACCTATTCCGCTGCCGACCAGTATCAACAAGTGGTGTGTGCTGCGGTCGCCGCATGTGGACAAGAAATCTCGTGAGCATTTCGAGATGCGCACCCATAAGCGTCTGCTCGATATCCTTGAGCCCACGCAGCAGACTATCGACGCCTTGATGAAGCTGGAACTTTCGGCCGGCGTTGACGTTGAAATCAAACTCTAACCGTCCTAGAACGGTTGGATGGTTCCGTCGGATGCAGCCATTTGGGATGCTGCCGGCATGAACGACTGAGAATGGATAGAAAGCATGCCTAAGACAATGGGTTTACTTGGCAAGAAGTTGGGGATGACCCGCATCTACTCGCAGGAGGGTGCGGTTACGCCGGTGACCGTTATCACCACTGGTCCCTGTGTTGTCCTGCAGAAGAAGACGGTGGCCAAGGAAGGTTACAGCGCCATCCAGGTAGGTTTTCGGGGCAAGAAGGATTCCCGGGCCAGCAAGCCTTTAGCAGGGCATTGCAAGGCAGCCGCCAAGGGAACCTTCTATCACCTTAAAGAGTTCCGGGTTGCCAACCCCGATCAGTACGAGGTGGGGCAGGAGATCAACGTGGCCGACGTCTTTAATGTCGGCGATCTGGTTGACATCACCGGGCTTAGCAAGGGACGGGGCTACCAGGGAGTCATGAAACGTCATGGTTTCTCCGGTGGACCGTCTGGACACGGCTCCAACCACCATCGGGCTCCTGGTTCGATCGGCGCCAGCGCCTGGCCCAGCCGGGTGGTCAAGGGCCGCCGCATGCCTGGCCAGATGGGGAACGTCCAGGTGACCAAGAAGAATGTTCGGGTGATTGATATCATGCCGGAGGACAACGCCTTGGTAGTCAAGGGCTCTGTTCCCGGATCCGAGGACGGAGTGCTGCATATTCACATCAAGTAAGTGCTTCGCTTCATAGTTGTAATGTGACTCTTGGGAGAGCCAGCATATGGCAATGACACAGGTTGTCAATACGAAGAATGAAAAGGTGGGGGAGGTCGAGTTGAACGACGCCCTCTTCGGGCTGGAAGTCAATCCGCATCTTTTGCATGATATTGTAAGGATGCAGTTGGCCGGCCGTCGCCAGGGTACTGCGTGCACCAAGACCAGGTCCGAGGTGCAGGGCAGCACGGCCAAGCCTTACAAGCAGAAGGGCACCGGCCGGGCGCGCGCCGGTAGCAAGCGTTCCCCACTTTGGCGCGGTGGTGGCACGTTGTTCGGTCCCCGTCCGCGCGACTATAGTTTTACCATGCCCAAAAAGGTGCGCAGGCTTGGCCTGAAGATGGCGCTTTCCACCCGTTTTTCCGAGGCGCAACTCGTCGTGCTCGATGGTTTCCAGATGGACGCCATCAAGACCAAGGCCTTCCAGGCTGTGATGATGGAACTGGGGATTGAAAATGCTCTGATCATCATCCCGGAGCGCAATGAAAGGCTGGAAAAATCCTCTCGGAATGTTCCAGGCTATAAGGTTCTTCCCACCGCAGGGCTGAATGTTTACGACATCCTGCTGCACAAGCATGTGGTGCTGCTCAAGCCCTGTATTGGCCAGCTTGAAGAGAGGTTGTTGTCATGAATTCCATTTATGAAGTGATCAAGAAGCCCTGCCTCACTGAAAAGGGCATGGGGCTGCAGGAGTCCTTCAACCAGGTCGTGGTTGAGGTGGACCGCCGGGCCAACAAGGTTGAGATCAAGGCGGCCGTGGAAAAGCTTTTCAAGGTCAAGGTCGACAAGGTGCGAACTGCCGCCATTCACGGTAAGCAGAAGCGCGTTGGACGCCACACCGGGCAGACTTCCAACTGGAAAAAGGCGATTGTTTCCCTCACCGAGGGACACAAGATTGACTTTGTTGAAGGGATTTAGCCTTTCTGGGCGTGGCTGTAGTCGTTCCTAGGGTTAACGCAGGCAACATAGCTATCGGGGTTTCACATGGCAACCAAAACCTATAAACCGACATCGGCGGGCAAACGTTCTCTTGTGTCGATCGTTAATACAGAGTTGTCCAAGGCTGGTCCGGAAAAAAGTCTGATTCGCTCGATGAAAAAGTCGGGAGGCCGGAACAACAACGGCCGGATCACTGCCCGGCATATCGGTGGTGGCCACAAGCGTCGCTATCGTGTAGTCGACTTCAAGCGCGACAAGGTGGGTATCCCTGCCCGCGTCGCTGCCATTGAATATGACCCGAACCGTTCCGCCAATCTGGCCCTGCTTTTCTATGCTGATGGCGAAAAACGTTACATCCTTTCGCCCTTGGGCATGAAGGTTGATGATACGGTGGAGGCCGGCGAGACGGTGGATATTCGCGTGGGCAACTGTCTGCCCATGGGTAATATTCCCCTCGGTTCCACCATTCATAACATTGAGATGAGGATCGACAAGGGCGCCCAGTTGGTACGATCTGCCGGCTCTGCGGCCCAGTTGATGGCCAAGGAAGGGGATTATGTCCTGGTCAAGCTGCCCTCCAACGAGGTGCGCCGCTTTCACCGCAAGTGCCGGGCCTGTATTGGTCAGGTTGGCAACATCGAGCATGAGGGCCAGAAGCTGGGGAAGGCTGGCCGTAACCGCTGGAAGGGTATTCGTCCCAGTGTGCGTGGCGTTGCCATGAACCCTGTTGATCATCCCATGGGTGGCGGTGAAGGCAAGAGTTCCGGCGGTAGGCATCCATGTTCACCGTGGGGTATGCCCTCCAAGGGTTTCAAGACCAGGAAACGGAAAACATCCGACAATGATATTGTGAAGAAAAGATCCTAAGGGCGGTTTGTTTGGCAGTTAGAATCGCGCATCCGAATAGGAACAGAGGGGGTAGATGCTGTGGCTCGATCAGTAAAAAAAGGTCCCTTTGTGGACGATCATTTAGCGAAAAAGGTTGAGGTCGCCAAGGAGACCAGTTCCAGGAAGGTGATCAAGACTTGGTCCCGGCGGTCGGACATCCTGCCGGATATGGTTGGGATCACCTTTGCGGTCCACAATGGCAAGAAATTCATCCCGGTTTTTGTCACCGAGAATATGGTGGGTCATAAGCTGGGCGAGTTTTCGCCTACCCGGACCTACCATGGCCATACGGCCGGCAAGAAGGTCAAGAAGTAACCACCCCTGATCGACAGGGGGCTTTTCTGGAAAGCAGAAAGGAGCCAGAGACGTTATGGAAGCCAAGGCCGTTACCCGATATAGTAAAATTTCTCCGCAAAAGGCCAGGCTGGTTGCCGACCTTGTGCGGGGTAAATCCGTCGAAGTCGCAATCAACACTTTGCGCTTCATGCCCAAGAAGGGAGCGCGGATTCTGCGCAAGGTCATCGAGAGCGCGGTGTCCAATGCCAGCCAGAATGAATCCATTGATGTGGATACCTTGTATGTGAAAACCGTGTTCATTGACGGTGGGCCCATGCTGAAGAGATTCATGCCACGTGCCATGGGGCGGGCAACCAGAATTTTGAAGAGGACGAGCCACATCACCGTGGTGCTGGATGAACAATAGAACATTTTGTGTGTGGCTGCTGGCCTAGGTTGGCCAGGCGGTCGAGGTTTCCTCAACACAGATGTGATGGAGGACTATTTTGGGTCAGAAAGTCAATCCGATCAGCTTGCGACTGGGCATTATCCGGTCCTGGGATTCCATTTGGTATGCGGACAAGAATTATGTGCCGTTTTTTCTTGAAGACCAGAAGATCCGGAAGTTCTTGAAAAAGAAGCTCTTTCACGCCGGGATTTCCAGGATACATATTGCCAGGACCGGCGATAAGGTTCGGGTCAAGCTGATCACCGCCAAACCGGGTATCGTGATTGGCAAGAAGGGCGCTGAAATTGAAACTTTAAAGCGTGATCTTGATAAACTCACCAAGCGTGAGTGCCATATCGATATCCAGGAAGTGCGGCGGCCCGAGGCCGATGCCCAACTGGTGGCCGAGAATGTGGCCATGCAGCTTGAGCGCCGGATTGCCTTTCGGCGGGCCATGAAGAAGGCAGTGAATATTGCCTTGAAGTTCGGCGCCAAAGGTATTAAGATTTCCTGTTCCGGTCGTTTGGGCGGGGCGGAGATGTCGCGCCGCGAATGGTACCGGGAGGGCAGGGTGCCGCTGCATACCCTGCGGGCCGATGTTGATTACGGCCTGGCCGAGGCCAAGACGACATACGGTATTATTGGCGTCAAGGTTTGGATCTTCCAGGGAGAAGTGCTTTCCGAGGGAGAGATGGCGGTTTGAGCGCTGACCTTGCGTTGGCTTGGGAATTGAAACATCGCACCATGAGTCGGACACCATCCACGTGATGAGGAAATAGCAATGCTGAGCCCAAAGAAGGTTAAATTCAGGAAACAGCGGAAGGGCAGAATGACCGGCACAGCGGCCCGTGGTTCTTCCATTGCCTTTGGTGAGTATGCCTTGAAGGCTGTCGAATGCGGGCTGATGTCGGCGCGGCAGATCGAGGCGGCCCGTGTCGCGATTAACCGGAAGGTCAAGCGCGGTGGCAAGATGTGGATTCGTGTGTTTCCGGATAAGCCGATCACCAAGAAGCCTGCCGAAACCCGTATGGGTAAGGGTAAGGGTAATCCGGAATCGTGGGCCGCGAAAATACAGCCCGGCCGTATCCTCTATGAGTTGTCCGGGGTGGAGGAGGAGCTGGCCGTAGTGGCCCTCACCCTGGCGGCTGCCAAACTGCCGTTCGCCACCAAGGTGATTGCGAGGAGTGCCATTATATGAAACTTGCAGATTTGCGTGGGTTGAACATCGAGGCCCTGGTCGCCAAGGAAAAAGAACTGGGCGAGGAATTGTTCAAGTTAAGATTCAAACACGGCATCCGGCCGTTGGAAAACACCGCCACGATCAGTGCCGCTAAAAAGAGCATTGCTCGAGTGAAAACGATCATAGCCGAAAAGCAGTCGGCCGCCAGTTGATTGTTTGCCTTAATACCGGGCAATCTTTAAAACACTTTCCAAGTGACAGGATAACAAGATGATGGGCGAGTCGAGGAAAAACCGGAAGACGAAGGTCGGTGTGGTGGTCAGCAACACCATGGACAAGAGCGTGGTGGTCAACACCGAGCGGACGGTCAAGCATGATTTTTATGGGAAAATCATGCGGCGGAACGTTAAGTACATGGCCCATGATCCTGAGAACAGCTGCGCGGTCGGTGATCGCGTTATGATCGAGGAGTGCCGTCCCTTAAGCAAGCGCAAGCGGTGGCAGGTACGAGAGATCATAGCAAAGGCGGTTTAAAATCCTTTCCAGGAACCAGGGTCGGGATGGAAAGGGAAGAACCATTATTGAACCATTATCCAGCCCCTTGATCACACGGGCGGAGCCGAGTTTGTTGCAGAGAAACTTAGCTTGTGCCCAGACGAGGAAGTCATGATACAGAATGAAACAGTGCTTAATGTAGCAGACAATTCCGGGGCCAAGAAGGTTCTGTGTATCCGGGTGCTCGGTGGAACCAGGCGTCGCTATGCCAAGGTTGGCGATGTGATCGTCGTGGCCGTCCAGGAAGCTATTCCGAATGCCAAGGTGAAGAAAGGCGATGTCATGCGTGCCGTCATTGTCCGGACTGCCAGTGCAATCAGGCGTATGGATGACACCTCGGTGCGTTTTGACGACAATTCGGCGGTGCTGCTCACTGGGAGCGGCGAGCCCATTGGTACTCGTATCTTTGGCCCGGTGGCCAGGGAGTTGCGGGCCATGGGTTACATGAAAATCATCTCCTTGGCGCCCGAGGTTCTGTAAGGGCGTGGCAAAAAAAGGCAGGAACCAATGCAGCTCGATAAAAGCCATATAAGAGTGAATGACCAGGTGGAGATAATTGCCGGCAAGGACAAGGGTCGGGTTGGCAAGGTTCTCAAGGTCCACTATAAGACCAGCAGGGTTGTGGTGGAAAAGATCAACATGGTGAAACGGCATACCAAGCCCAGCGCCATGAACCAGCAGGGCGGTATTATTGAGAAGGAAGCCGCTGTGCATGTTTCCAATGTTTTGATTATCTGTCCCAAATGCACGAAGACGGTGCGGGTCGGCAACAAGATGCTGGATGACGGGCAGAAGGTGCGTTTCTGCAAAAAATGCGGCGAAGCAGTGGAATTCAAGGCCTGATAGGGCTGGTTGTTTTTGGAGGCGATCATGGCGGGCGTACAGGAATATTACGAAAAAGAATGCATCCCCCAACTCATGAAGGAGTTTGGGTATCGGAACATCATGGAGGTTCCCAAAATCACCAAGATTGTTCTGAATATGGGACTTGGCGAGGCGGTGCAAAACCCCAAGATTGTCGATGGCGCCGCCCAGGAGCTCTCGCTCATCGCCGGACAGAAGGCGGTGATTACCAAGGCTAAACGTTCTATCGCCACCTTCAAGCTGCGGCAAGGAATGCCCATAGGCTCCTGCGTCACTTTGCGGCGCGACAGGATGTACGATTTTTTCAGCAAATTGGTGCATATTTCCCTGGCCCGTGTCCGCGATTTTCGCGGGGTATCGCCCAAGGCTTTTGACGGCCGTGGCAATATGAGCATGGGCATCAAGGAGCACATCATTTTCCCGGAGATCGATTACGATAAGATCGACAAGATCAAGGGGTTGAACATCTGCATTACCACCAGCGCCAAAACCGACGAAGAGGGGCGCGCCCTTCTTCGTCTGCTGGGTATGCCTTTCAGGAAATAATTAAGGCCAGGGAGAAACACGGTGGCTAAGAAATCATTGATAGCGAAAGCTCAGCGCAAGCCGAAGTTCAAGGTAAGGGCATACAACCGTTGTCCGCTGTGCGGACGGCCGCGGGCCTTTATCCGCAAGTTTGGTGTCTGTCGTATCTGCTTCAGAAATTTGTCATCCCGCGGTGAAGTCGCCGGAGTGACCAAGTCGAGCTGGTAGGCCGGCTGGCAGCGTCATAACCAAACGGGCCGCCCGTTAGTTGCAGTCCGAAAAACGCAGTATGATGAGGAGCGCATCGCATGAGTATGAGTGATCCCCTGGCGGATATGCTGACCAGGATTAGAAATGCCGGCATGGCGAAGTTCAAGAGTGTGGATATGCCGTCCTCCAGGCTCAAGGTCAACGTGGCCGCTACGCTTAAGAAGGAAGGCTACATTGATGACTATCAGGTCATTGATGACACGAAACAGGGTACCCTGCGGGTTCTTCTGCGGTACGACAGCGCCAACCAAAAGGTCATCACCAACCTGCGGCGCGTCAGCAAGCCCGGCCGGAGGATTTATGTGAAGGCGGACGGGATCCCGAAGGTCATGAGCGGCCTGGGGGTTTCCATCATCTCCACCTCCAAGGGCGTTGTCGCCGACCGTGAGGCCAGAACGCTTGGCCTTGGTGGCGAATTGCTCTGTGAAGTCTGGTAAGCCGGCACGGAAGGTTGACGGGCTTGGTGGCAAGAGACGTCATCTGCCCGCCACAATTTTTTTGACGATTGCAAGCGGTATGCATGGCGGCGGCGCAGTTGATTATCTGCCAGCCATTTTGCGCAAGACATTGGAGAGATCACATGTCCAGGATAGGTAAGGCACCGATCACGATTCCCAAAGGGGTCAAGATTCAGACAGAGGGAACGCATGTCAAGGTCACCGGACCCAAGGGCATTTTGGAGCGGGATATCCGCCCGGAAGTGAAACTTGAGGAAGATGGCGGCATCATGCGGATCGTCTGTCTGGATGACAGCAAGCGGACCGCGGCCTTTTCCGGTTTGACCCGCACCCTGGTTGCCAATATGGTGCAAGGGGTCGAAAAGGGTTTTCAGCGTAAGCTGATCATCGAGGGTGTCGGTTACAAGGCCGAGGTAAATGGCAAGGTAATTGTTCTTAATGTTGGGTTTTCTAATTCGGTGAACTTCGCATTGCCCGCGGGCGTGTCCGCCAAGGTTGAAAAGTCGGACATTTTCCTGGAAGGCATTGACAAGGAATTGCTCGGACTGACTGCCGCCAGGTTGCGCGCCGTGCGGAAGCCTGAACCATATAAGGGCAAGGGCATCAGGTATGAGGATGAGCGCATTGTGCGCAAGGTCGGCAAGGCGGCCGGTAAGTAACGGGTGAGCTGTTTCAAGAAGCGGGGAAGAGAAAATGGCTAGGACTAATCCCAAAACGGTGGCCCGGCAGAAGCGTATCAAGCGGATCAGGAAGAAGATTGCCGGTACGCAGGATATGCCGCGGCTGCGTGTGTTCAAGAGTGCAAAACATATTTACGCCCAAGTTATCGACGACAAGGCGGGACGTACCTTGGTGAGCATGTCCACTGTTGCCAAGGACTTTACGGCTGAGGATCCGAAGGGCAAAAAGGGTCAAGCCCATCAGGTTGGCAAGCTTCTGGCCGCAAAGGCCAAGGCTGCCGGCATTGAGACTGTGGTCTTTGACCGTGGCGGCTATATCTATCATGGTAGGGTTAAAGCCCTGTCTGACGGGGCCCGCGAAGGTGGCCTGCTTTTCTAGGTTGCACTGGTCGCTATGATGACCGGATGCGCTTTGGAAATGTGAGATTGTTGGGAGAATAATCGTGGCGAATTTTAAGAATGTTGCAACCGACGATCTGATCGAAAAGATCGTCTTTATCAACCGGACCGCTAAGGTTGTTAAGGGTGGCCGACGGTTCAGTTTTAGCGCCATCTGCGTGGTTGGCGATGGCAAGGGCAAGGTCGGGTACGGCCTTGGCAAGGCCAATCAGGTTCCAGAGGCCATCCGTAAGGGGCTGGAAAAGGCGCGCAAGGACATGCAGGGCGTGGCGCTTTCCGAGACGAGCATCCCCCATGAGGTCAAGGGAAAATTCGGCGCCGGTCTGGTCATGCTGAAACCCGCCTCGGCCGGTACGGGCGTTATCGCCGGCGGCGCGGTGCGCGCGGTGCTGGAGGCCGCCGGTATTCAGAACATCTTGACTAAATGTCTCGGATCCCATAATCCCCACAATCTGGTGAAGGCTACTTTGAACGGCTTGCGGACCCTGCGTTCTGTTGAACAGATCGCGGCCAGCCGGAATAAGACGGCCGCTGAGATTGTTGCCTGAAAAGTAAGCTGATTGTCGGGCAGAGGGACATCCTTTGCCAGTATTGTTTCGCCGGCGCGGGCTGGCGGTGAAAGTGCGGGACTAGTAGAAGGACGGGGCCGACCATGGCAGACCAACTCAAGGTTACCTTGAAGAAAAGCAAGATAGGCAGCACCATGAAAATCAGGGCTACCCTGATCGGTCTGGGTTTGACCAAGACCAATAAAACCGTGGTGCGGAAAGATACGCCGGAAATCCGGGGCATGATCAGAAAGGTTGCACACCTTGTGGTGGTGGAGGAATAGAATCATGTTGACGTTAAGCAATCTGTCCCCGCATCCGGGGTCACGCAAGCAGCGGAAACGGGTCGGTCGCGGCCCAGGATCTGGCCATGGTAAAACCGCGGCGCGCGGACATAAGGGGCAGAAAGCCCGGTCCGGCGGCGGCAACAAACCTGGTTTCGAGGGTGGCCAGATGCCTTTGCAGCGCCGCCTGCCGAAGCGGGGCTTCACCAATATCTTTAAACAGGAGTACGCTATCGTCAATGTCCAGGATCTGGAGCGGTTTGAGGTTGGCGCCCGGGTTGACCGCGCCACCCTCATAGCCCATGGGCTGGTGCACAAGCGTGACCTGCTGGTAAAGCTGCTTGGCAAGGGGGAACTCTCCAAGTCTCTGACCGTGGTGGTGGACAAGATCAGTGATGGGGCTCGCAAGAAGGTCGAAGCCGCTTCCGGCACGATTGAGGCTAAGGAGTAAGGGTTCCCATGAAGGCCGGATTCCAGAACGCCGCTAATATCCCGGAACTGCGTCGGCGTGTGCTCTTTACCTTGGGCATGCTCGCTGTTTACAGAATCGGGGTGCAGATTCCAACACCGGGTATTAACGGTGAGGCTCTGGCCGCCTTTTTTGCTAAAAACTCCGGCACTCTCTTCGGCATGCTCGATATGTTCTCGGGCGGAGCGCTGCAGAATTTTTCGATTTTTGCCTTGGGCATCATGCCCTATATCAGCGCCTCGATTATTTTTCAGTTGCTCACGGTAGTGATCCCACAACTGGAAGCCCTCTCCAAGGAGGGGGAATCGGGCCGGCGCAAGATTACCCAGTACACGCGTTACGCTACCGTGGTTCTTGCCATTATCCAGGGGCTGTTCATCAGTGTCGGCCTTGAGGGCATGAATGCTCCGGATGGCGGCATGATCGTCATCAACGCCGGCTGGGGCTTTCGGGTCATGACTGTCCTGACGCTCACCTCGGGTACCGCTTTTATCATGTGGCTGGGCGAGCAGATGACCGAGCGGGGTATTGGCAACGGTATGTCGCTTATCATCTTTGCCGGGATCGTGGCCCGTTTGCCAGTGGCGATTGCCAATACCGTGCGCATGTCCCTGGCCGGCGAGATGCCCTTTATTCTGCTCCCGGTGCTGCTGGCCATGATGGCGGCGGTGGTGGGGATTATCCTCTACTTTGAAACTGCCCAGCGTCGCATTCCGGTGCAATACGCCAAGCGGGTGGTCGGCCGTAAGATGTATGGCGGGCAGCAGTCGCACCTGCCGTTGAAAATCAATATGTCCGGGGTTATCGGGCCGATTTTCGCCTCGTCCATCATGATGTTTCCCGCGACCATCGGCGGGCTCACCAAGATAGAGTGGCTGAAAGAGGCATCCGCGATGATGCAGTGGGGCAGTTTTCTGCACACCATTATGTACGTCGGGCTTATCACCTTTTTCTGTTTTTTCTACACCGCGGTGACTTTCAACCCGGTGGATGTGGCGGAAAATCTGAAGAAAAACGGCGGGTTTGTTCCTGGTATCCGGCCTGGCAAGAAAACAGCCGAGTTCATTGACAAGATCATTGTCCGGCTTACCGTCATTGGCGCCGCCTATGTGAGCGCCATCTGCGTGCTGCCCACGGTGCTTGTCAGCAAGCTGAACGTACCCTTCTATTTTGGCGGTACGGCTCTGCTCATCGTGGTGGGAGTGGCCATCGATACCATGTCACAGATCGAGTCCCACACTGTGATGCGGAACTACGATGGCTTTTTGAAGAGCGGACGAATCAGAGGGCGACGCGGCTGAGGTTGTTGCCCTGATGGGGACGAGGATCATCCTGAAATCGGAGGCGGAAATCCGCATCCTTAGTGAAGCAAACCGGATTGTCGCCGCTACCCTTGACATGCTGCGGAAAAAGGTCGCCCCCGGGGTAACTACCTGGCAGTTGGACACGTGGGCCGAGGAGTTCGCCAGAAAACGCGGGGCCATGCCGGCCTTCAAGGGATATCGTGGTTTTCCCGGCAGTCTGTGCGTGTCGGTGAATCATGAGGTGGTGCATGGCATCCCTTCCAAAAAGGTGATGTTGCTGGAAGGTGATATCGTCAGTATCGATTTTGGCGTGAAGTATGAGGGCTTTTACGGCGACGCCGCAATCACGGTGGCCGTCGGCAGGATAAGTGAAGAACGGGATAAACTGCTGCGGGTAACCAGGGAGTCCCTGCACAAGGGCATTGCTCAGGCGCGGGTCGGCAACAGGATCAATGATATATCCGGTGCGATCCAGGATCATGTGGAAATGCACGGCTTTTCGGTTGTCCGCCAATTTGTGGGCCACGGAATTGGCGTTCGCTTGCATGAACCACCAGAGATTCCCAACTACCGGCGCAACGAGCCAACCCCGCGCTTGCAGGCTGGCATGGTGTTGGCCATCGAGCCGATGGTGAACGCTGGCAGCTTTGACGTTGAGGTGCTCCGCGACGGATGGACCGTGGTGACTCGGGATCGGGCCTCCTCGGCACATTTTGAACACTCGGTGGTGGTTACCAAGGAAGGACCGTTAATCTTGAGCCAATGTCAGGTGTGAGATGGACCGAGTGTTTGTGGTTAATAAATAAAATGGTTGAGCAATAAAAAAAACAAGGTATAGTAACCAATTTTGTCCGCCCCTCCTTGGCCAGAGAATAGCGGGCGGTAAAATTATCATTTTGACTTTGGTTGCGCATACTTCGGGAGAAACGAGTTTTCATGCCCAAGGAAGAGGCCATTCAGGTAGAAGGGACTATTATCGAGCCGTTGCCCAATGCCATGTTCAGGGTGGAACTGGATAACGGTCACAAGGTGCTTGCCCACATATCCGGTAAGATGCGTATGCATTTTATCAAGATACTACCAGGCGACAAGGTCACGGTTGAACTATCGCCCTATGATCTGACCCGAGGTAGGGTTATTTTCCGGGCCAAGCAACAACCCCGTAAAAAATAGGGGATCAACTAGAACAGGTGCGGCGATGAAAGTAAGAGCTTCGGTGAAGAAAATGTGCACAGACTGCCGGGTCTTCAAGCGGAAGGGTGTAGTGCGCGTTTCATGCAAAATCAAGAAACACAAGCAGCGGCAGGGATGATTCCCGGGCGCGATTCTGGAGGACGACCTTGGCACGTATAGCTGGTATCGATCTACCCAAGGGCAAGCACATGGAGATTGCCCTGACCTATATCCATGGAATCGGCCGCACTTCGGCGCGCAAGATCCTGGAGAGGGCCAATCTTGCCTTCAACATGAAGAGCGACGACCTGACCGACAACGATGTGACCGCCATTCGTAAGATCATCGAAGGTGATTTCGCCGTTGAGGGTGATCGCCGGCGCGAGGTGGCCATGGACATCAAACGGCTCATGGATCTCGGCTGCTATCGTGGCCTGCGGCACCGCAAGGGGCTGCCGGTCAACGGACAGCGGACCAAAACCAACGCCCGTACCAGGAAGGGTCCGAGACGCGGTGCTGGAGCGCGTCGGTAACAATCATCTCTCTTCACGCGTGGGAAAACCCCTTCGCATGAAAATCGTTTTTAGGAGAATGTCATGGCAGGTCCGAAGGCACGTCGCGTTAAGCGCAAGGAAAAGAAACATGTCCCTGAGGGCATTGTTCATATCCGTTCCACCTTCAACAATACCATCATCACCTTCAGTGACCGGCAGGGGAATGTGATTTCCTGGTGCAGTTCCGGGGTGCTGGGGTTTAAAGGGTCGCGGAAAAGCACGCCTTTTGCCGCTCAGAATGCCGTTGACGCTGCCGCCAAAAAGGCGATGGAGAACGGTATGCGCAAGGTTGAGGTCCGGGTTAAGGGCCCTGGCCCTGGCCGTGAGTCGGCGATGCGCGCCTTGCAGGGGGCTGGCCTGGAGGTCAGTGTCATCCGCGACATTACGCCTCTTCCCCATAACGGCTGCAAGCCCCCCAAGCGACGGCGGGTCTAACGGCAACGGGTGTTTGGCGGGCGATTTTATTTACTGGTAAAACAGGTACGGAGGTAAAGCATTGGCCAGATATACAGGGGCTGTGTGCCGGCAGTGTCGGCGGGAAAAGCTCAAACTGTTTCTCAAAGGGGATCGGTGCTATTCCGACAAATGTGCCTTTGAACGACGGGCATTTCCGCCTGGGCAGCACGGTCAGGCGCGGGTACGCAAGGTTTCCGACTATGCCATTCAGTTGCGGGAAAAGCAGAAAGTGCGTCGCATCTATGGCATGATGGAAGGGCAGTTCCGTCAGTTCTTCGAGAGGGCGGAGCGGGCCAAGGGCGTTACCGGTGAAAACCTGTTGGTGTTCCTGGAGCGGCGGCTGGACAATGTCGTGTATCGTATGGGTTTCGCCAGTTCCAGGAGCCAGGCCCGCCAAATCGTCCGGCACAACCATATGATGGTGAACGACAGGATGGTCAACATTCCTTCCTTCCTGGTGAAGGCAGGCGACGTACTGACGGTCAAGGAAAAGAGCCGGAAGATCGAGACCATCAACGATAGCTTGGAAGCCGTGGTGCGGCGGGGTGTGCCGGCCTGGGTTGAACTGGACAAAGAGAATTACAAGGCCAAGGTTAAATCACTGCCCAGCCGGGAAGAGATTACCATGCCAATCCATGAGCAGCTCATCGTGGAATTGTATTCCAAATAAAACTGATGACTTCTTTGCATATGAACGATTTCCGTCCGTTGCAGCCTTAGCAGAAAGCGCAAACGGTCATTGCGTCTGAATCATTTTTCCCCAGCATGGGGCATAATACGATTTCGACAATAAAGGTCTCCCATGGAAAAAGAGCAAGTCATCTCCACCGAGAAAGCACCTTTCTACCGCAATTGGCATGAGTTGATTGTCCCGGATCGGGTGGTTTTGGATCAGGAAAGCCATGCGGCGAGCTACTGCAAGTTTGTGGTGCAGCCCATGGAGCGTGGTTTTGCCACCACTATCGGTAACTCCCTGCGGCGCATCCTGCTCTCCTCTATCCAGGGGGCGGCCATCACCTCGATTAAGGTCGAGGGGGCCAAGCACGAGTTGTCCACCATGCCGGGCATTCTTGAAGATGTTACGGAAATCATCCTGAACCTGAAGGAAGTCCGTCTCAAGCTCAAGGGCGCCGAGGCGCAGACCATCACCATTGACAAGAGCGAACCAGGTCCGGTGCTGGCCAGGGACTTGAATCTTGGTAATTTCGTGGAGGTCATGAATCCGGACAAGCACATCTGCACCATCACTGGTGATGATGGCCGTTTTACCGGCGAATTCCGGGTTGAATGGGGTAAGGGCTATGCGCCGGCGGAAAAGCACAAACCCGAAGAGCAGGTTATCGGCGTTATCCCCATTGATGCGATTTTTACCCCCATCACCAAGGTGACCTGTCTAACCAGCCAGGCGCGTGTCGGACAGCAGACCGATTACGACAAGTTGACCATGGAGGTTTATACCGACGGGTCGATCAGGCCTGAGGATGCCTTGGCCTTTGCCGCCAAGATTTTGAAGGAGCAGATGCAGGTCTTTATCAATTTCGATGAAGACAAGGTTGAGCCGGCGCCCGAGACCCTGCAAGAAAAACATGCCGCGCCGATCAATGATAACCTGTGCCGCAGTGTCGAGGATCTGGAGCTATCCGTACGATCCGCCAACTGCCTGCGTAACGCCAATATCCGCTATATCGGTGAGTTGGTGCAGCGCACCGAGGCCGAGATGCTGAAGACCAAGAATTTTGGCCGCAAGTCACTTAATGAAATCAAGCAGTTGCTCTCCGAGATGGATCTTTCCCTGGGTCTGAAGCTGGACCATTGGGAGGCGCCTGCCGAGGGCACTGTTGTCGCTGTTGCCGTTCCCCTTGTTGAAGATAATGATTAGAACCCGGTACGAGGTTTGTTATGAGGCATAAGAGAACAGGAAGAAGGCTGGGACGTACCACATCACACCGCAAGGCGATGGTGCGCAACATGGTGACCGCGCTGCTGGAGCACGAGCGGATTGTGACCACGGTGCCCAAGGCCAAGGAGTTGCGCAAGGTGGCGGATGGCATGATCACCCTGGCCAAGCGTGGTGACCTGCATGCCCGGCGCCAGGCTTTGGCTGTCATTCAGGATAAGAAGGTGGTGGCCAAGCTTTTTACCGACCTGCGCGGTCAGTACATGGAACGTAACGGCGGTTACACCCGCATCATCCAGACGGGCAACCGAATTGGCGATGCCGCGCCCATGGCCATCCTGGAGTTGACCAATTATCAGGAGGCCGCGGGGCAGAAAGACGCCTGACACGGTGCATCGACCCTTGTTGTCAAAAGGTTGATATGATTGATTTCATATCAACCTTTTTTCTTTGGGACTACCGTCTTGGCTCTTGGTGTTTTAGATGAAGTTTTGCAGCAGCGCGCAACAGTGGGACAGGACAGGGTGATGGAAATAATTTGCAACGGCGTCAAAACAGCACTGGACGCTGAGATCAGCCTGGCCACGTTTCTTCGTGGTAAAGGGCTGAACCCCGATACCGTGGCCGTGGAGTGCGACGGCGTTATCCAGGCGCGTGAAACTTATGAAGGCATGCGGTTGCGGGAGGGTATGGTATTGGAAGTGATACGTTTCGTTGGGGGCGGTGCATCATGCTGACCATTGCCGGTCGTATCTTTTCCTCCCGCCTGATCGTCGGTACTGGCAAATTCCCCTCCTCGGCCCTGATGCGGGCGGCTATCGAGGCCTCTGGCGCCGAGATGGTCACTGTTGCCCTGCGCCGGGTCGATCTGAATGACCCGGGCGATGACCTCATGACCATGCTCGACCGGCACCAATATGTGTTTCTGCCCAATACCTCTGGCGCAAGAAACGCCGACGAAGCGGTGCGGCTTGCCCGTCTGGCCCGGGCGGCTGGCGCCGGGGAGTGGCTCAAGCTGGAGGTTACCCCCGACCCCCGTACCCTGTTGCCCGATCCGGTGGAAACCTTGAAGGCCACCGAGGTGTTGGTGAAGGAAGGCTTCATTGTGCTGCCGTACATGAACGCCGACCCCATTCTTGCCCAGCATCTGCAGGAGGCAGGGGCGGCCGCGGTCATGCCGCTCGGTTCGCTGATCGGCACCAATCAGGGGTTGCTTACCCGTTTTCAACTGGAGATCATCATCGCGCAGGCGAGGGTGCCGGTGGTGGTGGACGCCGGCCTTGGGGCGCCCTCTCATGCGGCCCAGGCCATGGAAATGGGTGCCGACGCCGTCCTGATCAATACCGCCATTGCCGTGTCTGGCGACCCGGTGCGCATGGCCCAAGCCTTTGCCGCCGCTGTCAAGGCTGGACGGGATGCCTTTGAGGCTGGCCTGGGTGTATCCGGCCCGGTTGCCGCTGCCTCTTCCCCGCAGGCAGGTCTTGATTTCCTGCGGTGAGCGCCATGGATTTCCCCCCGCTGTTCAATGATCTGCAGGCGCGCCTTGCGGCGGTAACTGTCCGGGAGGTTGAACGATCCCTGGCCGCCGAGCGTCTTGATGTCGCAGGGCTGATCGCCCTGCTGTCGCCGGCTGCCGATGACATGCTGCCCCCCATGGCTAAACGCTCGGCCGCCATCACCCGGCAGCGCTTCGGCTCGACCATGCAACTCTACGCCCCGCTTTACCTCTCCAACCTGTGCCAAAACCGCTGTCTGTATTGCGGCTTTTCCGCCGACAACCGGATTGAGCGTCGCATACTGACGATTGAGGAAGCCGAGGCCGAGGCCGCTATCCTGCACGACCGTGGCTTTAGTCATATCCTGCTGGTGGCTGGCGAGGCCCCGGGCCGGCTAGGGGTTGATTACCTGGAGGAGTTGGCCTTAAGACTGCGTGACAAGTTTGCGGCCGTGTCCATGGAGGTGCAGCCCCTGTCCACCCTTGAGTATGCCAGGTTGTTCCGGGCCGGTATCACCGCCGTGGCCGTGTATCAGGAAACCTATGACCGGGAAATCTATGCCAGCCTGCATCCAGCAGGCCCAAAACGTGACTTTGATTTCCGGTTGGGTACCCCGGCCCGGGCCGCCGCGGCCGGGATGCGCGAGGTTGGCATCGGCGCCCTGCTTGGTTTGGCGGACTGGCGCGCCGAGGGCGTGGCCCTGGCCCTGCATCTCGCCTGGTTGCGCCAACGCTTCTGGCAGACCTCCTTTACCGTTTCCTTTCCCAGGCTGCGGCCGGCGGAGGGGGGCTTTGCGCCCCTGGCGCCGGTGACGGAGCGCGACCTGGCCCAGTTGCTCTTTGCCATGCGTCTCTTTGACCATGATGTCGGGCTGCTCCTCTCCACCCGCGAGGAGGCGCGTTTCCGCGACGGCATGCTGGGGTTTGGGCCGACCCGTTATTCGGCCGGCTCCTGTACCGCGCCTGGCGGTTACGGTAACCCGGCGCTGTCCGGTGAGCAGTTTGCCGTTGGTGACCACCGCTCGCTGGCCGAGGTGAGCGCCATGATCCGTCAGCATGGTTTCGACCCGGTGCGCAAGGATTGGGATTCCTCCTTCCAGCAGGCGGTGGCCCAAGGCAGCCAGGCTGCCTGAAGCGAAAAAAGGTTTTCCGTTGTCGGCGGGCATGTTATGAAAAAGCGATAAGGCTCAGGTAGATAGTCTGTAGCTGTTTAGCCTGTTAGCTTTTAATTATTACCTAACAGTCTACAGACTAATAGACTAGCAACCTGGCTAAATCAAGGAGACCATATGGCTACGCAAGATCTAAAAAAGATGTATACCACCATCCTCGGGGATCACTTCCCCATGGAGATGACCATTGCCTTTGGCGACCAGACCCTGGTGTACCGTAAGCGGACCTGGAAGATCGTGGCCGAGGATGGCACGGTGGATGAGCGGGGCGTGCGCTACGGCGAGAACCCGGACCAGGAGGCGGCCCTTTACGAACTGGTGAACGGCAATCTGACGCTGGGTGACTGTCGCTATATCGAGCCGGGCAACGGCCTGGTAAGCGGCATTAGCGTAGCGGATATGCTACAGGTGGGCAAGCATCCCGGTAAGATCAACCTCACCGACATCGACAATGGCCTGAACATCATCAAGTATCTCATGGGGCGGCCGGCAGCCGTCATCCTCAAGCACAACAACCCTTGCGGTGCCGCTTACGGCGACACCCTGGCCCAGGCCTTTAACCGGGCAAACCGGGCCGACCGCATCGCCGCCTTCGGAGGCGCCGTGGTCTTGAACCGCGCCTGCGACCTTGCCACGGCCGAGCTCTTGAGCCAGAACTACCTCGAGGTGGTTTGCGCCCCGGAGTTCGAGGCCGGCACCCTGGAGATCCTGGCCGCCCGCAAAAACCTGCGCGTGGTGCGCATGGCCCGCATCGACCGGCTGGCAGACTTTGAAAAGTACCGGTATGTGGACTTCAAGAGCCTCATTGACGGAGGCATCATTGCCCAGCAGTCGGCGGTGAACTCCATCCGCACCGTGGCTGCTTTGAAACCGGCGGTCACCACCTGGAAAGGCAAGGAGTACCGGGTGGAGCGCGAGCCCAGTCAGCAGGAGATCGACGACATGATCTTTGGCTGGGCCGTGGAACATGGC
>DYDL01000286.1 GCA_020717925.1 Desulfocapsa sp.
ACGATGCCCAGCAGCCAGCCGCAAGTGTTGCGTTGGCTACTGGCTCGCAGGCAGGAAATAGAGCAGCGTCAGGATCAGATTGGTCTGCCAGACGCCCAGCCGATGGGCAATCTTCTTCCATCGGTCCCAAATCTCCTGGAACGGCATGAACAGCCGCAGCACCAGCACGATCACCGCCAGCGCGCCGAAGAAATAAAACACGAATCGTAAATGTCTCACGCCAGCCCTCGTTTCTTGAACTCGCGCATCCCGACAATAAAACCAACCCCCGGCGCGTCGCCGAGCAAGTGCCGTAACAATTTGCCCAGCTGACCCACGCGATTGTTACTGCCTTTCATATCTCCGGGGTCTCTTCCCTTTGGGTTTATGTTGCTCCGCCCGGCTGTCCAACCGCAGGGCACAAGAGTTCTTACAAATCACTTTCTTATTTCCCATTTATCCGCACCTTCTCCAGTAGAATCCCGATACAATGACAGCCGGGCAGATTTGAGTTGCCCAAAAAAGATCTCAAGTTGCTTCGCGTCGGGATACAGGCACCGCAAATCTTCCGGTTTCGGCACGCCCGCCAGAATTCTTCCACGTCTGGCTTTCAGTTCGCAATAATCACCGTTAGCATGTTTGAGGCTGCGGCCCCAGTTCAGCGTTGCAAGGCACAACAAAATACCCAATCCGATCATCCCAGCCCTGCGAAGAACACCTTTCCCGTAGAAACTCGCCGGAATCGAATGGAGCAAGCAAGCAAGGCCGATCCAAAAAAACAGTTCCGTGACAAGATAGCGGCCTTTCCAAAGGGGGTCGCC
The DNA here is from genome assembly GCA_020717925.1 of Desulfocapsa sp. Classification (GTDB taxonomy): domain Bacteria; phylum Desulfobacterota; class Desulfobulbia; order Desulfobulbales; family CG2-30-60-27; genus CG2-30-60-27. The sequence goes on from DYDL01000286.1 coordinate 801, forward strand.
TTCCCTTCCCACAGCGGTCAATGCGGCGGCGATAAGAGCAAAAATACAATAGTAGCATCCAGCCGTGACCAGCGGCCCACACAAGCCGTTTCTCCGCAGAAAAACATATGCGCTCGCCGCCAAAACCGTCCCCACCGCGCCGATGGCAATAGCGATTATCCGCTGCCATGCGCAAAACGGGGCGCCAAGATACTGGAACACGTAGCTGATGACGCCGGTCACAGACTTCGGCCCTAGTTGCGTGCCGGCAGCCGACGACAGATCCAGCCCCATCATATAAACAACAGATGTGACCAAAGCACAGGCACTCCAGAGCAGAACTCGGAACCACGGCACGCTCGCAACCCATTGGACATTTCCGTGGCCCGCACACAGGAAGGAACAAACAAATACCGACGGCCAAAGTGCCAAACAATTCGTGTTGGAAAACGTGGCAAGGATGGAAAACAGAACTGAGACGCCCAAACTGGCCCATCCGCGGCGACTGGCGAATTCGCACGCCCAAACCACAAGAAGCACTCCCAGCGTGTTATTCAAATACCAGTTGCACAGCCATAGATGCCTGCCCACCGGAGAAAAGATCAAAAAACCGAGGCCGGAAACTGTCAGCCACACGGCGGACTTGGGAGCGTGCGAATGCCGCGCCAGCTTCATTGCCACCGTGCAGGCGAACAGTGTCAGGACGGCAAGGCTGAAAAGGTTGATGGCCACATGGTGCCAATGTGTCCAATGCGCCAATAGCAGCAGGCATGCAACCGGCAACACTGGCCGGTTTTCAGCAGCCTGAAAATACAAGTCCGCGATCTGAAAATTGCCTGTGTGCAATTTCCATAGAGGCGGTATGAGGGCGTAATCGTCCCACACTGGTATCTCGACTGTCAGCCACAACACTAAAACACCGCTCACTGCGGCAAACAGGAGCGGCACCCAAACGAACCGTCGAACATCTGAGCTGGCACCACCGGAGGTTTCCACAAATATCAGCGGTAAAGGTTGAGGTTGATCATCAGAAGCGGCTTAATCATGTGCCAGTATCCGATGCCAGGTTTGATCTTGGTGAAACTGCTGCCGGTTCGCTGTGTCTGTGGCGGGTAGCGCCGCGCCACCGGGATCTCGCAGGACTTGAACCCGAGCCGCAAAGCTTTCCACGCCAGATATTGCTCCACCTCGTATTTCTGAAAGGCCTCCTGGAAGATGCGCATCCGCTGGTCCCTGAGGAAGCGGGTGCTAAATGCACGATAGCCATTGGTTGTGTCCGACATCCAACGGCGAGCGGCCAGCGAAAAAAGCGGCGCATGCACCAACCGAATAGCCCAATAGCGCACCAGCGGGGTGTTTGCAGCCTCACCGCCGGGCAGAAAGCGGGATCCTTGGATGTAATCATAGCCCTGATCGAGTTTCGTAATGAATTCCGGAATGGCGACCACATCATCCTTGTCGTTGCCGTTCATCATTATAACGCCGTCATAGCTTCCATCCTCCAGCAACCAATGCAGCCCCGCCTTGATGTTGGCGCTCAGCCCCATATTCCGTAGCAACCGGATTCGCGCACGGATGCCGTGCTGATGAATCATTCCCTCGGTCAAGCAACTGTCATTCGATCCGTCGTCACCCATGAGGATGTCATAGCAACGATTCGATTCCGGAAACTTGGCAAGCTGGCTGGCGAGTTTGGGGCCTTCGTTAAAGAAGAAAATAAATACAGCGTAACGGTGTTGCGATGAGGCGTAGACCTTCGCTTCAAACTGAGGTATGTCCTTCTTGTATTCCATGGGATATGTCCCGCCGATAGTTGAAACTAGCGGTGGTGCATTGGTTGTTTAGGTTGCTTGTTGTTGAGAGTCAAGAGTCGATTTGAGGGCGGCTTCGAGCGCGGGGAGCGCGGTGTGGCCTTTGATGCGTTGGAAGTGGCCTTCAGCCCACAGCAGAGCGCCGGCGGCCCAGCGCTTGGCCATGTGTTGTCCGCGCCAGCGGCTCACTCGCAAGGTCCACGCTTCACAGCGGGCGAAGGCGCTTTCGATCATGTTCGTGCTCGATAGGCTG
>DYDL01000287.1 GCA_020717925.1 Desulfocapsa sp.
CGAAGACGCGTGGTTCGAAAAGGATTACATCGGGAATTGTCAGAGGTGTAACCTTCATCAGTATATTGATTCCTTGAGCAGTCGCAGCAGGTATTGCCCATAACCGTTTTTGGTCAGGGGCTGGGCCAGTTTTTCCAGCCGGGCCGCATCGATCCATTCTTGCCGATAGGCGATCTCTTCGGGGCAAGCCACTTTCAAGCCTTGCCGAATTTCAATGGTGGCGATGAATTTGCTGGCATCCAACATCGATTCATGCGTGCCGGTATCGAGCCAGGCATAGCCGCGCCCCATGATCTCCACATCAAGCTGGCCTCGTTCCAGGTAACAGCGGTTGAGGTCGGTGATTTCCAATTCCCCCCGGCCCGAAGGCTTGAGGGTCTTGGCGAATTCGACCGCCTGTCGGTCGTAAAAATAGAGGCCCGTGATAGCATAGCTGGATTTAGGTTTCGCCGGTTTCTCTTCCAGGCTGATTGCCCTACCCGTTGCGTCAAACTCCACCACGCCGTAACGTTCGGCATCATTAACATGGTAGGCGAAGATGCTGGCCCCCTCTTCTTGGGCCATGGCATGGGCCAGAATCTTATGAAAGTCATGGCCATAAAAAATATTGTCGCCCAGAACCAGGGCGGACAAATCATCGCCGATGAATTCCTCGCCGATGATCAAGGCCTGGGCCAGACCATTCGGCTCGGACTGAATTGCATAGGAAAAACTCATCCCCCAATTCTCCCCGGTGCCAAGGAGTTGTGCGAAACGAGGAGTATCCCGGGGCGTGGAAATCACCAGCACCTCCCTGATTCCCGCCAGCATCAAGGTGCTGAGGGGGTAATAGATCATGGGCTTGTCAAAGACCGGCAGGAGTTGCTTGGAGACGGACAGGGTCGCGGGATACAACCTGGTTCCGGCCCCCCCGGCCAAGATAATACCTTTGCGTTTCATGTTTTTTCTCTCCAAACCAGTTCGGAGACCACCCGCTTGACCTGAGTTTGCCAGGGTGGCAGGGTCACACCAAACAGGTTGCGCAGTTTTTGCGTATCCAGGCGGGAGTTGGCCGGGCGGCTAGCCGGCAGAGGATACTCGGTCGTGCTGATCGGCAGCACGCGCTCCGGAGTCGTCTTCAGTTCCGCCCCATGCCGCTGGGCTTCTGCCACCACCAGCCGGGCATAGCCATGCCAACTGGTTTCACCGCTGGCCACAAGATGATATGTGCCGCTGGCTCGATCAGCTAAATCCTTATCGTTAGCCAAGCGGTATAAAGCCAGGGCGGTTACATCCGCGATCAACTCGGCGCTGGTCGGGGCGCCGACCTGATCAGCAATGACCCGCAACTGCTCCCTTTCCCGCGCCAAACGCAAAATGGTCCTGACAAAATTGCCGCCGCGGGCAGCAAACACCCAACTGGTACGCAGGGTCAGATGGCGGCAGCCGGCACCTTCTATGGCCTGCTCTCCCGCAAGCTTGGAACGGCCGTAAACATTCCCGGGCGCCGGCAAGTCTTCTTCCGTGTAATACCCTGGCTTGCTGCCGTCGAAAACATAGTCGGTAGAATAATGCACCAACCAACCATGCAGGCGTCGTACCTCCGCCGCCAGTTCCCCTACGGTTTCAGCATTGATCAGCATGGCGCGTTCCGGTTCGGTTTCCGCCCGATCAACGGCCGTATAAGCCGCGGCATTAACCACCACCTGCGGAGCAATTTCCCGCACCACTTTTCTCACCGCAGCAGGACACGCCATATCGGCCTCAAGTCGGGTGCAGCAGTGAATCTCACCCAGCGGCGCCAGCGCCCTTTGGAGTTCCCAGCCCACCTGCCCGTTGGCGCCAAGCAAGAGGATCTTCATCCGACGTAGTGTTTCTCCACCCACTGGCGATAAGCGCCGCTAGTGACATTTTGCACCCAGGCCTGGTTTTCCAGGTACCAGTGAACGGTTTTCCGGAGGCCAGAGGCAAAGGTTTCAACAGGTATCCAGCCCAGCTCACCCTCAATCTTACTGGCATCGATGGCATAACGACGGTCATGGCCGAGACGGTCCTTGACGTGCGTGATCTGCTCCCGGTACGACTTGCCGTCCGTGCGGGGCTGCAACTCATCAAGAATGGCGCACAGGGTCTCGACCACCTCCAGGTTGGTTTTTTCGCTCCGGCCGCCGATATTGTATGTTTCACCCGGCCTGCCACCCTTCAGCACCCGGCGGATGGCTACACAGTGATCGCCCACGTAGAGCCAGTCCCGGATCTGTTTGCCGTCGCCGTAGACAGGCAGCGGCAGGCCGGCCAGGGCGTTGTGGATGCATAGCGGGATCAATTTTTCCGGAAACTGGTAGGGACCATAATTGTTGGAGCAGTTCGTGGTCAGAACCGGCAACCCGTAAGTATGATGATAGGCACGGACGAGATGGTCCGAAGCTGCCTTGCTGGCCGAATAAGGGCTGTTGGGCTCGTAGGGGTTGGTCTCGGCAAAGGGCGGGGCATTGTGGGCCAGCGAGCCGTAGACTTCGTCGGTTGAGACATGCAGGAAGCGGAAGACGTTTTTTGCCGCTTGCGCAAGTTTGTCCCAGAACACCCGCGTCGTTTCCAGCAGGTGAAAGGTCCCGACGATATTGGTCTGGATAAAGTCCTCAGGGCCATGTATGGAGCGGTCCACATGACTCTCGGCGGCAAAGTTGACGAGCGCCCGGGGCTGATGCTGCGCGAGCAAGCCGGCGACTAAGGCCTGATCGCCGATATCGCCATGGCTAAAAAGATGGCGGGAATCATTTTCCAGGCTAGCAAGATTATGTAAATTTCCGGCATAGGTCAGTTTGTCA
>DYDL01000068.1 GCA_020717925.1 Desulfocapsa sp.
GGTTGGTCTGGGGCACCACCTTGGCCAGGGAGTTCAGGAGGCGCCGCCCCCGCTCCGGTTCGATATCAAAGAGCACTCCACCTGGCCGCACCAGGCCGCGCCCCATCCGGCTGCCGCAGAGGGCTGCCGACAGGTTGAGATAATCACCGCGCAGCCGGCCGCAGAAAGCGGCGGTGGGCAGAAAGCCGATATCTCCGGCCAGGGCGCCAAAATCCCCCACATGATTGGCCAGCCGCTCCAGTTCCAGGGCAATGGCCCGGATGGACTGGGCTCGTGGCGGGGCGGGGCGGCCGGCGAGGGCCTCCTGCAACTGCGCGTAAGCACTCATATGGCCGATGGTGGTGTCGCCGGCCAGGGTTTCCATCTGATACGGCGTGGCCGGATGGGGGCCGCCCACCAACAACCGCTCGATACCGCGATGCTGAAAGCCCAGGGAGATCTCCAGGTGGAGTACCTTCTCGCCAAAACACTGGAAACGGAAATGGCCGGGTTCGATCACCCCGGCATGCACCGGTCCCACCGCCACCTCATGGATTTCCTCGCCCTCGACCCGGTAAAATTCCATCTCACCTACCACCGGATGGTGGCGTGGATCACGCTGCCAGGCATCGCGGTCGCCCGCCCAGACGGCATGAAAACGCACCGGCTTCAGCCAGGGATGGCCCACGGGCGTCAGACCATACTGCTCGGCAATCTCCCGTTCAAAGAGGTGCAAGGCTGGGCATTGCGGAGTCAGGGAAAGAAAAGAGCGCGGCAGCCGGCCCCGGAGAATGCACAAGGTTCCGGCACCCTCCTGGCCGAGCACACCATAAATCTCATGGGCCTCACCATTAGCCTCGGCCGAGGTGGCGAAATAGGCAACCACGCAGTCGCCCCGACCGACCAACGTCACCACTTCGGCGGCGAAGAGTTCATAGGGAAGCAACGGCAAGTCGGCAAGTGCCACGGCGCCACAGTTGCTGATCACGACTGGCGTTTTCATTTGGCCACCTCCAGCAGGGCGGCCGCGTCGGTGAAGAGCCGACGCAATGGTTCGGGCAGCCATATGCCAAAGCAGAGGATGGCCGCCATAAGCACCAGGGGACTAACGGTGGTCAGCAGGCTGTCTCGATATTCCGGGGCATCGGGCGGCTCTTCCAGGGGCGGTCCCATGGTGGCCGGCAACACGGTACTGCCCATGCCGATAAAGATTACGGCCAGAAGCACCAGGACCGCGCCGGTCAGCACGAAATGGCCGCCGGCCACCATGCCGCGCAGCATGGTAAACTCGCTCATAAAGGGAGCAAACGGCGGCGAACCGGTAATGGCCAGAAACCCGGCCAGGAAAAGTCCCGACGACACCGGCAGAACCGAGAGCGAACCCTGCATCTCGCAGACCCGTTTAGTGCCGTAAAAGCGGTGAATATTGCCGGCCGCCATGAACAGCACCCCTTTGGCAAGGGCGTTGCTCAGCAGATGAAACATGGCGCCGAAGGTGGCCACGCCGCCGATGCTTACCCCAATGGCGAGCAGCCCCATATGTTCGACGCTGGAGTAGGCCAGCATACGCTTGATGTCGCGCTGGCGGATGACAAAAATGGCGGCAAAGACCAGGGAGGTGACCCCCAGGACAAGCAGGGCCTGACGGGCCAGATCGATCTCCCCGGCCGCCCCCATGATCTGCAGGGCGCGCAGGACACCGAGAAATGCGATGCTGGTAAGCCCGCCGGACAGGAGGCCGCCCACCAGGCCAGGCGCCTCGCCGTAAGCGTCCGGCTTCCAGCTATGCAGGGGGGCCAACCCCATCTTGGTGCCAAATCCGACCAAAAGAAAGATAAAACCAACCCGCAGCCACGGCTTGGAATAGGAGGCGGCCACGGCCAGCATGTGATCAAACTGCAAAATACCAGAGCCAGTGCCCTGCAGCCCGGCATAGGCGATAAAAAGTATGCCCAGCATGGCCAGGGCAATGCCGATAGAACAGAGAATTAGATATTTCCAGGTGGCCTCGATGGAAAAGCGGTTGCGATTATAATAAATGAGCGGGGCGCTTACCAGGGTGGTCGCCTCCACCGCGACCCAGAGCAGACCCAGATGCCTGGCCATGGTGGCAAGGCTCATGGCGCCGAGAAAGATCAGCAGGCAGACGATGAAAATCTTGTTGCGCCAGTTCCGGTGCTGCCGGAAATAACCCAGGGCGTAGATCGACATGGCCGTATACAGCAGGCTTACCACTAGGAGGACAAGGCGGCCCACGGCATCAAGGCCAAGAAACTCGTTAGCCTGGGTGTTTGACCCGGCAAGCACTTGGAAAACCAGCCCTAGATGAGTGACGGCCGCGATCGGCACCAGCAGGGGCCGCCGGCGGCGCCCAGGAAGAATGGCCGCCACCAAGGCAAAAAAAAGCGGCGTCAGGATGATGGCATAAAGCAGCATGATTATTCCTTGAGCTGAGAAAGCTGTTCGGTATTGATGGAAGAAAATTCCCGGTTTATATGGTTCATGACTATCCCCATCACAAAGATGGCAACGAGCATATCCAGCAATACCCCGGCCTCGATCATCAAAGGCATGGCCTTGATGAAAAGCATGCCGAAGATGAAAATGCCGTTTTCAAACATCAGATAACCGAGCACCTGGGTGATGGCCGTGCTACGGGTGATCAACAGCAGCGCCCCGGCGCAAAGGGTGGCAAGGGAGCCCGGAATGATCAGCGAATGTTGGTGTTCTGGCAGAAGCGGTAGCTGTCCGCTGAAGATAAAGGCCGCGGCAGTGGTGAGCGCCCCCAGGAGCAGGGTGGCGATAAAGCCGATACGCGGGGTAATCTCCCGGCGGATGCGGACCTCCCGGATGGCCCTGAAAAGCAGCCAGGGTATAAGAGCACCCTTAAGCAGCAAGGCGCTGGCCGACAGGATCAGGGCGTGATAGGGAGTGCCATGCATGAGTACTGGCAACAGGGCCAAAAGCGCACCCTGCAGGGAGACCATCTTGATACAGGTTCCCAGCCGGCTCGTGCCCAAAATAAAGAGATTCAGCAGCAGGACGAAGAGCAGAATACCGTTGATTATGGCCTGGAAATCCATCAGTCAATTACCTCAGGAGCAGAATAAGGGCAAAGAGCGACAGGAGCGAGGTGCCGACCAGCAATTGCGGGATGCGGATGAGCCGCAGGCGGGCCATGGCGGATTCCACCAGACCGACCGCAATGGCCAGGATCACCATGGCCACAATGAACAACCCAACATCGGCCGGCTGATTCTGACTGGCCAAGGGCAGCAGCAGGTTCACCACCAGCGCCCCCATGACAAAGAGCTTCATGGCACTCCCGTAGAGGATAAACGCGAAATCCGGCCCGCTGTGATCAAGCACCATGACCTCGTGGATCATAGTTAACTCGAGATGGGTGTTCGGGTCATCAAAGGGGATACGGGAATTCTCGGCCAACAAAACGATGAAAAGACTGATCGCGGTAAGGGGCAAAGTAATGCCTGTGGCGCCATGCAGGGTATGGCCGCTGACAAGCAAAGCGCCATACATGCCATCCAGGGAAAGGCTGCCGGAAATGCGGGCCAGCACGATAAAGGCTATAAAAATGGTGGGCTCGGCCAAACAGGAAAAGGTGACCTCACGGGCCGCGCCCATGCCCTCGAAGGAGGAACCGGTATCCATGGCGGCCAGCACGGTAAAAAAGCGGGCCAGGCCGAAAAGATAAACAAAGAGGATCAAGTCGCCGCTAAAGGAGAGAGGCGCGCCGATGGCGCCAAACGGCAGCAGCAGCGCGGCCAGGATGGGCACGGCCAGGCCGACCACGGGCCCGGCCCGGAAAACCCAAGTAGTGGTCGTGCTGAGCACCATGCCCTTGCGCAGCAGCTTCCAGATATCCCGGTAAAGCTGGAGCAGCGGCGCCCCTTGTCGGCCGCTAATCACTGCCTTGGTGCGGGTGATGATCCCGGGCAGGAGCGGGGCAACCACCAAGAGCAGCAGCAGATGCAGGAGCAAACGGGTGAGCATGTCAGTTCCCCCACGGATAGTTATAACGGCAACAACACCAGGCCCAGCAACAGGGCCGTGGCGATAAAAATATACAAGATATATATATGCAGCAAGCCGGCCTGCAGGCCTCGGCAGGTGATGGCCCGGTCAGCAACGTGCCGAAACAATGGCTGAAAAAAACGACTGAACATCAGGTCGTGGGCTGCCATCGTCAGCCGGCTGGCCTGAGGAAACAGCCCAACCGGCGGCGCGATCGCCACCTTGGGCTGCAGGCAAACGCAGAGCAGGGAGCGCTGGGCCAGTTCCGCATAACCGCCCGCCGTGTAGGCCATGCGGGTATTGACCAAGGGAAAGCCGCATCCCCATGTGGGCATACGCCGAACCTTAGCCGCCCGTTGCCAGCGGAGCATGACCAGGGTGGTGATGCATACCAGCAGCAATGTTGCCAGCCTGCCCATGGAAGACAGCGGCTCGCCCTGCCCCACGGCCGCGGCCAGATGGGAGCCAGGCAGCAAAAGGTCAACCACCCTGCTCACGGTGCGCAGGACCAGGGCGGGATAGAGGCCGAAGAGCAGGCAGCAGGCCATGAGCACCGCCATGGGCGTTAGCATGGTCCAGTGCGCTTCGTGGGCCGAGGCAGCCTCCGGGCAACGGGGTTCCCCCAGCAGGGCGATGCCGACCAGGCGGCTGAAGGTAATCAGTACCAACCCCCCCACCAGGGCGAGAAAAACGACCAGCAACATGGCCAGCAGGGCGATGCTGCCGCTTGACACCTGCCCCATCTTAAGCAAGCCCAGGTAAATGAACCATTCGCTGACAAAGCCGTTCAACGGCGGCAGGGCACAAATGGCCAGGCTGCCGGCGATGACCAGGCTGCCGGTGATCGGCATACGCCTAAGCAGCCCGCCCATGAGGGAGAGCTCCCTGGTGGTGGTGGCGTGGATCAAGGATCCGGCCCCCAGAAAGAGCAGCCCCTTGAACAAGGCATGATTCCAGATATGCAGCATGGCCCCGGTCATGGCAAGAACGGCTATGGCGGGTTGCCCGATAGCGCTGGCAAAGAGAGAAACACCTATCCCCAGGAAGATGATGCCGATATTCTCCACCGAGGAAAAGGCCAGCGACCGTTTGATGTCGGTCTGGCCCGCGGCCATGGCAATGCCGAACAGGGCGCCGATGATCCCCAGGGTAAAAATCACGGCGCCGCCCCAGGCCGGCAGGGGCGCAAGCCAGGTCAGCATGCGCATAATGCCATAAATGCCGGTCTTGATCATGACACCGGACATCAAGGCCGACACATGACTGGGCGCCGCCGGGTGGGCATCGGGCAGCCAGACATGCAGGGGAAAAAGGCCAGCCTTGGTACCAAAGCCGATCAGGGCGAGGCCGAACAACAGCATGGTCATGGTCTGGGGCAATGTTTTGAGAGCGGTAAAGGCAACAAAGTCGAAGCTGCCGCATTGCCCCGCGCATAGCAGGAAAAACATAAAAAGAAAAACCGTGCCGCAGTGGGTGGCGATGAGATAGAGCCACCCCGCGCGGCGCACCTCTTCGTTGGCATAGTCATAGGTGACCAGGAAAAAAGAAGAGAGGGCCATGATCTCCCAGGCGACGAGGAAAAAAAGGCCGTTGGCCGCAATGACCACCAGGGCCATGCTGGCGGCGAGCAGGTTGAAGAAAAACCAGTGATAGGCATACTGCCCCCCGCGGGTGGTGGCGTGCAGGTAGGAGGTGGCGTAAACGGCGCAGGCCAGGGTCAGCAGAAAGATAGGGGCCAGAAAAAAAAGGGCCAGGGTGTCGACGTGCAAGGCAATGGTGATGCCAGCGGTTGGCCAGGGTATCGCGAACGTTTGGCTGGCGCCTGCCCGGACCAGATCGATACAGGCCCAAAGGCCGACTACGCCGCCAGCCACGCCGCTCCACATGCCCGCCAGACGGGACAATTTAGAGCTCCACCCAAGAGCCAGTGAAAGGAAGCCGCCGCCGACCAGAAGCGCCAAAGAGACAAACAAGATATCCATACAGGTCACATGACCACGGTAAGTTCGCTTGGAAAGAGAGACAACGTAACACACACCAGGCTACAACGCGTTCAACCGCCAACAAGTTGCGAAAGAACTTGTGGCGGTGGCGCCCTTGCGGGTTTTCACGCGACTGGCATGACTATTTTCATATACGCCGATCATCAAGTGATGGCAATAGGTTTGTGCATAAAGCGGAGCAAGTTATGGCAGTATTGCCCCGGACCGCCCATCATCAAAAAATGTTGTCTTTGCAATTTTTATTGGCTAACAACTGTGATGACGTTCTTAAAAAACTACACAGGCACGTTCGCTGACATGATCGCAATGCATAATAAGTGGTTCGCGCGCCGGCCTCGGGCTTCCAGCTTTTACAAGAGAAGGGTTTGTGCCAAGCTGACCCTGGCGGCTCTCCTTCTGCTGCTGTTGCCGACGGTCGGATGTGATCGGTTGGAGAATGCGCAGCCAGGGGCTGCACCGCAGGTCAGACTGGACAAGCTGACCCCGTTGCCCGCCAGGGAGACGGTTCCAGAAGAAAATCTGCTCAAGGTGGCAGTGGCCGCTATTCTCTCGCCGCAAGGCAATGTGCAATCCTATCGGCCGTTGCTCGACCTCCTCGGCGACCGGATGGGCAAGACCGTTCAGCTCGTGCAGCGCCGCACCTATCTGGAAATCAACGACCTCCTCGCCCGGGGCGTGGTGGACCTTGCCTTTATCTGCACCGGGGCCTATATGGAAGGAGAGCGGCAAGAGATCATGTCGCTTCTGGTTGTTCCGCAAATTAACGGGAAGACAACCTACAAGGCGCTCCTTATTGTTTCGGCTGGATCAGAATATGCCAGCCTGGAAGATCTGCGCGGCAAGTCCTTTGCCTTCACCGATCCCATGTCCAACACGGGATACCTGTGCCCGGTCAACGAGCTCAGAAAAAAAGGGGAGCAAGCGGAAACCTTTTTCAGTAGTTCCATCTTTACCCACAGCCATGAGCGTTCCATCGCCGCGGTTATGGAAGGATTGGTCTGCTGTGCCTCGGTGGACAACCTGGTTTACGAGAACGCCAAAACTAGAAACAGCGAGATCAGGGAAAAAACCAGGGTGATATGGGAATCCGAAGAGTTCGGCATGCCGCCGGTGGTAGTGCCGAAACAGATCCCACCTGAACTCAAGGAAAAGCTGCTGGCATTCTTCCTGACCATCCACGAAGAGCAGGCAGGCAAGACAGCCCTGGGGAAGTTGGCCATCGACAGGTTTGTCGTGCCGCCAGAAGAGCTTTACACACGTCAATGAAAGTTACTGCCCGGATGCCAAGATCGCTCACGCATGGCAAGGAGTGGGCAAAGTGGTGGTGCCGCTTACCCCGCCCTACTGCCCAACGCTTGCTGTATTTCCTTTTTGGCGTCCCGCTCCGGCTGAAAATCATGGGCATGGCTGTTGGCCTGATCCTGCTTTTTGCCGGTTTTACCATGCTGCGGGTCCATAACAACCTGGTGGCCACCATGGCCAGCCAGTTACAGAGTCAAAGCCAGTTGGTCGCGGCTGAACTTTCGGCCCACGCCCGTGAAAGTGTGCTGATCAATGACCTTTATGGCTTGACCAACATCCTGAAAAACGCCGTGAAGAATCGGCCCACCCTGCGCTATGCCTTTGTCGTGGACGACGATGGGCATGTCATCTGCCATACCTTTACGGACGGTTTCCCTGGTGATCTTTTGCATAATACCGGCCATGATAATCATTGGGAGAGTGCCCCGCGCATGCTCATCACCAATGAAGGAACGGTATGGGATGCATTTGCCGCCTTTGGCCCCGGCATAGCTGGCGGCCTCAGGGTAGGCTTGACCGAAGCGCCGTCACGTCGGGAAAATGTTGAGTTTTTACAATCCTTGCTTGCCAACACCATTGCCATGCTTGGCCTAGCCATTTTTTGCAGCGCCATTCTCACCTGGCTCATCATGCGGCCGATAAAAAAACTGGTTGCCGCCACGCAGTCCATCCAGATGGGAGACTACAACATCCAAGTGGTTGATGCGGCCAAGGACGAAGTAGGCCAACTGATAGAAGCCTTCAATAATATGGCCAGGCAACTCCAGATGGCAGAGGTCGGCAGACATGAAAAGGAAAACATTCGCAAGGATTTTTTGCAGCGGATTATTGCCACGCAGGAGGGGGAGCGAAAACGTATTGCCAGGGAATTGCATGACCAGACCGGCCAGGCCCTGGCCTCATTCATGGTGGAACTAAAGGTCTTGGAAAAATCCGACGAACGGGAGCAGTTTCTGGCCGGGATAGCCCGGCTACGTGCAGCTATCACCGGCGAAATGGATGCCCTGCATGATCTTGCTGTCGAATTGCGACCCAGTGTGCTGGACGACATGGGTTTGCTGGCGGCTATCGACATTTATCTTGCTGATTTTAGAAATAAATTTAACCTTAATGCCAGCATGGTTCACCTGGGATTTGAGGGCCAGCGGCCCGATGTGGCGGTTGAAACCTGCGTCTACAGGATTGTCCAGGAGGCCTTGACCAATGTGGTCAAACACGCCAGGGCTCACAGTATCAAGGTCATCCTGGAGTGGCGTGGCGAGCGCCTGCGCGGGGTGGTGGAAGACGACGGCATAGGTTTCGATGCCGGCAATGCGCATGCATCTGGTCTGGGGCTTTACGGCATGGAAGAACGCGCCTTGCTGCTTGGCGGCAATTTCAGCATGCAGTCCGCTCCTGGCGAAGGCACCATGGTGATTTTTGAAGTTCCAGCCACGAGGAAAAAAGAACAATGATTGCGAAAAAAATCTCTGTAATGGTGGTGGACGACCATGCCCTCTTGCTTGCCGGGCTGTGCATGCTGCTCGATGCGGAAGCCGACATGCGGGTGGTAGGCCGCACCTCTAGTGCGGGAGAGGCTGTCTCCCTGGCCGGACAGTTGCGGCCTGACGTGATTCTTCTGGATATATCCCTGGGCGACACCAGCGGCCTGGATCTCCTGACAACCTTGCAAGAACAGGCACCGGCGTCGCGGATCATGATGCTCACCATGCATGAAGACCAGCAATACCTGCGGTTGGCCATGGCTCGTGGCGCTGCCGGCTTTATCCTCAAGAAGGGGCTGGATGTGGATCTTCTCTATGCCATTCGTTCGGTCATGCGGGGTGAGATTTTCATTCAACCTTTCATGGTGCAGCAATATCTCACAGGGCAGGCAGCGGCATCGACAACCTCTGGAACAGAAGACAAAGACAGCCTGTTGTGGGCCACCCTGAGCCCGCGGGAGCGCCAGGTGATGCTGGCGGTGGCCCAAGGCCATACCAGCAAGGAGATTGCCCAACAGGAATATCTGAGTGAAAAGACCGTGGCGACCTATCGCTCGCGGGCCATGATCAAGCTGGGGCTGGACACCAAGGCGGAACTGGTGGAATTGACCCTGCGCCTTGGGGTTTTGGCAAAAGAGAGGCCAGCTTGAGCCACATTGTAGGAAAACACCCTACAAATCCTTTCTTCCCCCCTCAAGTTTTCTCTGACAAGAAATCACATCTTTCCTGATTTTTTTCTTTCAATTATTCAAGTTCAATAAATACCATGAAAGAAGTTATGGGGTTGGTCGCGGCCTCTCCCTTTCGCTGGCTTAAGAACCTTTTTTATCATCACCAACGGCCGCCCTGCAGGGACGGAACGCCCATAATGGGAAAAAATTATCGCACGGGGGAACCGAGTATGGGGAAGATATTGATAACCCAAGTACTGCTGTTCGCTTTCGGGGTGAGTCCGGCGCTGGCCGTGATTGGTGGCGGCGATGTGCACTTGCCTTCCAGGGGCGGGGATGTCCTTTTCAGCCATGAGGCCCATGTGGCCGGGGGTGGGCTCAAGTGCCAGCAATGCCATCCCATCCCCTATACCAACCCCAAGCAGCACAAAAAAGTGACCATGAAAGCGATGGCGGCCGGCAAGTCCTGCGGGGCATGTCATGACGGCAAGACCGCGTTCAGCGTGCAAGACGACTGCGCCAAGTGCCACAAACAATAACCGAGGAGAATGGCTATGCAGAAAGACATTTTGCTTACCATGCAGGAGGATCTGGAGCGGGCTCTCCAGAAACCTGCGGCAAAGCGGCGCTGGGCCATGCTGCTCGACCTGCGCAAGTGCGTGGGTTGCCGGGCCTGCACTATTGGCTGTGTTTCAGAAAACAAGCTGCCTCCCGGCATGGCCTATCGTCCGGTTTATGAGTATGAGCAGGGCACCTACCCCAAGCTCTCGCGGACCTTTCTGCCCCGGCCTTGCATGCAGTGCGACAACCCGCCCTGCGTCGCGGCCTGCCCGGTTAAAGGGCCGGAAGGGGCGACCTGGAAGGAGACCATGGGCGATGCGGCCGGCGTGGTCAGGATCAACTATGCCAAGTGCATTGGCTGCGGTCAGTGCGTGCCGGCCTGTCCCTATCAGGCTCGCGCCATGGACGAGGGTAACTTCCACACCGAAGGCACCCCGGAACTGATGCGGTACGAATCCATGCCCTCCTTCGAGTACTTTCAGAAACAACAGCGCACCGCAAAGCATCAACCCATTGGCAATGCCCGCAAGTGCCATTTTTGCGTCCATCGTCTGGCCGTGGGCCAGCTCCCCATGTGCATCACCACCTGCATTGGCCGGGCCGGTTATTTCGGCGACGAAAACGATGCCCAGAGCCTGATCGCCCAAGTTAAAAAGGCGGCCAAGATTCAGATCCTCAAAAAAGGCGCTGGCACCAAACCCCGTGTCTACTACATTGCCAACGAAAAGCTGGAGGTGCTTTATGGGTAAGAAATCAGATGCCACTGTTTCCGGCTTGATTACGGGCAAAGAGCTAAGCCGCCGGGATTTTCTGAAGACCAGCGCTCTCATTGGCTGCGGCGCCCTGGTCGGCTCCCAGCTCGATTTTGCCCGTGGTCTGATCGCCCGGGTGGAGGCGGGCGAGCTTACCCATGCCGAGGCCTATGAATTGCTCAAGGCCGAGAATACCCTCTACACCGTCTGCCTCAACTGCAACACCGGCTGCGGCATCAAGGTCAAGATCCTGGAGGGAGTGGCGGTCAAGATCGACGGCAACCCATACAACCCCTTTACCCTCAACCCCCATCTCCCCATGTCCGAGGAGATAAACAAGGCGGTCAAGGTGGATGGCGCCATCTGCCCCAAGGGCCAGGCCGGCCACCAGGGGGCCTACGACCCCTATCGCATCCGCCAGGTGTTGAAAAGGGCTGGCAAACGGGGCGATGGCAAGTGGGTAAGCATCCCCTTCAGCCAGGCCATCAGCGAGATCGTGAACGGCGGCCTGCTGTTCAAGGATGTTCCTGGTGAAGAGACCCGGCAGGTCACCGGCTTGAAAGAGCTCTATGCCCTGAAGGACGTTAAAGTTTACGAAGATATGGCCAAGGATGTGGCCGCGCTCCGCAAACTCAAGAAGCCCGAGGAAAAGGCAAAGGCGGTGGAGGATTTCAAGGTCAAACACGCCGCCAACCTCGACAAACTGATCGACCCGGAGCATCCGGACTTCGGCCCCAGGAACAACCAGTTCGTCTACATGTGGGGCCGCAAGAAGGGCGGCCGTTCAGACTTCTCCAAGCGCTTCTACGAGACCTTTGGCACAGTAAACGGCCATGGCCACACCACCGTCTGCCAGGGCTCCCTCTACTTCGCCTCCAAGGCCTTGAGCGAACAGTATGTGGGCAACACCTTCAAGGAGGGGCAGAAGTTTTACTGGCAGGCTGATCAGGAAAACGCCGAGTACATCCTCTTTGTCGGCGCCAACCTGTTTGACGCCAACTACGGCCCCTCCAACCGTACCCCGCGCATTACCCAACGGCTGGTGGATGGAACCCTGAACATTGCCGTGGTCGACCCCCGTTTCTCCAAACTGGCCAGCAAGGCCAACCGCTGGCTGCCGATCAAACCGGGCGCCGACGCGGCCCTGGCCATGGGTATGATCCGCTGGATCATGGAAAACAAACGCTTTGACGCCAAGTATCTAAGTTGCGCCAACAAGGCGGCCGCGACGGCCGAGAAGGAAACTACCTGGTGCAATGCCTCCTGGCTGGTGAAATTGGACAAAGACGGGAAACCTGGCCCCCTGCTGCGGGCCAACGAGATCGGCCTGAAGGAGAAGGAGACCAGAAAGGACAAGGACGGCAAGGAGTTTGAGTTTGAATACCTGGTAGCCATCAAGGACGGCCAGCCCGTGGCCGTTGACCCCAACGACGACAAAGAGGCGATCAAGGGTGAACTCTTTGTAACCGTCGAATTGAAGGACAAGGAGGGAAAACCGGTTGCGGTCAAGTCTGGACTGCAGTTGCTGCTGGAGGCGAGCCAGGAGCAGACCATCGCCCAATACGCCGAGATCTGCGGCCTGGAACCACAACTCATCGTCGATGTGGCCAAGGAGTTCACCAGTCACGGCAAAAAGGCCTGTGTCGACATGCATCGCGGCCCGGCCCAGCATACCAACGGCTTCTACAACATCACGACGCTCATGTACCTGAATTTGCTGGTGGGCAACTTCGACTGGAAGGGTGGCATGGTGGTCGCCTCAACCTTTAACACCGATGGCACCAAGAGCGACAAGCAGCCCTTCAACTTCAAAAAGATAAGCCCCAAGGCGGGTAAGCCCTTCGGCCTCTCCATCATTCGCCACGACGCCAAATACGAGGAGAGCACCATCTTTGCCGGCTATCCGGCCAAGCGTAACTGGTGGCCGTTGTCCTCGGACGTTTATGAGGAGATCATCCCTTCCTGCGCTGACGCCTATCCCTACCCCACCAAGGCCCTGTTCAGCTACATGGGCGCGCCGACCTATTCCCTGCCGGCCGGCCACACCAACATTGAGGCCTTGGCCAACCTGGAGCGGCTGCCCCTTTACTTTGCCAGCGACATCCTTATCGGCACCACCACCATGTATGCCGATTATATCTTCCCCGACCTGCACTACCTCGAGCGTTGGGAGTTCCAAGGTTCGCACCCCAATATGCCGATCAAGGTGCAGCCGATCCGACAGCCGGTAATTGCCGCCCCGGTGCAAATAGTCAAGGTCTTTGGCGAGGACCAGCCGATCAGCTACGAGACCGTCTGGCTCGCCCTGGCCGAGCAACTGGGGCTACCAGGCTTTGGCCCCAACGGTTTTGGCGAGGGCCAGCCCTTGACCCGTCCGGATGATTTTTATATCCGCATGGTGGCCAATATCGCCACCGACGGCAAGGAACCAGTCCCCGATGCCAGCCCGGCGGAGATCGACCTGTTTTTGCAGTCCCGCCAGCACCTGCCCAAGTCGGTGTTCGATGTTGCGCGCTGGCAGAAAATCGTCGGCCCGACATGGCCCAAGGTGGTCTACGTGCTGAATCGGGGCGGCCGCTTCGATACCCAGGAACAGGGCTGGAAAGACGACCATATGGGCAACAAGTACGGCAAGTACATCAACCTCTACGAGGAGAAGACCTATAAGTGCAAAGACGCCTTCACCGGCAAGCATTACCATGGCATTGCCCGCTATGTGCCGATCTGCAACACCTTGGGCGAGGAGCCGAAAGAGTTCAGCAAGGGCTATGAGCTGCACATGATCACCCAGCGGGATGTGCGCATGACCAAGAGCCGGACCATTACCTGTCAGTACCTCACCGACTCCATGCCGGAGAACAGCATCATCATCCATACCAGCGATGCCGGCCGCCTGGGGGTTAAGACCGGCGACCAGGTCAGGGTCAGCTCGGCCACCAACCCCAAGGGCGAGTGGAACCTGCTGCATGGCAACACCAAGGCAATGATCGGCAAGGTTGAGGTAACAGAGACCATCCGCCCCGGCATCATCACCTTTACCTTGGGCCATGGTCATTGGGCAACCGGGGCCAGCGATGTCACCATCGACGGCAAGGTGATCAAGGGCGACCCGCGCCGCGCCGCCGGCGTGCATGCCAACGCCGCCATGTGGGTTGACCCACACCTGAAGAACACCTGCATGATCGACAAGGTGGGCGGCAGTGTCTCGTTTTATGATACCAAGGTTAAGCTGGAACGCGTTTAGCCATTACTACAGAACGGTCGGCAAGGAAGTGTCGCTTCTTCTTCCTTGCCGACCTTATTGTCTTTTGTTGATTTTTGGGCAAAAAGGAGTAATCATATGTTCGGATTTGGCACTCCGGCACTGCTGGTCATCCTGGGCATTGCCTTTTTGATCCTTGGCGGCAAAAAACTGCCGGAACTCGGCGCCGGACTAGGCAAGGGCATTGCATCCTTTAAAAAAGGGTTAAACGAACCGGAACAGCTCAACGACAAAACGAGCTGACTACATAAAAATTGCAACACTCCGAGCCTGAAGACCTACGTCACGGCGCTACGTGATAGGGTTTGCGGCCGACAGGGTTTGGTTGGAAACGACCACGCCTCCCGAGCTTTTGGAAAGGAGAGCATTATGACAGCGCATCATCGGGGAACTCCCATCCCCGACCCAAAGCCCCGACAATCTCAACGTCTGACTGACAATCATGGCCGCCCGATCACCTATCTGCGGCTGGCCATCACCGACCGCTGTAACCTGCGCTGTCGCTATTGCATGCCAACAGGCGGGGTCGATTTCGTGCCGCACGCCGAGGTTCTCTCGTTTGAGGAACTCGAACGCCTGGTTCGACTCTTGTCTGCTCTTGGCGTCTCCAAGATTCGCATCACCGGCGGCGAGCCCTTTGCCCGGCGTGGCTGTCTGCCCTTCATGCGGCGATTGCGGGATATTGCAACCGTACGTTCCCTGCACGTCACCACCAATGGCGTGGAAACCGGCCGTCATCTTGACGAGCTTGCGGAACTTGGCATCGCCGGGATCAACCTCAGTCTCGACACCCTGGACCGCGACCGCTTCAAACAGATCACCCGGCGGGATCAACTGCAAGAGGTGCTGGCCACCTTCAAGGGCTGTATCGAGCGGTCCCTGCCCCTCAAGATCAATGCCGTAGTCCTAGAAGACACAACGGACAAGGAAATTCTCACCCTGGCCGATCTCTCTAGACTTCACCCGCTGAGTATGCGCTTTATCGAGAAAATGCCGTTCTCGGGGGAAAATTGCGGCAGGCCGCGGACAACAATACCGCTGCGGGAGAGATTGCACGCCCTGTTCCCGGCCATGATGCCGGTGGTCGGCGCTCCCTCCTCAACCGCCCGGCTGTTTGCCATTCCCGGCTTTGCCGGCACCATCGGCCTGATTGAAGGCAACTCCCGCCGTTTTTGCGCCACCTGCAACAAGATCCGCATCACGCCGACCGGCATGCTGAAAACCTGTCTTTACGACAACGGCGTCCTCGACCTGAAAGGCATGCTGCGGAGCGGCGCCAATGACCGTGACCTCACCGAGGCGGTGCAGGCTGTTGTCGCCTGTCGTTATAGCGACGGCTTGGAAACAGAGGCTAACTGCACCCGCTCCATTGCCCCCACCATGGCCAGTATAGGGGGGTGAAGAGAGGTGACACTTTTCCCTTTCACCTTTCACCTTGAGCCTTGAGCCTTCAGCCTTCAGCCCTACAAGGAGTTTTTCATGATCGATGTCAGCCCAAAATTCCATACCTTGCGTT
>DYDL01000069.1 GCA_020717925.1 Desulfocapsa sp.
GTTCTTGCCTCTTGACAGGATATTCGACTTGGTATAAGTTGCACGACTTCTGAAATATTCGGATCAAGGATCGCTGCCGCGGCATTGTTCCGGGCGGCAGGCAGAGCAATGAAAGAAGGAGAAAGGTTTTGGCGAATCATAAGTCAGCATTGAAGAGAAATCGGCAGGCCCAGCTCGGCCGGGTCCGCAATAAGGCCAATCGCACCAGGGTCAAGAATGTCATCCGGGCGGTGGACGAGGCCATTGGCGAAAAATCCGTGGAAACGGCCCAGGCGGCTTTGAAGCTGGCGATCCCGGCCATCCAGAAGGCTGCGAGCAAGGGTGCCTTCCACAAGAAAAATGCCTCCCGCAAGGTTTCACGGCTCACCAAACGGGTCAATGCCTTTGCTGCCAGCGCGTAAGGCGTCGTCCCCCGTTGTGGCGGGCCAGACATCGAGAGGCCATGGGATGCCCGTAAGGCGCCATGGCCTTTATTTTTTTCTTTTACGAATAAATAGATGAAAGCCGTGCAGGACGAAGTCAAGCATCAGCCCACCTTGGCGCATTTCAGCGAACTGGCAGCGGCCAGTGGCCTGGTTCCGGTATTCCGGGAGATCATCGCCGACCTCGATACGCCGCTGGCCATCTTTGCCAAGGTGGCTGGCGCCGCTTCCCATGCCTTTCTCTTTGAATCGGTCGAGGGCGGAGAGAAGTGGGGCCGCTATTCCTTTATCGGCCTCGATCCCCTGGCCACCTTCCAGAGTCATGGCGCCGAAATCAGCATTGACCATTGTGGCGCTGGTCCGGTCGTCCAGCAGGGCGATCCAATCGCGGCCCTCAAGGATCTGCTGGCCTCCTTCCATGCCTGTCAGAGCGAGGATCTGCCCCGTTTCTTCGGCGGCGCTGTCGGCTTCATGGGCTATGACATGGTCCGTTTCATGGAGCGGCTGCCCGCGACCAAGTCGCCGCTCACTGATTTCCCCGACAGTTCCTTCATGATTCCCCGGTTGGTGCTGATTCATGACAGCCTGCGCCAAACCTTGACCATTGTCAATTGCGTGCCCGTCAATGCGGGCGATGATCCGGCCGTTCTTTACGCCGAAGCCCTGCGGCGTATCGATGCCATGGTCGATTGCCTGCGCCAGGCCCCGAGGCCCGAGGCCATCCTGGGCAACCACGGCCGCATTGCCGCCCATGACTTTACCTCCAACATGGCGCGGCCTGCTTTCGAGGCCATGGTCAATAAGGCCAAGGAGTATATCCTGGCCGGCGACATCATCCAGGTCGTGCTTTCCCAGCGTTTCCATGCCAAGACCGAACTGCGACCGCTGGCCCTTTACCGTGCCCTGCGCCACATCAATCCGAGTCCATACCTTTTTTACCTGAAGCTCGGCAATCTGGTGCAGATCGGTTCGTCGCCAGAGATCCTTGTGCGGCTGGAGGGCGACAACATTGAGCTGCGTCCGATCGCCGGCACCCGGCCACGCGGTGTCAGCCCGGCGGCGGATCAGGCTCTGGAGCAGGATCTCCTGGCCGATCCCAAGGAGCGGGCCGAACATCTCATGCTGGTCGATCTCGGCCGCAACGATGTGGGCCGGGTGGCCTGTTATGGTTCGGTCGAGGTGCGGGATCTGCTGACGGTCGAGCGTTACAGCCATGTGATGCATCTTGTCTCCGGGGTGCACGGCCGGTTGGCGCCGGGCAAGGACATGTTCGACGTGTTCAAGGCCTGTTTTCCGGCCGGTACGGTGAGCGGCGCCCCGAAGATTCGCGCCATGGAAATCATCGAGGAACTTGAGCCGGCGCGGCGCGGCCCCTATGCCGGGGCGGTAGGCTATTTCGGCTTTTCCGGCAACATGGACTTCTGTATCACCATCCGTACCTTTGTCATGCTGGGCAATGACCTCTACGTGCAAGCCGGCGCCGGCATTGTCGCCGATTCGGTGCCAGCCATGGAATTCGAGGAAACCCTGAACAAGGCCCGCGGCCTCCGGCGGGCCGTGGAACTGGCCGAACGGGGCATGTGACCCCCTCCAAGGCAGCGCAGACATGATCGTCATCATCGACAACTACGACTCGTTCACCTACAACATCGTGCAGACCTTGGGCGGGCTGGGCGCTACGCTCACCGTCTTTCGCAACGATGAGGTGGATGTCCCAACCATCGCCGCGCTGCAACCCCAGCGGCTGCTCGTCTCTCCCGGCCCCTGCACGCCGAGTCAGGCCGGTATTTCCATTGAGGCCATCCGCTATTTTGCCGGCAAAATTCCGGTGCTGGGCGTCTGCCTCGGTCATCAGGCCATTGGCGAGGCTTTTGGCGGAGAGGTGGTGCGGGCCGGCCGCCTCATGCACGGCAAGACCAGCCTGATCAGCCATGACGGCCGGGGGGTGTTCAGCGGCCTGCCCGAGCCCTTCGAGGCCATGCGCTATCACTCCCTGGTGGTGGAGATGGCGAGCTTGCCCGACTGCCTGGAGATTACGGCGCGCAGCGACCAGGGCGAACTCATGGGTTTGCGCCACAAGACCCTGACCGTGGAGGGGGTGCAGTTTCATCCCGAGTCGATCATGACCCCCGACGGGGTACAACTGCTGAAGAATTTCATGGATCCCGGCTACGAGACTTTGCTGCGGCGCTGAGCGCCCGGCCCAGGAGGAGGCGGATGATCAGGGAGTCTATCGCCAGTGTGGTGCAGGGTTTGGATCTCGATGAGGCGCGGATGGTAGGCGCCATGCGGGAGATCATGGGCGGCGAGGCCACACCGGCCCAGATCGGCGCCTTTATCACCGCCCTGCGCATGAAGGGAGAGACCGTCGAAGAGATCACCGGCGCGGCCCGGGTCATGCGGGATAAGGCCACCCGGGTGGAGGCGAGGATCGGCGACGGGGTTCTGGTGGATACCTGCGGTACCGGCGGCGATGCTTCTGGCACCTTCAACGTCTCCACCGCCGCCGCCTTTGTCGTGGCCGGCGCCGGGGTCAAGGTCGCCAAACACGGTAACCGTTCCATCACCAGTCACTGCGGCAGCGCCGATGTCCTGGAGGCCCTGGGCGTTGACCTGACGCTCACCGCCGACCAGATCGGCCAGTGCATCCGCGAGATCGGCATCGGTTTCATGTTCGCCCAGGCCATGCACGGCGCTATGAAGCATGCCATCGGCCCGCGCCGGGAGATCGGCATCCGTACCATCTTCAACCTGTTGGGGCCGCTCACCAATCCGGCTGGCGCCAACGTCCAGGTCATGGGTGTCTTTGTTCCCAGCCTCATCGAACCACTGGCCACGGTCCTGGGACGCTTAGGCGCCAAACGAGCCCTGGTGGTCTGCGGCGAGGGCAACCTCGACGAGATCACCGTCACCGGCGAAACCAAGGTGGCCGACTACGCCGATGGCGCGGTCAGTACCTACACCCTGCGGCCAGAGGATTTCGGCCTGCCACGCGCCACCCTCGCCGACATCCAAGGCGGCCAGACCGCCCAGGAGGCGGCCGTCCAACTCCGCGCCATTCTCGGCAATACACCAGGCCCCTGCCTCGATATGGTGCTGATGAACGCCGGCGCCGCCCTCATGGCGGCCGGCAAGACCGCCGATATGCTGACCGGGGTGGAACTGGCCAGGGAGACGGTGGCCTCGGGCGCAGCCTTGGCCAAGGTCGATAGCCTGGTGGCGTTTGGCAAGGGGGGGCGGTAGCCACCACCCAGGTTTTCCTGATTCTCGACATCATAGTGAGGCAACCATGAACGAAACTTTCGAGAACTTTCCGTTAATTGGCGCCTCAGTTGGGTAGTTGGTGTTAGGCAATTTGGTCGTGTACCCAGACATTTTCTTGGTGGATGCCGCATCGTCAGGTTACAAGCTGGCGGGCTAACCCGACCTGCAAAAATGTGAACAAAGAAAAATGTTGTGCAAATCAGACTTTTAACTTTCGATTTGCACAAAAAATGAGTATCCTACCTTCATGATTACGCGCGACATTTCGGCGGAACTGCTTAGGGCCGCGGCGGAATATCCGGTGGTGACCATCCTGGGGCCGCGTCAGTCGGGTAAAACCACGCTGGCCCGCATGACCTTTCCCGACAGGCCATACTTTTCCCTGGAAGATCCGGATGTGCGGGTAGCGGCCGAGGCCGATCCGCGCGGCTTCCTTGGTCAGATGGACGCTGGCGGTATCCTGGATGAGATCCAACGTTTGCCGGTGCTGCTCTCGTACCTCCAGGGCATGGTCGATAAGGACAAAAGGCGCGGGCGGTTTATTCTGACCGGCAGCCACCAACCGCACCTGCATGAGGCGATCAGCCAGTCGTTGGCGGGCCGCACCGCGATGCTGACCCTGTGGCCTTTCTCCCTGCATGAGTTGCAGCATTATGCGCCTAGGCATGATCCTTTCGATTTGGTCGTCCGTGGCTGTTTCCCTCGGCTGCACGAAGAGAACCTCGATCCGCGCCGGTTTTACAACAGCTACCTGCAAACCTACCTCGAACGCGATGTGCGCGCCATGATCCAGTTGCGGGACTTGGCGCAATTCCAGAAATTCATCACCCTGCTGGCGGGTCGGGTGGGGCAGGTTGTTAATCTCACGGCGCTCGGCAACGATGTGGGTCTATCGGCCACGACCATCAGGAGCTGGCTCTCGGTGCTGAAAGCGTCGTATGTCGTGTTCGAACTGCCGCCGTTTTTTGAAAATGTCCGCAAACGGGTGGTCAAGTCTCCCAAGATATTTTTTACCGATGTGGGCCTGGCCGCCTTTTTGTTGGGCATCCACACGCCGGAGCAGGCCTACCGCGATCCCTTGCGCGGCAGCCTTTACGAGAATCTTGTCATCGCCGACATCGTGAAGGGCGCGCTTAATATGGGAGTCAGGCCGGAGATCTATTTCTTCCGCGACTCCCACGGCAACGAGATCGACTTGCTCATCCGGGAGAAGGGGGTGTTCACGCCGATCGAGATTAAATCCGCTGCGACATTTTCCAAGGATTTTTTGAAGGGGCTGGAGAGCTTTCAGAATTTGGCAATCAAAAGGGTAAGTGCCGGCGCGGTCCTCTACAATGGCGAGCAGAGTTTCAATGTCCAAGGTGTCCGGATTTTCAATCCATTTTTGAGAGAGGATATCTGGGCTGACTTGATTGCGTCGCCAGAGCAAGCAAAGACTCACTGAGGGTTAAAATTTGTGGACGGATGGCGGATTATACGTTTTGGTTAGCGGCGGATAACCACCAAATTCGATCAGTCAAATAAATGTGAGGGGAAATCGGGAGCATCATGATCCTGGACACCATCATCGAACAGAAACAGGCCGAGGTGGCCGTGCTGCTGCGCGAAGGCTTTGCGCGGCCCGAGGTCGATATTCCGCCGCCGCGCCCGTTCCGTCAGGCCCTGCGCGACTACGAAGGCGTGGCGATTATTGCCGAGGCCAAGAAGGCCTCGCCCTCAAAGGGTGTCATTAGGCCCAACTTCGATCCGGTGGCTATTGCCAAAAGTTATCAGCGCGGCGGCGCCCAGGCCGTGAGCGTGCTCACCGACGAGCATTTCTTCCAAGGCTCCTTGGACTATATCCCTCTGGTACGGCAGGCGGTGGATCTGCCGGTACTGCGCAAGGATTTCATCATCCACGAGGTGCAGATTCAGCAGGCTAAGGTGTATGGCGCCGACGCCATCCTGCTCATTGTCGCTGTGCTTGATCAGGTGCAGATCCGTGATTACCTCGACCTGGCCGATGAACTGGAGCTGGACGCCCTGGTCGAGGTGCATGACGAGCAGGAGTTGGAGACCGCATTGGCGGCGGGCAGCCGCCTCGTCGGCGTCAACAACCGCAACCTCAAGGATTTCACCCTGGACCTGGAGACCACCTTCCGCCTGCAACGGCTGATGCCGCCGGATGTGCCGCTGGTGAGCGAGTCCGGCATTCACACCCATGCCGATTACCTGCGACTGGCCGAGGCCAAGGTGGCCGCCGCCCTGGTGGGCGAGGCCTTCATGCGCGAGGCCGATCCCGGCCTGGCCCTTGCCAGGTTGCGGAGCGGGGAGCAACCGGGATGACCGCGAGCAGACCTGGCCGAACGCGCATCAAGGTCTGCGGCATGACCCGGCTGGCCGACGCGCTGGGTGCGGTGGCGGCCGGGGTGGACGCCCTGGGCTTCATCTTCGCGGCCAAGAGCCCCAGGCGGATCGCGCCGGACCAGGCGCGCGAGATCATTGCCGAACTGCCGCCCTTTGTCGCCACGGTGGGCGTCTTTGTTGACGAGAAGTCGCAGAGGGTGGAGGAGATAGTCCGCTACTGCGGCCTAACCGTGGTGCAACTGCACGGCGGCGAATCACCGGCCTACTGTGCCAGTATGCCATGCCGGGTGGTGAAGGTCTTCAGCCTGCCCGGCGCACCCGATTTTGTCGCCTATCAAGATGTGGTCTCCGGCTTCCTGGTTGACACCTTTCATGACAAGCTGGCCGGCGGCACTGGCCAGGCCTTTGACTGGTCGATCCTGGATAAGGTGCAACCGCCCGGCCCCCTGATCCTGGCCGGCGGCCTGGGGCCGCACAATGTGGCCGAGGCGGTGCGCCAGGTCCGTCCCTTTGCCGTGGATGTCAATTCCGGGGTGGAGAGCGCGCCCGGCCTCAAGGACATCGCAAAAATCAAGCAGGTGGTGGCAGAGGTGCGCCGGGCTGATCACATGAAAAGAGCAGGGACATAAGCGGCTCAAGGGACGAAAGCGACATCCTCCCCCCTTAGGTTCCTGCCGTCCATTTGGTCCCTTTTAAATGAGAAGCACTAACTATGCCAAACACCTTCAGGCTTTGCCGGTGGTAGTTGACTGTCAGAGTTCGGAGGAAGCAGAGTTCCGGCCCTGCCTGCTGCTGTTTTGGCTCTATAGCAGCCTCCGGTCATGTTTCTCTTGTTGACTGTGCCCGCCATCACCTCATCGATAACGCATTTGGGTGTCGCCAGTGCAGCAGACCTGTGCATCAGATCCTTGACGAACTCTTGTGTTGGTAGTACTGTTAGTATCATCATAGGAGGTACAACCAATGCCATCCATTCCGAAAATTATACCAATTTCCGACCTTAGACAAAATGCCAGTGATGTGCTCAAAGGTGTGGCAGCTTCCAGGGAACCTGTTTTTATCACCCAGCGGGGGAGAGCGGCGGCAGTCCTGGTCAGTATGGATGTCTATGAGAATTCACAAC
Organism: Desulfocapsa sp.; assembly: GCA_020717925.1. Classification (GTDB taxonomy): domain Bacteria; phylum Desulfobacterota; class Desulfobulbia; order Desulfobulbales; family CG2-30-60-27; genus CG2-30-60-27. Next base: position 7,156 of record DYDL01000069.1, read on the forward strand.
ACGCAATGGATGTCTTGCACTTATTGGCCAGAGGAGAGAAAGAAATAGAAGCAGGTATCGGGCATGAACTTGATGACGTGCTGAAAGAGGCTGACCGCTTGCTTGAGGCGGCAAAAATTTGAAAATTCTCTTTACCCCCACAGCTCGCCGCCAGTTTTTTGAAGCTCTTGCCTATATTCATCGCGACAAGCCTTCGGCGGCAGTAATTTTTCGCCAAAAGGCAGAGAAAACGCTTGCCCGTCTTGAGAAGTTTCCCGAGTCCGGCAGGCTGTTGCCGGAGTTTCCGGATCTCCCTTTTCGTGAAGTGATTGTCAAACCTTACCGTTTCTTCTACCGGACCAAGGAGAAGACCGTCTGGATCGTTGCCGTCTGGCATGGCGCCCAGTTGCCTGACAAACCAGAAAATGACCTCGGCTGACGCGGGCTGCCAGTTTCATGAGCAGAGCGGTTAGCATGCAGCAGAACACCTCTTCGGCCGCTCCTCCTGTTCCCCCTGACAAAAAAACCGGGCAGCCTTACGACGTGCCCGGTTTTTTTGGTTATTGGAGTGAGGTTCTTTATTTCTGCCGTTTCACCACCACATACGAGGGATGATCGCCGCGCTTGATGAGGAACAGCCTTTGTTTCTCATTCTTTGTTTTCTGGAGCATGGCCTGGAATTCCTTGACCGTGGCAATCTTTACTTCGTTTATCTCCAGCAGCAGGTCACCCTGGCGCAAGCCGGCCGCGGCGGCCGCGGAATCAGGTTCCACGTTGACGATGATTAACCCCGCGGTGTTTTTGATGTTCATGGACTGGGCCAGTTCCGGGGTCAGTTCCTGCACCGTGAGCCCAAGATCCTTCTCCGTTGTGCTGCCAGGGGCGCCTCCCGTTGCGGACTGTTCCTCGTCCAGTTTGGCAACCACCACGGTAACGGTTTTATTCTTGCCCTGGCGGATGAGTCCGACCTCGGCCTTCGTGCCGATCGGGGTCTGGGCGACCATGGAGGGCAGGGCGTTCATCTGGGTGATCTCCTTGCCCTGGAAGGTGACGATGATGTCACCCGGTTTGATGCCACCCTTGTCCGCCGGGCTGCCCGGGCTTACCTCGCCCACCAGGCCGCCCATGGGCCGTTCCAGCTTGAACTGGTCGGCCAGTTCCTGGGTCACCTGTTGGATCATGACGCCGAGCCAGCCGCGCTCCACCGTGCCGTTTGTCTTGAGTTGATCGATGACGTTTTTGGCCATGTTCATCGGGATGGCGAAGCCGATGCCGATGTTGCCGCCGCCGCGGCTGTAGATGGCGGTATTGATGCCGACCATCTTGCCGTTCGCGTCGAAGAGGGGGCCGCCGGAGTTGCCCGGATTGATGGAGGCATCGGTCTGGATGAAGTTCTCATAGGGCGTGCCCCCCAGGTGCCTCCCCTTGCCGCTGACGATGCCGGCGGTCACGGTCTGTTCAAAGCCGAAGGGGTTGCCGATGGCGAGCACCCAGTCGCCCACCCGCAACTTGTCGGAGTCACCGAAGACGACAGGGGAGAGCGTTTCGGTTGACGTGATTTTCAACAGGGCCAGGTCGGTCTTGGGGTCGCGGCCAATGATGGTGGCCACATACTCTTTCTGATTTGTCAGGCGGATGTTGATCTCGGTGGCGTTCTCCACCATGTGGTTGTTGGTGACGATGTAACCGTCGGCCGTTATTATGACGCCGGAGCCCAGGCTGGTCCGCTTCATCTCGCGCGGCGGTCGCTGGCCCTGATGCCCCGGGATGTCAAAGAAGCGGCGGAAGGGCTCGGGGATGTTCTGGTTCTGGTCGGAGAAGAATTCCTCCAGAGGGCTGCCGGCCTTCACCGTCTGGGTGGTGTAGATGTTGACCACCGCCGGACCCAGTTGCTCGGCCAGGTCGGCAAAAGAACCGGGTGTGCTGGTCACGGCCAGGGCCGGCAGGGCGAGCGCAAGGGGGCCAGCCATGGTCAAGAGGAGAGCAAGGGTGGCGAGAATGTTGGGCACGCATCGGTGCCTAAGACTGCAATGCATGGTGTACTCCTTTAGGTTTGGGGCAAAGCGGTTTGTGTGCTTTCAATCTTCATAGAATAGGGGTTGCCCGTGGTTTGTCAAGACGCATTTGTCGGCCGGTCACTGTTGAAAGAGGTTGCCGGCCTGTGGTATGTTTTGACGGCATGGCCGGGGAAAAGGTTCCCCGGGGTGACATCTATTTTGAATGCGGGCGCGGGAGGCATGGAGCGAAGCGATGCGTGATCTGGAATCAGTGGTGCGGGAGCTCGGCCAGACCTTCCGGTTGAAAGGAACCACCGCGGTTGGCGACGTGGTGCTCATCGTGGTGGATAATCCCCTTACCATGCTCTACGGCCTGGTGACCGCTATCGAACGCGATGTCTCCCGCCTGGACGAATGGTGGCACCTGGCCCTGCAACTCCTTTCCTTTCCGCCGCAGCCGGCGGTCTGGACTTTGCGGACCCCGCAGTTCACCGGTCAGGAGGTTTTTACCATGGGTGGTGAAAAACGGTTTGTCAAGGCGCTGGATTTCAGTGGCCAGGAAGGGGAGACGAGGAAGGCGATGCCGACCGTCGCCAAGAAGCCAGGGTTGCGGCGGGTCAAATGAGTCATATCGTGAAATCACTGCCAAGCGAACGGCGCATAATTGAAGACATCCGTTCCCGCCTGCCCGGGGCCCGCGCTGCCGGGTTGGTGCAGGGTATTGGCGACGACTGCGCGGTGCTCGTCAAGGGCGGCGGGCTGCTGGAACTGGTGACCACTGACACCCTGGTGGAGGGGGTACACTTCGACCTGGGCTGGCATCCGGCCTATCTGCTGGGACGGAAGGCGGTGTCGGTAAACGTCAGCGACATCGCCGCCATGGGCGGCGTCCCCTGTTTTGCTTTGCTGGCCCTGGGGTTGCCCGCCACCCTTGAAAAAACCTGGCTGGATGATTTCTTGGCAGGTTTTACCGCCGCCCTGCAGGAATACGGGGTCGTGCTGGTGGGCGGCGACACGGTGCGCAGCCCGGCCGGTTTGCTGCTTTCCGTCACCGTGCTGGGTGAGGTGGCGGAGGGCGAGGTGCTCTATCGCCACGGCGCCAGGCCAGGCGACGAGGTGTGGGTCAGCGGTTGCCTTGGCGGTGCGGCCGCCGGTCTGGAACTCTGCCGCGGCGGCCGGGCGTTGCCGGTCGGTCATCCTTGGGCGTCATTGGGCCGCGCCCATCTCGATCCCACGGCCCAGGTGCGGCTGGGACGGCTGCTGGCCACCAGCGGGCTGGTGCGGGCCATGATGGATCTCTCCGACGGCCTGGCCACTGATCTGGCCCATCTCTGCCAGGAGAGCGGCGTTGGCGCGGAGGTGGATGGTGCCTGCCTGCCGCTTGCGGACGAGTTGCAACAGGCGGCCCAGGAGCTGGGGCGTGATCCGCTGGACTGGGCACTGGCAGGCGGCGAGGATTACGGGCTGCTTTTTACGGCCCCGGCCGATGCGGCCGAGGAGTTGGTCCGACTGGTGGCGCGGGCGGGCGGATCTGTCATCTCCCGGGTCGGCCGCATCACGGCCGGCAGCGGCGTGGTACTTTTCCATCAAGGACGAAGTCGGCGGATTGCCTATCAGGGCTATGACCATTTTGCCGTGCCTTGAGAGGGAAAGGGGGCAAAAGTGTATTTTCCCTTGTAATTCGTGGAAATTTCTGTAAATCTAGCGTGATAGTTGGTGCTGCCATGGCCGGCGGGGATGACCCGCCTCGGCATCAGTGGCGCCGGCATGCCAAAACGTCTGGGGGGGCGCGGTGTGCCGGTTTGGCGTCGTACTACATCGGGGCCGACTTGAGCAGCCATTTGCAAGGACGGACGGGGGAGACCATGCAAGATGCAGCCGTGGATCAGGTGATCGCCATCGACCGCCTGCCTACCTTGCCGGCGATCGCGATCGAGGCGATCCGCCTCATGGAGGGCGAGCCGGCCAATTTCAACTCCATCGCCGATCTGCTCAAGAACGATCAGGTTATCACCGGTCGTATTCTTCATTACGCCAACTCTGCCTTTGTCGGGGCTGGGCGCAAGGTGGCCTCCATCAACCAGGCCATCGCCCTGCTGGGGTTCAGCACCGTCCGCTCCATCGCCCTGTCTGTCTCCATCTTTGATTTTTTTGCTGGGCGCTTCGCGCGCCAGCGGGCAGGAGTGGTCAATTTCTGGCTGCACGCCATCGGTGTGGCGGTGACGGCCGAGATCTTGGCAAAAAAAATGGGATTTGCCGCACCGGACGAGGCATACGTGGCCGGCCTTCTCCATGACATGGGCAAGTTCGTCGCCTTTCTTCAGCAGCCTGAGAAATTTGAGCGGGTCTGCCAGGAACTGGAGCTGCAGGCAGGTGTCGGCAGCCAGCAGAGCCTGCCCCTGGATCTGGAGCGGTCCATTCTCGGCACCAACCACGTTGAAATTGGCAAGCGCATTGCCGAGCAGTGGGGCTTCCCCGAGACGCTGGTTCGCGTTCTGTGGCTCCACCATCAGCCAGTGCTTGAGGCTATCTTGCCCAGCGAAGAACACCTGCCGGCGCTCATCCGCTTTGCCGATCTGCTCTGCGTCACCCACAACGTAGGCACGAGCTACTTCCTGGCCGCGACCCCTCACTCCCTGGACCACTTCCATTTTGCCCTGGAGAACATGGTTCTGCAAAACCGGTTTTCGGCCGCTGATATTGAAGCGATCATGGATCAGGTGCATGGTCGCGTCCAGGAGGTGGCCAGTGTCCTGGGTATCTGGGACGAGGAGACCTACCGAAAATTGGTGGGCGCGGCCAACATTACCTTGGGCAGCATGAGCATGAAGGCCGAGGCGAGCATGGTTGAACTGGTGGAGACCAACCGCGCCCTGGCCGCTACCTGTGAAATGTCCCGGCAACTCCACGCCGGCTTGCCACTTGCCGAAGCAGCCCGCATCGTTATCACCGCCGCCCGCCGCGCCTTCAATGTCAATCGCTGCCTGTGCATAATCCGCCATGAGGCGGGCCAGGCCTTTGTCGGGCAACTCGCCGAGGACGATGGGTGCCATGAAATCAGGGTGCCAATCCACCTGGCGGATCTTAGGCGCTTCGCCCGGCAGGCCGAGGTCTCGGATATCGAGGCCGAGGCCATGCAGTGCTTGGAGCGTACCGCCGTCGGGCTGGGCAAAGGGGGTGCGCTGGAGGCCGGGGTTCTAACCATGGTTTCCGGGGCCAAGTTTCTGGCCGCCTTCTTCGTGGCAGATCCCCGGATCCGGCAAGGCAAGGCTCCCATCCTCGGTGAGTTGGTTCTGGATTTTCAGGACGCTGTTGACCTCCATTCAGCGGTGCTGTCCAGGAATTTTGAATCCCTTGTCCTGGCGGCCGGCAACGCCATCGAGCGCATTTTGCTGGTCCAGGATCTCAGTGGCCAGGCCGCCGAGATGGCCGAGACCTCGCGTAAGATGGAGGAGAATCAACGGCAGCTCTTTCATTCCCACCGACTGGCCACTGTGGGCCGCCTGGCCGCCGGCGCGGCCCACGAGATCAACAATCCGCTCACCATTATCTCCCTCAACACCCAGATTTTGACCCGCACCCTGCAGAAGATGGAGAACGTCGGTGACCTCACCGGCCGGCTGCAGGTCATCGCCGACCAGGAGGAGCGCATCTCCAAGATTATCCAGGAACTTATGGGCTTCGCGCGGCCAGCGGAGCCTAAGTTTTGTCAGGCGAGCGTGGCGGAGATCGTCGACAATGTAGTCAAGGTCATCGGCGATCGGGTGCCCATGGCCAAAATCCATCTGGACAACCGTATCGCCGTTGACCTGCCGCAGGTCATGGTCGATCCTATGCAGATGGAGCAGGTCTTTATGAACCTGCTGATCAACGCCACCCATGCCATGCCGGACGGCGGCACCATCACTCTGGAGGCGGAGCGGCGCAACGACTTTCTCGAGGTGCGGGTGGCCGACACCGGCCAGGGCATCGATCCCAGGAACCTGCCCAAGATCTTTGACCCCTTTTTCACCACCAAGAAGGAGGGCGAGGGTACCGGGCTCGGCCTGGCGGTCTGCCATTCCATTGTCGAGCACAACGGCGGCGCCATGCGGGTGAGCAGCGAACTCGGCAAGGGTACGGTCTTTCATGTCGTGCTGCCGGTGGACAAGGGCAGCCGCCTGCGGGCCATGAAGGAGGATCTCAAGCAGCAGGAGGTGGAGGCGCATGGCCGTCAGGGCAAGGAGCGTTGTCGTATTCTGGTCATCGACGACGAGCGCATCCTGAACGACATGCTGCAGGACGGTCTGCGGGGCGCCGGTTTCGAGGTGGATGGCGCCTATGACGGCGTGGAGGGCATCGGTAAGTTGCGCTTCCAGCAGTATGATGTCGTGCTGCTCGACATCCGCATGCCGCGCAAAGATGGTCTGGAGGTACTGCGTTTCATCAAGGATGAGTTCCCCGATATTCAGGTAATCATCGTCACCGGGCTGGCCTCCAAGCAGGAGATCAAGGACACGGTAAAGAAGGGAGCCTTTGCCTGCCTGAAGAAACCCTTCAAGTTCGAGAAGGTGCTGGAAACCATCAACAATGCCCTGGCGGCGCGTCAATGCGAGCATTGAGCAGGGAGATGAGCGGCATGGTTATGGCCAGGGACAGCCTGACATTGCTGTCTATCCAGGAGATTTCGCGGGAGACGGGCCTGGAGGAGAGCGTGCTGCGCTTCTACGAGTCAGAGTATGGCGCTGAACTGCCCGACAAGATCCTGCGCGGCGACGTGCTCTCCTTTCCCGTGGCCGCGGTGGAAGTCTTCCGGCAACTCCATGCCCGGCGGATGGCGACCAGCGTTCCCCAGAGCAAGATAGCGGCCGCTGGCAGTTTCGCCAGGGTCATCGCCGTTACCTCGGGCAAGGGCGGGGTCGGCAAGACCAACCTCGCCCTCAACCTGGCCATAGAACTGCAGCAACTCGGCAAGCTTTGTCTGGTGCTGGACGCCGACATGGGCATGGCCAACGTCCATCTGCTGGCCGGCGTCAATCCGACCTTGAGTCTCATGGCTGTGCTCAATGATCAGGTGGCCATGGCCGATATTATCGTCGAGGGGCCGGCGGGCATCGGCCTCATCCCGGGCGGCAGCGGCCTCGTTGCCCTGGCCGACGCCAGCCGGCCAGAGCGCCTGAAGCTGGTCCGTGCCTTGGAGGAGGTGGAGCTGGCGGCCGAGATCATCCTGGTGGACACCGGCGCCGGCATGGGCGTCGGGGTGCGCGATTTTCTGGTGGCGGCCGATGACGTCCTCTTCGTGCTCACGCCGGACATCACCTCCCTGGCCGATTCCTACGGGCTGCTGAAGGCGCTCCACCAGGAACGCGATTTCGGTGGCCGGCCGGTCTACTCGGTGGTCAATATGGTCCACAGCCTGACCGAGGCGGCCGACGTGGCCCAGCGTTTCGCCGACTGCGCGCAACGCTTCCTGGGACAGGAGGTCGAGAATCTCGGCTATATCATGAAAGACGCCACCGTGGGCGGCGCCACGGCGCGGCGCACGCCGTACACCATATTCCGGCCCCAGGCGCGGGTGAGCATCAACACCCGCAACGTGGCCAAGGCCATTCTTAAACGTGAACAGCCCGAGATCCGTCTCTCCTCCTCATTTGGCAGGTTTTTGGAGCGGTTGCAGGGCAAATTATAAAGCAAGGAGGCTACGAGTATATGACATCGAATACCTGGATTACGCGTTTCGGCTTGCGGCAGAACCCGTTCAAGGACACCCTGGACACCTCGCTGTTCTTCCGGACCAGGCAGCACGAGGAGGCCCTGATCCGCCTGCGCATCGGCCTGGAGGACGGCCACGCCATCATCCTGCTCACCGGGCCCTCGGGCACCGGCAAGACCATCGCCACCCAGGTGGTGCTCCGCGCCATGGACCGCAGCCGTTTTGCGCCGGTCTTTGTCTTCGCCTACCCGGGCATGACCAGGGGTACCATGCTGGGCGCGATCCTTAAGGAGTTGGGGGTGGAGGAGATTCCGCCGTTTGCGGCCCAGCGCTTGACCATGCTGCAGGAAAAGGCCATGACCCTGCATGCTGGCGGCTGGCGGCTGGTGATCTTTCTGGACGAGGCCCATTTTCTTAAGGCCGACGTTTTGCATGTGCTACGCACCCTGTCCAACTTCGAGACCGAGCAGGAGAAGCTGGTCACCGTGCTCCTGGTGGCCGAGGATTCGCTGCTCAGGCGGCTCAAGGCGCCGACCTACGCCTCGCTGCTCAGCCGCATCACCTTCGCCGTTACCCTCGAGGCGCTTTCCCGCGCCGAGACTGAACAGTATATCAAGTACCGGTTGCTCAAAAGCGGCGCCCAGCCCAACCTGCTCAC
>DYDL01000288.1 GCA_020717925.1 Desulfocapsa sp.
CCGGCCCTCGTCCGGCAGAACCAGCAGTTTGTTCGGCCTGAAACGATCATACAACGGAGAGCCGGTTACCAGCTACCATAAAGGTATCGACATCTCGGCTCCGGAAGGCACGCCGGTGAAAAGCAGTGCAGCGGGTAAGGTGATCCTCTGTGGAACCGTCGGTGAAGGATTCCATGTGCATGGCAATACGATTGTCATTGACCATGGGCATGGGCTCACCACCATCTACATGCACCTGCACACCATCAAGGTACGGCAGAACGTTCCCGTACAAAAAGGAGAGGTGATCGGCACGGTCGGCCATACCGGTATTTCAACCGCTCCGCACCTTCACTGGGGCACCTACCTCTACGGGACCAGCGTCGATCCTCTGCTATTCGAGGGAAAGCAATACTGAGTTGTAAAGAAGCTGCAACTTCAAGGGGACCGCTTGACGGTCCCCCACAAAATCCCATTACGGACGGGTCCATATCGAGCCACCGAATCCCCCTGTCTTATAGGTTGCTGTAGCTCTGTTGGGGTTGTCAAGCCTGAGTATAAGAATCCCTTCCTGCATGATCCTGCCTTTTGGAACATCCGCCCAGCGGAGAATGATCTGGTTTCCGTCAACATATCCTGATGCCACATTTGACCAGTCAGGATTGTTTACAGAGTGCTCTCCATACCAGAAAACCTCTTTCCCGAGCTGACGCATATAATACTTGCCTCCATCGTTGCAGATCCACTTACCAGTCAGATCGGCAAAAACGGTTGCAGGCAACAACAGCATGAAAAGGAAAAGAAGCGCTTTCACCTGTTTCATGGGACCTCCACAGTTTTCGTTTTGCAATCGCTCTCTTCTGTGATCACGTACTGAAACCTCACTACCAGTTTACTACGAAAAACGGGGTACTGAAATGAAAACGTAACATCTCGCATCGATAAACATCCTTTTAACCTGAATAATTCACGAGGGCAATAAAAAAGGGATGCATAATCGCCACAAAGTGTTATTTTATTGGTGCTTAGACAACAAATAACCACTGGACGGCTATGCAACTCCCTTATTCCAATATACACACTGACCAGCCCAACCAACAAGCGCTATTTCCTGATTGTTTCGAAGTATCCGTTGCGCCTGTCAAGGGCAAAAAAGTGGTTCTTGATTTCCAGGGTGGCAACACCACCAGCGATGCCGGTATCCTGCTGTTGAAGGAAGTCGAGTCCATGACCAGGATCGTTCCGAAGCTTGCCGATTGCATTGCCGATTCCCGTCGGACATCGTCTGTCATGCATTCGATCCCTGACCTGATCGCCCAGCGGGTCTACCAGATCGCCTGCGGCTATGAGGACGGCAACGACAGCAATTCCATGAGGAAGGATCCCGCTCTCAAGATGGCCCTCAACCGTCTTCCTGAAAGCGGCGATGACCTTGCCAGCCAGCCGACCTTCAGCAGACTCGAAAACATGGTTACCCGTCCGGAGCTCTATCGCATGGCTGTCGGGTTTCTCGATCATTTCCTTGACTCCTACACCGAGGCACCGCGGGTCATCGTCCTGGACTTTGACGATACCGAGGATGTTGTTCATGGCAAACAGCAGCTGGCGCTTTTCAACGGCTATCACCAGGAGACCTGTTACCAGCCTCTCCATGTTTTCGAGGGGTTGACTGGCAAGCTGATCGCCTCGATCCTTCGCCCCGGCAGACGCCCGACCGGCAAGGAGATTGTATCATACGTGAAGCGCATCGTCCGCCATATCCGGAGCAGGTGGCCGGAAACGATCATCGTCTACCGAGGCGACAGCCATTACGGCGTGCCGGAAGTCTACAGCTTCCTTGCCAGAGAGCAGAACTGCTATAGCGTGACCGGCCTCGGCGGTAATGACGTGCTGCTCCGCTCTGTCAAGGACATTATTGAGGAGGTCAAGAAGCATGGAGCCGGATACCGCCGTTACCATACCTTTCAGTATCAGGCACGGAGCTGGAAGGAGACCCGCAGAGTGGTCGCCAAGGTCGAGATGACCGAAAAGGGGCTGAACGTGCGCTTCATCAGCACCGACATGCAGGAGGCAAAGGCCAAGACTCTGTACGAGCAGATTTACAGTGCACGTGGCAACGATGAACTCTACATCAAGGCGCATAAAACGTTCATGAAGAGCGACCGGACCTCATGCCATCGCTTTCTTGCCAACCAGTTCAGGGTCTTCCTGCATTCGGCGGCCTATGTCCTGGTCCACGCCTTCCAGACCAATCTGCTCCGGGGCACCGCCCTTGCCACGGCGACCTTCGAGACAATCCGATTGAAGCTCCTGAAAATCGGGGCGAAGGTCATTGAGATGAAAACACGCATCAAGGTGCATCTGCCGACCTCATATCCGTACAAACCGATACTGAACAAGTGCTTCGCCGTCCTTGAGCACCTGCGATCAGTCCCATGGCCATCAACAGCAATTCCGTAATGCTGTAACGATTCCAGAGGGGGAAGGTAACAATCAAACAGAGCTACAGGAAGGGCGTAAAAGTCATGACGTCAAGGGATGACTATGGCCTCATGGTATCTGAGGCCATAGTCTTACGGGGATAAGCCGCTTTTCCGGCATCAGTAAATTCCCGATAAGGGGTGAACGTATGACGCGAAGGCACGACAGGTCGGCATCTCAGGTTGGCTTCGCCTATGGCAGGCTCACTTTTGGTTCGAGATGCCTCTCTTTTGCAGTCTCATGAATTATTCAGGATAACACCAGCTTCATCGCTGCGTGAATTTTTTCGGCCTCACCGGCTACGGCCGCTTCGAACTCCTCTATCGAAGAGAAGCTC
>DYDL01000070.1 GCA_020717925.1 Desulfocapsa sp.
GTTATCACCAAGGAGGATATTGAGGCCATGGGGGCCACCACCTTGGATGAGGTGCTGGAAACGGTACCCGGGCTTCACGTTTCGCCATCCGGGCTCAATATTTTCTCATCCATCTGGTCTATTCGAGGCATGCGCACCAGCAACAATCCCCAGGTTCTTTTGTTGATCAACGGTCTTCCGCTGACCCGAATCATTGAAGGTGAACGGATCAAGACATCCAATATTCCGGTGTCCATGATATCCCGGGTGGAAATTGTCAGGGGGGCAGGTTCGGCAGTCCACGGCGCCGATGCCTTCAGCGGCACGGTCAATGTGATTACCCAGGATGGTCATGAAGTGGACGGAACGAAAGCCGGCCTTCGCTATGGTTCTTTTGATACCAGCGACACCTGGCTCCAACATGGAGGCACCTATGGCGGATGGGATCTGGTAGCCGGAGTTGAAACGCAAAAGACCCAAGGCGATGATGGTCGGATAATCAATCATGACGCGCTGGGCAGCGGACCTCCGTCCCTGGCTCCCGGTGAGCTTGATACCCAGGCAGAACAAGTGGATGTTCATCTGGGTCTGAACAAGGAAGATCGCTGGATTGCAAAATTTTACGGACATTGGCATGAGAACGGCATGGGTCCCGGTGCTGTTCAGGTTCTGAATTATGATAGTCTGTCTGATGGAGAGCAAATGTTGTTTGATGTTATGTATCACGACAAGGAGCTTACCAAGAACTGGGATGTAAGCGTGCGGGGCCATTATCTTTACCAGAAACTTGACGGTTTTTTTCAATTTTATCCGGCGGAATATCTTAACGCCCAGGGCGAGCCCGTTGGAGTGGAAAATGATGGCGGCATGGAGGCTGTCGGGATTTACGGCGGCCTGACGGATCACAGTCTGCGATTTGCCGCAGGTCTCAAATATTTTGCGGCGGAAACCAACGAATACAAAAATTTTCTCCTAACTACTGTGCCCTCTTCCGAGTGGTTTGGTCAGATGTATAGTTTGCGAGGCACTCCTGATATTTTCATGGAAGATCAGCACCGTTTTCTCAAGTATGTCTCGCTCCAGGACGAATGGTCCCTTGCCCAACATTGGGAACTGACAGCCGGAGCACGTTATGATGAGTATGACGATTTCGGATCTACAGTCAATCCTCGATTGGCTCTAATATGGGAAACCCGTTCCGACCTCTCCACCAAATTACTCTATGGCCGGGCATTCCGTGCTCCTTCTTTTTCAGAACAATATTTTCAAAGCAATCCGGTGATAAAAGGAAATCCTAATGTGGGTCCGGAAACCATTGACTCCTATGAGCTGGCGTTTGATTGGCAGACCACTCCGAAGCTGCGCATCATACCCAGTTTTTTTTATCAGGAAGTTAATGATCTTATACAGTATGTAGGGCCCCTGCCGGCTGTGGCTGAAAACAACGGCAAATATAAAGGACATGGTTTTGAACTCGACATGAGCTGGCAGGCAATGAAAAATCTGCAAGTCCGCGGCAACATTGCCAACCAGCGCACGGTAAATCAAAACACAGATGAAATCATGCCTGACACGCCGGAATGGAAACTTTACGCTGATGCCGATTGGAAGTTTACCCCAGGATGGTCCGTCAAAGGCCAATATTTTTGGGTAACGGAACGACACCGGGCAACAGGTGACCCCCGGAAAGATATTGGCAATTACAGCCTTGTCAACCTTACCTTGCACCGCAGAGATATTGCCGGTCACTGGGACGTCGCCCTATCGTTACGGAACCTTTTTGACGAGGATGCGCGGGAGCCGAGCCCCTATGACCCGAGCGCCCCTGAGGGAGCCCTGATTCCCGATGACTACCCCATGCCGGGAAGGGCCATTTGGGGTGAAATTCGTTTGCATCTCTGAACCAAGAAAACAGCGCCATGCAAGACGAAAATATAAAAGTTCGGCGGCGGCCAATGAAATTTGCTTCCCGCACCGTAACCAAAATTTGGGAGGAAGTGCCGGCCGCCCACAATCCTTTTCTTGCCGATAGATGCCGCTGTCACGGTTATGATTTGGCGGAGTTGGCGAAAAAAAGAAATTTTGTTGATGTTCTCTATCTACTTTTCCGTGGCGAGCTTCCCTCCCCCGCGCAGGCTCAAATGCTTGAGACCCTGATGATCTGCCTTATCAATCCCGGTCCTCGCCACCCGGCGACAAGAGCGGCTATGAATGCTGGCGTTGGTAAGACTAATGCCGTCCATATTTTGCCCATTGCTTTGTCGGTACTTGGTGGCGCTCATCTTGGCGGAGAGGAAGTAGAGGCCGGAATCCGCTTTATCCGGCGGCATCAGCATGCTGAGGCGGCGGTGGTTGCAAAGAAACTATTGGCTAGCAGAGAAAATTCTGAGGGAGATTGTCATATCGCCCCCGGCTTCGGCAGCAGATTCGGCGAAATCGATCCTGTTCCGCAACAGATGGCGGCGTTGTTGTATGAACTGTCAGGGAGAGGTAAGGCGCTGCAGTGGGGGCGCGATTTTGCTCATTCCCTCATCAAGGAAGGAATGGGTTGGTTAGCCACCGGCGTTGCCGCCAGTGTGTTTTGCGATTTGGGCTTCCTTCCTCAGGCCGGGGCTGGACTTTTTCAGTTGTTTTGCGCACCAGGTCTTCTTGCCCATGGCCTTGAACTTGCCAGCCCTTACACATCAATAACTGCTATGCCTTTTTTGGATGAGGAACATTATGTCATTGCCCAGGAAGCAAAAAAAAGAACCTGCTGATTTGGCGTTTTGGCAGGAACGCCATGGTGTTATATGCTCTCGCAAAGGCGGTTGGGTGGTGGGGGAAGCCGTTTATAGCCACGGCTATTCCCTATTAGATGAATTGGTAGGCAAGGCATCTTTTTTTCAGGTGCTTATCCTTAACGTAACAGGCCGTTTGGTGGAACGCAACGTGGCGGACTGGTTGGAGAATATATTCGTTTGTTTGAGTTGGCCTGATGCGCGTATCTGGTGTAATCAAATAGGCAGCCTGGGAGGAACAATGCGAACCTCACCTGTAGCAGCCGTTTGTAGCGGAGTTTTAGCTGCTGACTCTCCAATGTATGGGGCGGCGCCTCTTCTCGCCGCCTCACAATTCATTGCCGATGCTTTGCTAAAAAAAAATAATGGAATGACAGTATCTGAGATCGTAAAATTACAACAGCGTCGTCCAGGGATGCCGCCGAATATCGTAGGATATGCACGTCCTGTAGCCACTGGTGACGAACGAATTCCTGCAATGAAACAGGTCAGTAAGCAACTAGGCTATACTCCGGGAGAGCATTTGACACTGGCTTTTGAAATTGAAGAATATTTGTTAGAATATTTCAATGAATCAATGAATATTGGCGGCTATGTAGCCGGTTTCCTATCAGATCAAAAATTCAATCCTCAGGAAATTTATCGCATGTGCAGCATGGTTGTAAATTCCGGCGTTCATGCATGTTATGTGGAGTCAATGGATAATCCTCCTGAATCGTTTTTCCCTTTGCGATGCGATGATATCGATTATCAGGGGCCAAGGCCCCGGCAGGTCCCTTTCCCTTGAAATATTTTTTCATCTAGCGCCGTTGTTTCGGCAAATGCACAGATTAGGCATTGCGTCCGATCCGTGCCCCGGTTATCGCCATGCTGACAATCCGGGGGGTTGCGGTAATTGCATCTCCCTAGTTTTTTATGTACCTGTGCAATAACGTGAAACAATGTCCCACGCATTGAAGGAGTATATCCATATGAACACAGCGGAATTAATAGTCCATGTCCTGAAGCAAATGGGTATCAAATATATCTTCGGCATTCCCGGAGGTGCCATTGAGGATCTGAACACCGCGATCTTCAATGCGCCTGACATTGTTTCCATCGTCACCAAGCATGAGGAAGGGGCCGCCTTCATGGCGGACGGCTACGCCAGGGTCTCGGGTGCGCTGGGCGTCTGTTGCGCCACCTCCGGCCCCGGCGCCTCCAATCTGATTACAGGGCTCGCTTCGGCCTACGCCGATTCCATCCCCGTTCTAGCTCTCACCGGCCAGGTATCCACCTCGGTTTTCGGCAAGGGCGCTCTGCAAGAATCAGGGGCTGAAGGGGTGAACATGGTTTCCATATTCAGAACCTTTACAAAATATTCCGGCATGCTGATCAGTGCTCAGCGGGCGGGGTACATGCTCCAGAAGGCGATCCGTGCCGCCCTCTCGGGCCCCACTGGGCCGGTGCATCTGAATCTGCCCATTAATATGATGAAAACAGAGGTAGAACGACGAAGCGACTGTTACCTGAAGACCGATATCCGCATGTTTGACGAGCAGGGCATCAAGGAGGCGGCCAAAAAACTGGTGGCGGCCAGCCATCCGGTTATTATTGCCGGCTGGGGGGTCAGTTTATCTCAGGCCGCTTACGAATTACGGGAACTGGCCCAACTTCTCCAGGTGCCGGTTGCCACCTCGCCCAAGGGAAAGGGGATTTTTCCTGAAAATCATCCGCTTTCCCTCGGAGTGCTTGGCTTTGCCGGTAATCCCGTGGCCAAACAGTATATCATTGAGGAAGAAGTAGATGTTATGCTGGCCGTGGGTACTTCATTTAACGAGATGATGACAAGCGGTTGGGATCGGAAACTGCAACCGCTTGACAGTCTAATTCATATTGATATCAACCCTTCCAGTATCGGCAAGAACTATTGCGCGACCATCGGCCTTGAGGGTGATGCCCGCATGACCATCAAGGAGTTGAGCAAGGCGGTGGTGGAAGAGCGTTCAATCCAGGGAATGCGAGCTCACTCGCATCTGTCTGTCAACGTGGCGAAATTAAAGAGCAAGGCGGCAAAGGAGGATGAGCGTCCGGTGTCCAGCAACGGGTTATACCATCCCAGATTACTGGTGGAAGACCTGCAAAAAAGCTGCCCGGAGGATACGATCTTTTTTGCCGACATGGGCTGCATCATGGCCTGGGCCACCCGCTATATGCACTTTAGGATACCCTACTGTTTTTACATGAGCATGGGCTTCGGTTCCATGGGCTATGCGGTTGCCGCGCCGGTTGGCGCGAAACTGGCCAGGCCGGATAGGCCGGTGGTGACCATGGTGGGCGACGGCAGTTTTCAAATGAATGGATTTGAAGTGGCGACCGCGGTCAATTATGATATCCCCGTGGTCTGGGTTGTTTTCAACAATGCCATGCTGGGTATGGTCTACCATGGCCGTCGTCTTTTCAGCACCCCCATCCCGGACGGGCTGACCCCGCATTTCAAACGGGTCAATTTCGCCCAGGTAGCCGAAGGATTGGGAGCCAGGGGCATTAGAGTGGAACGTCCGGGCGAGATTACCCCGGATTTCATGGCCGACGTTCTGCGGGTGGGGAGGCCAACAGTGATCGATGTCTTGATCGACGAGGAGGCGGTGCCGCCCATTCATTCCAGGATCAAGACGGTGGATCAGCAGGGTTGATGACGGCTGCAACAATAGTCGCCAGGGCGCGAATTACGTAACCTGACGATTACTCCATTACTTCGGTGGCCATGCCCAGAGCCTGGGCGCTGAGAGAGATGCCGATACGTGCCGCGGTGCGCTGGTTAAGCAGAATGCGCGTACCGAGTGACTCCATTACCCCAACATCCTTAGGTAACTGGCCCCGCAGGATATTTCGGGCCATGGAGGCTGCCTGGGTGCCGATATTGTCAATATCGGGCAAGACCGACAGCATCATGCCGATCTCCGCCAAATTGGAGCCTTGGCCGATGCAGACCAGGCGGTCCTTGATACACCGAGCCTGCATCCAGTCCATGTTCTCCACCGTATAGGTAAACGGATCGTTAAGGAGCCAGAAACCGTCAACTTGGCTGGCAAGCTGGCGATAGGCAGCCTTGAACTCTGCCGGGGAGCTGATCGGGTGTTCCCGCAGCTCCAGTTTGAGCAGGGCGGCCGCCTCCCTGGCCAGAACCACAATCTCCCGCGAGTGTTCCGGACTGTAAATTATCCCAATGCGACGTGCTGTAGGGACAAACATGCTCAAGTTTAGGAACTGGATGCCCGGGGCTACTTCCGAGGCAATGCCGGACATATTATCCTGCCCCTTGAGGAAGTTATACTTCTGCCAGTTCAAGACCATGGCGAAGATAACCGGAATTTCCTGGTGCTGATGGGTCCACAGTTTGGCGGCATAGGCCGCTTTGGCGCCGAGAGCAAAAATCAGGCTCGGGCGGCTGGCCAGCAGTTTATCCATCAGCCGCGGATCCCGGCGAAGATCGCCTTGCAAATTATAGACCTGCACCTCCATGCCGATCTCATTGCTGAAGGCACTGACCGGTTTCAGGTAGGCCTGCTCGGAATCGCTAAGCAAGATAGCCACCTGCTGTCTTGACTGCTGGGCCGATACCGCGGTCGAACAAAGCAGGATCAGCGTCAGGGCGATCAATATTTTAATTAGAGAAAGTTTGCCAGCCATCGATATGCAGCATCTCCATAATTGCGGGAGAGTCGGATCCCCCATTATGCGCCATGAATATTTTTTTAATCTGCTCAATGCCCGCCGGATCAAGCCTGCCAGACATTATGCAAAGCAGAGGCATGGGTATGGGATTCGATTCAATCAGTGGTTCCAGCATCTCCACAAGCTTTTTGTCAAGTTTGCCAACCGTCGACAGGGTATCACCGCACACTACGGCGGCATCCACATGACCAAGGGCCACGGCGAAAAATGCGTCGGCATCCTTGGAGATATTAACGATATGATTTTTCAGGAGATCAAGCTTTCTGCCATCGAACAACGCCCGGTTAACCTTCTCTCCGTTGTCTGTTCCCATAGTGGTCATGGCCACGGTGCGCCCGGAAAAGTCGGTCAGTTTCCACGGCGAAGACTTACGCACCATCAGGAGCTTGGTGTAATCCGACCGGCCGTGGCGAAGCGGGGTTAATAACGGAACTAAACCCAGCTCCCTGCCATTGCATTGATAATACCATTCGGGCAATAAGACCAAAGCAGGGCGGCCGCTTTTCAACTTGTTGTCAAAATCAATTTTATGGGCAAAGGGTTGGAACCGAACGGAAAAACCAGCCTTTGCCAAAAATCTGTCCATCTCACGTTTAAGCTGGGAGAGGTTAACCTGGGACGAGTCTGGAAAATAAAAATAGAAATCCACTGGTTCCACGGCCAGACCGGAAACAGGACGCGCCAGAACAAGCAGCAGGATGACAAAAAGAATACGTATCACGCGCCGATACTCATAAGGTGGGATCTATAGGATTCCATTGGCCGCCATCATCTTTTGCAAAAAGCTCGACCGTTTCCGACAAGCTGCGCTCTTCCTGTTAGGCAAGTTTACCAGAAAGAAATCTGGCGGTCAAATGGAGATGGCCGCCTTGACAAAGAAAAAGCCGATACTTATCGTTGGAACAAATTTGATGGAGTGATAAAAACCCGCAAGGTGCGTCATCGCCATCCATAATTTCAACGGGTTAATGACTGGGCGAAATCCGCCACTGTCCTGGCAGCCTGACCAGAATAGATAATGCCCGGCAAACTGCTGTGCCTGCATGGCCAAGCCAGGCTTAGATATACGAGGGAGAGCATGACCGGAAAAAAAGGGGCCGCGCCTGGCCCTGAAGACGAAAGCTACGGGTTCGAAGCCCAGTTGGAGCAGGAAGGTTTTGCCACCGATGATGGCGCCCCCGTGGCGGACTTGGCGACGCAACTGGAGGCGGCCCGTCAGGAGGCGGCCCAGGCCAAGGATCAGATGCTCCGCTACGCCGCGGAATGCGACAACTTTAAAAAACGGCTTGAACGCGAGCGCTGCACTTCCTTGCTGTTTGCCGAAGA
The DNA here is from genome assembly GCA_020717925.1 of Desulfocapsa sp. Classification (GTDB taxonomy): domain Bacteria; phylum Desulfobacterota; class Desulfobulbia; order Desulfobulbales; family CG2-30-60-27; genus CG2-30-60-27. Next base: position 7,803 of record DYDL01000070.1, read on the forward strand.
GTGCATTGTCAGGGAACTGCTGCCCACCCTCGACAACCTCGAACGGGCCATTGAGCAGGGCAGAACCACCCAGGACATCGCCTCGCTGCTGGAGGGCGTGGAGATGACCAGGAAAGGGCTGATCGCCACCCTGGAAAAATTCGGCCTCAAGGCCATGGCCGGGGTAGGTCAACCCTTTGACCCCAATGTTCACGAGGCCCTGGCCACTTGTATAAGCGACACGGTACCCGTCAACCATGTAACCCAGGAATACGTAAAAGGCTACCTCTTCAAGGACCGGCTGCTGCGAGCGGCCAAGGTAGTGGTGGCCAAGCAGGCAGAGAACTGCAACGGACAAGGCTAAACAACGAGCGGACACCTCCGGTTTTAACAGGATCAGTTACCATAAAGGAGCGAGAACATCATGGCAAAAATCATAGGAATCGATCTGGGAACCACCAACTCATGCGTCGCCATCATGGAAGGTGGTGATCCCAAGGTTATCGCCAACGTCGAGGGCAACCGCACGACCCCATCGGTGGTGGCCTTCTCCGACAGTGGCGAACGCCTGGTAGGCCAGGTGGCCAAGCGGCAGGCGGTAACCAACCCGACCCGCACCTTGTTCGCCATGAAGCGGTTGATCGGCCGGAACTTCACCGACGCCGAGGTCAAAAAGTCCATTGAGTTGAGCCCCTTCAAGATCGTGGCAGGCAAGGATGGCCACGCCGCCATTGAGGTGGAGGGCAAAGTTTATACGCCGGCCGAGATCTCGGCCATGGTGCTCACCAAAATGAAGGCTACCGCCGAACACTATCTTGGCGAGCCGGTGACCGAGGCGGTGATCACGGTACCCGCCTACTTCAACGATGCCCAGCGCCAGGCCACCAAGGACGCCGGCCGCATCGCCGGCTTGAACGTGCAGCGCATCATCAACGAGCCCACCGCCGCGGCCTTGGCCTATGGCCTGGACAAGAAGAAGGAAGAGAAGATCGCGGTCTTCGACCTGGGAGGCGGCACCTTTGACGTCTCTGTCCTCGAACTGGGCGACGGCGTCTTTGAGGTGAAGTCCACCAACGGCGACACCTTCCTCGGCGGTGAAGACTTCGATATGCGCATCGTCAACTGGCTGGCCGACGAGTTCAAGCGCGACCAGGGCATCGACCTGCGCAATGACAAGATGGCCCTGCAGCGGCTTAAGGAGGAGGCGGAAAAAGCCAAGATGGAACTCTCCACCACCATGGAGACGGACATCAATCTGCCCTTTATCACGGCCGACGCCTCTGGCCCCAAGCACCTCAACATCAAATTCTCCCGCTCCAAGCTCGAGTCCTTGGTGGCCGATTTGGTTGAGCGCACCGTGGAGCCCTGCCGCATCGCCATGAAGGATGCCGGCCTGGCCTTTACCGACATCGACGAGGTTATCCTGGTGGGCGGCATGACCCGCATGCCCATGGTGCAGGCCAAGGTCAAGGAGATCTTCGGCATGGAACCCCACAAGGGCGTCAACCCGGACGAGGTGGTGGCCATCGGCGCCGCCATCCAGGGCGGCGTGCTCATGGGCGACGTGAAGGACGTGCTGCTGCTGGACGTCACCCCGCTTTCCCTGGGCATCGAGACCCTGGGCGGGGTGACCACCAAGCTTATCGAGAAGAACACCACCATCCCCACCAAGAAGAGCCAGGTCTTTTCCACGGCGGCGGAAAACCAGCCGGCGGTCTCCATCCACGTGCTGCAGGGCGAGCGGGAGATGGCGGCCAACAACAAGTCCATCGGCCGCTTCGAACTCTCCGACATCCCGCCGGCGCCGCGCGGGGTGCCTCAGATCGAGGTGACCTTTGACCTCGACGCCAACGGCATCCTGCACGTGTCGGCCAAGGATCTGGGCACGGGCAAACAGCAGTCCATCCGCATCACCGCCTCCTCCGGCCTGTCCGAGGAGGAGATCGAACGGATGAAGAAGGACGGCGACGCCCACAAGGAAGAGGATCGTAAGCGCAAGGAGTTGGTGGAGGTCAAAAACCAGGCCGACTCCATGATCTACATGACCGAAAAGAGCATGAAGGATCTGGGCGACAAGGTGGACGCCGAGACCAAGGGCAAGGTCGAGTCCGAGATTGCCAAGGTGAAAAAGGCCCTGGAAGGCGACGATGCGGCGGCCATCAAGAAGGCCACCGAGGAACTCACCCAGGCTTCCCACAAGCTGGCCGAGATGATGTATTCCCAGGCCAACAAGGACCAGCCCGGCGGCGGCGCTGCTAGCGGCCCCGAGGGTAGCGGGGGTGAGGGTGGCAAAAAGGATGACGACGTGGTCGATGCCGACTACGAAGAGGTCAAGTAAGTAGACCTGCTCGTCAACGATACCTTGCAGTAAAGCTGAGGCGGTCCCTTCGGGGCCGCCTCTTTTTTTTGGGTGCCACCGGCCTACCCGTCAACGCATCGAAAAGAATGTTTTTCCTTCCCGCTAAATGTGGTATCTTTTATGAGTCTTGTGGAGACGGATTATCATTTGGCAAAAAGGGCCGGTTGAGGGTGAAAACCATTCTATGAAAATTCTCATTGTTGATGATTCCCGCGTCTCCCGCATGCTGGTGCGCAAGGCTTTGCCAGATCGGATCAAGGAGACGGCCGATTTCCGGGAGGCGGACAATGGCGAGCAGGCGATTGCCACTTACAAGGAGTGGCGCCCTGATTTGGTGCTGCTCGACCTGACCATGCCGGGCATGACGGGCTACGAGGTACTCGCCGCACTCAAGGCCTTTGACCCAACCGCCCGGGTAGTCGTGGTTTCAGCGGATATTCAGCAAAGCGCGGTCGAACGGGTCAAGCAGTTGGGCGCCTTCACCCATATCAATAAACCCCCCGACGCCCAAAAGATGGAAACCCTTTTCCAGTATCTGGAAGCCGCCACGTCGTGAACCGGTCACGCGCATACTCCCCTGTCACAGGGAAGCGGCACGGACCTTGTCCGGCCTGCCTGCCAAGTTAGCCCCCGGGAAAGCCACGATGCTTGACACCCCACGGTTTCATCTGCTGGACAGTATCGAGCAGGGCATCATGGTGCTCGACGTCCATGGGGTAGTGCATTTCTGGAACAAGTGGCTGGCCATCTATACCAAAAAGCCGAGCGAGGTCGTGGTCGGCACCCACCTTGATGAGCAGTTCCCGGAAGTCGACCGCAAGACCCTGTCCCGTAAAATTGTGGCTGCCCTGGCTGTTTCCGCCCCGACTTTTTATTTCAACATGGAGAGCGGCTGGTTCATCAAAGTTCCCTTCCGGCGGCTTTCCGGTTCAACCTTTGAATACATGCAGCAGAATGTCACCATCTACCCTCTCGACCGGGAGCAGCAACTGGTGATCCTCTTTATCCAGGATCAAACCGCCCTGCGGGAGGCGTTGCATAAAATCCAGCACTTCGCTCACCTCGCAGAAGAGCACAAACGATTGAGTTACGACGCGCGCACCGGCATGCACAACCGGGCATTCATGCTCCAGGAGGTGGCGCGGCTGGAAAGGCCGATTCTCACCATCCTCAATCTTGACATCCTCCAGGAGGTTCATAAGTTTTACGGCTTTGAGACCGGCGACTGGCTGTTGAAGGCGGCGGCTCAGCATCTTGCCGCCTTTTTCCATGGCGATGCCTTCGGGGTTTACAAGCTTTCCGCGGCGGAGTTCGGGGTTCTGGCCAAAAGCGGGCAAGCGATCGAGGAAGTGGTCAAGGCAACCGAGGCATTTCTGCTCTACATTGCCCAGGAACCATTCGTTTTCAATAACAACGAGTTCCCGGTCTCCTTCACGGCGGGCATTTCACAGCAGAAAGACAATCTCCTGCGGCAGGCCGATCTGGCCCTGCAGGCAGCCATGGAGCACCACTCCGCCTGCCTTGTCTTTGACCACTCCATGGACAACCAGAAGCAGTTTGAGGACAACCTCCGCTGGCTCAAGATCCTGCAGGAGGCCCTCCGTGATGGTCGTGTGGTCGCCTATTTTCAACCCATCGTGCGCAACAGCGATATGCGGATCAGCAAATATGAACTGCTGGTTCGGCTCATCGACCCAACCGGCAAGGTAATTGCACCCTTCTTTTTCCTTGAGGTCGCCAAAAAGGCCAAACTCTATCACCACATCACCAGGATCATGGTGGAGACCGCCTTTGCGGTCTGCGAGGAAAATACCTATGATTTTTCCATCAACCTCTCGGTGGAGGACATCCTGGACAAGACGACCACGGCCCTGATTACCAGAAAACTGGCCGAGCATCCCCGGGCCAGCCGTCGCATCGTCTTTGAAATCATTGAGTCGGAGGGCATTGAGAATTTCTCCGAGGTGAGCATTTTTATCCAGCAGGTCAAACTGCTCGGCGCCAGGATTGCCATTGATGATTTCGGCACCGGCTATTCCAACTTCGATTACCTGCTCAGGCTGGATATCGACTACATCAAGATTGACGGCTCTCTTATCAAAAATCTCGAGGCCAATCTGAACTCCCGGCTGGTGGTGGAAAGCGTGGTGGACTTTGCCAAAAAGCTGGGCATGGAGACGGTAGGCGAGTATGTCGAATCGCCGGCCATACTCGCTCTCCTGCAAAAAATGGGAGTGTCTTACTCGCAAGGCTATCTGCTGGGCCAACCAGGCGCAGGCATAGAGAAGGAAAATCAGCCGCTGGAAAGGGATGAAGCGCTGAGCAGTGAACAACTCGACGCCCTGCGGGAGCTGATCAATATCTCCTTTGGCGCCGCGGCCTCGGCCATTGCCGATATACTAAGCTCCTTTGCCGATCTGGGCGTGCCCTTCATCGAGGTTATGAACCAGACGCGACTGATGCACTTCATTGGCCGCACCGTGCAAGCAAATCAAGACTACCTGATCACCACCCAGGAATTTATCGGGCCCATTGACGGCGAAATTCTTTTCATGATCGACCAGGGGTCGGCCAGTAATCTGGCCAGGCAGATGCGCGGGCTTGAGGGAGAGTTACCCGGAGAGGTTCTCCGGGAGGTCATTTTTGAGGTGACCCGTATCGTGACCGATGCCTGTTTGCAGACCTTTGCCGAGCATCTCTCGCTTCAGACCTCGCTCACCCAGCCCCGCCTCGCCATAACCCCCGGGGCCGACCTGGTTGGCGCTGAACAATTTATGAAGTACAACCGGATTATCCTGATCGAGAGCGTCATCCATTTCCAGAAGGAGCAGATCCAGGGGCAGATCCTGATCCTGACCAGGTCAGAGGACTGGCTGCGCCAGGCCCTGGATGCCTTTATCGCGTCGCTGGCCTAGCCCGAAGATATGATCTCCAGCACGTTATGGCAAGGGTACCGCACATGATGACCGAAGAAGACAAGGAAGTACTGGCGGAACTGATCAACATCGCCTTCGGGGCTTCCACCGCGGTGATCTCCGACATGCTTGAAACCTTCGCTACCCTGCACATCCCGCGGGTAGAGGTCTTCAGCGTGCACGAGATGAGAATGCTCCTGAACGAAAAGATCCGGCAGTCCGCCGCCCAACTCATCTGCACCAGCCAACTGTTCTTCGGGGATCTCGACGGGGAGACCGTGTTTGTCATTGATGAGACTTCGGCCCGGAATGTCGCCAAACACCTGGGCGGGGTGGAGGATACGGAAAAACTGCTCAAGGATCAAATCCTAGACCCGGTGCTGGAGGTGGGAAACATCCTGTCCGCCTCCTGCCTGAAGAAGCTGAATGAGCAACTCGGCCTGGTTTCGGTGTTCACCCTGCCCTCGGTGGAGTTCCTGCCAAAGGAGGGCATCGCCTTCGGGCAAATGGAAGGCCGCACGGCGATCAGCGGGGACGCCAATGCCATCCTGATCAACACGGAACTGGATTTTCAGGAGGAAAAGATCGGCGGCAGCATCTATATCGTATTGGATCCCCGCTCATTCGACGTGCTGGTGCAAAAGCTCAAGACCTTTTTCGCCACGGCGTAACAGCGGTCATTGCCAGTTATTTCATCTTCCCGGGGCTCACCCCTGGTAACTCCGTGGCCGGCTTCGGCGCCCCCTCGTTGCAACTACAGAAAAGCACACAAGCCCCATCTTGCCAAGCCGCCATGGCATTGGCGCGACAAGATAAGTCGGTGGCATCCTTGCCGCAGCATTTCTCCTGACATGTCTGCGCATCCTGCATCACCGAGGAAAATGTGGTGGCAAACGGCGCGGTTGTTCCTTCCCCCAGCTTGCAGGCCCCCTGTTTGCCGGTCATATACATCTCAACGGGCTTATCGGTTTCCCCAAAGCCGATTATTGCAAGAGAGTAGTCAGGCGATGGCCGAGAAACCACGGAATACAAGCGTCCCTCCACCAGACTCAGCAGAAAGGCCGCCTTGCGCGACTCGCCGAGCTCGTAGCCGATCATCTTCTCCTTGGACGCCGCCACCTTGGCGCCTCCCAACGCCGGCCGGCTCAATGGGATTTCAAACTCGATGGCCAGGCAGGCATGGGCCGGCAGCAGCAGGGCCAGGGCCATAAGCAGGATGTGTCGTTTCATGGTTTGGTCTCCCTTTCTTGGTTTAAAGCTGAGTTGAGCAGCTTGTCTGCTCGTACGAAACTTATGCCCTTGTGGTATAAAAAGTTAATCTCCGGGTGATTCAGCGCCTTCGACTCAATCAAGATAAACTATCTCGCCGGCATGCTCCAGGAGCGGTTCAGGAGTGTCGGCCAACTGCAACAACAAGCCGCCGCTGGCGTCGATGCCCAGCACTCGCGCCTCGAACTGAGGTTTTTCCTGGACGTTGAAGCCAAAACGCACCCGCCGGCCCACGGTGTCGGATAGTTCCCGAAAACGGCTGATCAGGGGGTGGTCGCCCGGCTCGGACTCAGAGCCCAGGCGCAGCCGCCTCGCCTCCTCGTAGTGAAGCAGGCCGACATTCCAGGACAATTTGGCCAGCAGGCGGGCGGCAAAAAGGTCGAGATCGATCTCCTGGCCGAGCAGATCCTTGAGCGAGGCCGCCTGTCCCGCCAGGTCCGGGGGGAAATCCGAGTTGTTGACGTTAACCCCCAGACCGATCAGGATGTACTCCTCGCCGTAACGCGGCCCGATCATGGTCTCGATCAGGATGCCGGCGATCTTCCGGCAATCTAGGTGCACGTCGTTCACCCATTTCAGCCGCGCCGCGGGCAGCAGTTGCGCCACCGCTTCGCAGCAGGCGATGCCGGCGGCCAGCGAATAGAATCTGGCACCCTCGGGCAACAGGGTGTTGACCAACACCAGGGTCATCCACAGCCCGCCGGCCGGAGCATGCCATGCGCGGTGGAAACGGCCGCAACCGCCGTCCAGTTCGTTGGCCAGGATCACCAGGCCGCTGGCAAAGGCGCGGCCTTCGGCCTCGCAGGCCGCGACCCGCTGCCGGGCCAGATCCATGCCCCGCGCTAGCCACGCGAACCGTTCAATACTCGACCCGACCACCGCGCCATGGCGGAAAACAGTTGCCACCGCCTCTTGGTCCAAGATGGTACTGCAACGGGCCGCGACTTCCTCGTGCTGGATAAGTTCCTTAACCAGCCCGGGAGAGAGAGAGACCCTTACTCCCATTCCGCCTTGACTCTGGATATGA
>DYDL01000289.1 GCA_020717925.1 Desulfocapsa sp.
CTGGAACCTTGGGCAGATCGAAGTTGATCACATGCGGCAGCTCATTGATGTCGAGTCCGCGGGCAGCAATGTCGGTGGCGACCAGGACCCGAACCGCTCCCGCCTTGAAGTCGGCCAGGGCGCGGGCGCGCTCAGGCTGACTCTTGTCGCCGTGGATCACCGCCGCCGAGATGCCGTCGTTTTTCAGTCTGCCGGCCAGACTGTCAGCGCCGTTGCGGGTGCGGACAAAGACCAGCGCCTGCTCCCAACCCTTGTTGCGCACCAGGGAACTGAGCAGGGATGCTTTCTTACCTTTATCGACCTCATAGACCCACTGCTTGACGCTCTTGGCCGCGGTATTGCGCGGGCTGACCTCAATCAGGACCGGATTTTTGAGGAACCCCTCGGTGAGCTTGCGGATGTCATCGGAAAAAGTGGCCGAAAAGAGGAGGTTCTGGCGACGCGGCGGCAACAGGGCCAGAATCTTGCGGATATCGTCAATGAAGCCCATGTCGAGCATCCGATCGGCCTCATCAAGTATCAGGGTCTGCACCTGGGCAAAGCGGACGGCGTTGTGGCTAAAAAGGTCCAACAACCGGCCGGGGGTCGCCACCAGCACATCGAACCCGCCGCGCAGCCTCATCATCTGCGGGTTGATCTTCACCCCGCCATAAACCACGCCCGATTTTATCGCAAGATGTCTGCCATAGGCGGCAACGCTCTGCTCCACCTGCACCGCCAGCTCCCGGGTCGGCGTCAACACCAGAGCGCGGATGTGGTTCGCCTTCACCTGCGGGCCGCCTGCCAGCCGCTGCAACAGCGGCAGGACAAAACCGGCGGTCTTGCCGGTGCCGGTCTGGGCCGCAGCCATGACATCCCTGCCGGAGAGGACTGCCGGGATTGCCTTGAGCTGGATCGCTGTGGGAGTGGTGTACCCGGCCTCAGCTATGGCTTGAAGAAGGGGGGCGGAGAGTCCGAAGGAGTCAAATGACATGGGGAGAGTTTTTTGCAACAGGCTGCTTTATTGGAACAAAAAAAAAGGCAAGGTCAAATGAATGACCCTGCCTTGCACCTACTCTACTGAACAAGAAATCAGGCTTTCTTTTTCCGACGGGCGCCGATAAGACCCGCTATGCCCGTGCCCATAAGGAGCATGGTGGCTGGCTCGGGAACGGGGGCTGTTGTAGAATGATCGGCCACTGAGATATTAAGCGTATAATCCGCACCAACAGGAACAGGGTTATCCCAGAATTGCGCTATTCTCACATAATAATTCCCGGCAAGAAGAGACGTTGCGATCCAGGAATCAAAGGTATGAATTGACCCATTATCAAGAGGCCCGTGATCGTCATTAGAAGTAATTTGACCCAACGTTGAATTATACAGCCACATCGTCGTATCAATATCGTTCATGCCATTATCAATATCCAGAAGCACGGAGTGAGACCCGGAGCCAGAGACAGTGAAATTGAACCAGTCATAAGAGCCATCCCCCGTCGCCTGAATAGACACATGAGGAATGGTCGTCGAGCTTTCGATATTAGCGTCAGAATCCAATGAGAAAAATCCATCGACGTTCTGCGCTGTTAATGATCCATTATTAGGCTCAATTTCGGTAATTATTGTAGCCTGAGCTGCCACCCCTGTCATCATCATTCCAACTGCCAAACCAGCTAACAATTTCTTTTTCATAATCGCCCCCGTTAATAATTATTTAAAAAACAGTCATCAATTCAAACAAACCTGAAACAGGCATGCAAAAACCATACCAACGCAAGGAACCCCGATTGTTCGCGGCTATCCTTCTCAAGTCGCCCAAATTGGAGTGCCAAACTGTAAACTATTCCGACAGCCGTCTCATCAGGGGAGAGAGCGAAAAGAAGCCCCCTTTCCCACACCAGTCAGCAAAAGCAGCCGCAGGAGAATAAAAACTGCGTGGTGTCGGAATTCTTTACACCATCGAAAGACTTTCCAACAGGTAAACGGAAAGACGATGCCCGGTTTCCTTCTTTTCTATTTTTCACAGCACAACCTATCTCCGACAACAGATCTCCACATCGAAGGCATTGAGAATCCGCATCTCCCGATCTCGCTTTGTGTCTTCCAATCTATCGCGAAAGACCAGGGTCGGGAAGAGGGTCTGCGCCTGCTGGTGGTCGGGGATCCCCTCCATCCCGGTTGCCAGAACCTCACCTGTGGCTGTATCGAGCAGCTCCGCGTCCCGGCCATTCGTCACCACCGCCAGCGGGATCTGATAGGCCTCTTCCAGCACCCTGGCCGCAGCGATAGCCGAACGCTCCCGGCTGACCAGAGAACCGGGGGCATAACGGATCACCATGATTCGCCTGCCATCCATGCTGACCGTAAGCGTTATGGTGGAGCGGACAAACTGGGTCGTCAGCTGCGATTCCCTGTTGGCTTATTTTTTGCCGCAGATTTTTGCGAATGAAACGCAGATTAGGCCCAACCCCTTGAAATCTGCGAAAATCTGCGACGGGCAGTTGCCTTGCAGCAACACACGATCAACCTACAGTCTATAAACGACCTGAACAATTACGAAGTCTGTAAATATGCGCCGTATTTTTTTGGGCGTAAATGGGTAATTTAATGGTTATTGGATACAAATGGGTGTAATATTGGATCCATGATTCAATCAGATACCATCCACATCACCCCGGAGATACTCGGTTTAATAGCCGCCATTGACGAATTCAAAGGCGCGTGGCGCGCATTCAGCACCCTTGCGCCGGATCGGTTATTGGCCCTGAGGCGTGTTGCGACCATCGAAAGTATTGGCTCCT
>DYDL01000290.1 GCA_020717925.1 Desulfocapsa sp.
TAACTGCTATTAAATAGGCTAGGATTAAACGAATAGGAATGTTCTGATTCGCTGGACGCACACCCCATTCAGAATTCCGGGGGGCACCTCCGCTGGGAGAGTATGCCAGATGATCGTACAGAACCTGCCGCAAATTTTCCCTGTCGCCGCGGAGGCTCAACCCGGATTGCCGCGCCCAAGGATAACCACGCCCACCGCCGCCTGTACCGCGGGGCCATGGCGTATCAACTTGAAAGTCCTGCTCGCCATTGTCATCCTGCTTTGCCTGGCTGTTGCCGGTTGCACCCCGCCCCCCCCCAAGACCCTGCCCACCCTGCGGATCGGCCACGCTCCCCACGACCACCATGCGCCGCTTTTTATCGCCGCCTTGAACCCGGAGTATTTCAAGGAGCATGGGGGAATTTACCTGCGGGAGGTGCAGGCCAAGAAGGAATACCGGTTGATGCAGGGGGAGCGCCCCCTGGCTCGGGTTCTGATCGATTCCAGTACCGGCGGCGAGGAGTTGATCCGCAAGCTGGCCGAACAGCAGTTTGACATGGTCCTGGGCGGCTTTCCCGCCATGCTGCACTTCATTGACCAGGGCCGGCCGCTACGGGTGCTGGCGCCAATTATGTCGGAAGGGGCCGGACTGGTGGTGAAAAAGGGGCTACCCATGGCCGCTTGGGCCGACTTTGAGAGGTACGCGAAAAGCGCAGCCCCGGCGTTGCGGATCGGGTATCCCACCGCGGTCTCGGTGCAGGGTCTGATTTTCGAAAAGGCCCTGACCGAGGCTGGCATCACCTTCAGCGAAAAGTTGGATGAATTCAAGGCCAGGGTTGTGCTGGTCAATCTCTCAGGCACCAAAAATCTCATGCCCGCCCTGGAGAACGGCCTGGTCGATGGCTTTGTCGCCATGCAGCCCTTCCCGGCAATGGCCGAGGCCAAGGGGACGGGCAGGATGATCGCCCAGCTTGCCGACCTGCCCCCCACCGGCCGCTGGCATGGTTATCCCTGCTGCGCCCTGGCCGGCAACAACGCCTACGTGCATGACCAGCCGGAGGTGGTGGAGTCCATGGTCACCCTGCTGTTGCGGGCTGCCCGCCTGCTGGCCGCCCAGCCGGAGAAAAGCGCCGAGCAGGTCGGCCAATGGCTCGGGGTGCCGGCGGCGATAGAGGCACGCTCCCTGCCCACCATCCATTACCTGGACGCGTTCGACTCCACCTGGGAGAGCGGCACGGATTGCTGGATCGCCGCCCTGGTGGCGGACGGCCGCTTGCATGGTCTGGTGAAGGAGGCGTATCTGGCGGGGAAGCTGCCCACCACCATCTATGACCTGGAACTCTTTGAGCGGGCCAGGAGAAACCAGTAGCCATGCGGTTGACCATTTCCCGGAAAGTTTTTGCCGTATTCTTTTCCCTCTCCTGCCTCACCTTGCTGCTGGGGGCGGTGGTGGTGTTCGGGGTCCGGGAACTGCGAATTGTAAATACCGAAGTCGGTGTGGTCAAGGATTTCCACTTGCAAATCCAGAAGCTGGATTCTTTCCAGCTCGGTCTGTCCGGGGTGCGGGAGTCAGGCGATTTCGAGGCCGAGTTTGGCAAGGCCGAGCAACTGGCGGCGGACATGACGAGGTTTTCAGACGCATTGGGCCCGCAACTGCGGACGCGCCTTAAGTCGGTGGAGGAATTTCTAGGCTATTACCGGCAGGCGTATCATGAGCTGACGGAAAGATATGAGTATGACCAAAAGCCGCACCGGGCCGACCAGCTTCTCGATGAGGGAGTTTTTCAGAAAATACAACAACTGCCGGACGAGAAGCGGCGCAAACTGGACGATCTTTTCCTGCACATGCGGTATGAGCATGACGGGGCCTATCACGAACGGGATCCGGCCAGGATCGCCAACCTGCGGGCGCTGAAGGAAAAAATCGGCCAGTTCACCCAGGATGATTTGCTGCTCGAGAGCGGCGCCAGGTTGCTGCTCGATGCCGAGGCCGTATACCTGAATTTCCTGGGGATCGTGAACCGGGAAAAATTTCTCCAGGCCACGGCGGACCATTTTACCCGGTTCGCGACCGACACCCTCCAGGCCGTCTCCGAACACCGCCTGCATAAACAGGCGCGGATGGTCCAGGTGGTGGCAGGGTTTGCGGCCGCCGCCGTGCTGCTCACCTTTTTCCTGTGGTTCCAGACCTCCCGTTATTTCAAAAAATTTCTCAGGAACCAGCAACAGGCCATCAGCGCCATCGAGTCCAGCCGCTATGATTACCAGGCGCCATCGGTATCCAATGACGAGATCGGCGATTTGACCTTGGTTATGAAAGAACTGGCCGAAAGCCTGGGCCGGAGCCTGCAACAGGTGCGGGACTCGGCCACGCGCTACCAGTCGCTCATTGAAAGCATCTCCGACTGGGTTTGGGAGGTGGACGACAAGGGCGTTTACACCTATTCCAGCCCCCGGGTCATGGACTTTCTGGGCTACACGGTGGCCGAGGTCGTCGGCAAAACCCCCTTTGACTTCATGGAGCAGGCAGAGGCGGCGAAAATTTCCGCAACGTTTAAGGCCATCGCGGCAGCCCGGCAACCCATTGCGTCGTTGATCAACCACCTGGTCCACCAGGACGGCCGGACGGTCATTGTGGAAACCATCGGCACGCCGATTTTGGATCAAAACCAGCAATTGCTCGGCTACCGCGGCGTTGACCGCAATATCACGCAACGCGTTCAGGCGGAAGAGAAGGCCCGCCGCGCCGGGGAGGAATGGGGGCAGACCTTTGACGCCATCGCCGATA
>DYDL01000291.1 GCA_020717925.1 Desulfocapsa sp.
GAAACGGAACAGGCCGATAAAGGCGATCACCGTGGCGGTAAGCGCATACCAGTCAAAACCTTTCCCCTCCGGCAGCAGGACATGGGTGGTGAAGAGCACCGAAAGGTTCAGGACCACGCCGACTACCGCGGCGGTGATCGCGGCGAGCGTAGCACCAAGTTTCACGTTTTTGCGCGTTTTTTCGATATAGGGCGCGCCGACGAATATCCACATGAAGCAGGGGACAAAAGTCACCCAGGTGGTGAGCAGGCCGCCGATGAGGCCTGCCAATGCCGGTTGCAGGCCACCGGCCTGGCCATAGGCGGCGAGATAGCCGACAAACTGGGTGACCATGATGAGCGGGCCGGGGGTGGTTTCCGCCAGGCCCAGGCCGTCGATCATCTGCTCGGGGAGCAGCCAGCCATAATGGTCGACCGCCTGTTGGCTGATATAGGCCAGCACCGAATAGGCCCCGCCGAAGGTAACCATCGCCGCCTTGCTGAAAAGGATGCCGATATCCACGAAGACATCGTCCCAGCCCCGCCACAATCCAAGAAGCGCGACAGGAAGGAACCAGAGGGGCAGGCAGACCAGGATGACCTTCAGGGAGTGGTGCCAGGTGGCAAGATCCCGTTGGGCAGGGGACGCATCGTTGATGACGTATCCGGACAGGGAGGCGTCCCTGGTTTTAACGTTAACCGCGAATTTCAGGGGAGCGATGACGCCGCCCGCCAGGCCGATGAGCCCGGCAACGAGGATGATCGCCGGAAACGGGACGTGAAAGAAATAAATTCCCACGAAGGAGAGGCCGGCCAGGGCAATGAGTACCCAATTTTTCAACGATTTTTTGCCAATGCGGATGACCGCCTCGGCGACGATGGCGGCCACCGCGGGTTTGAGCCCGTAAAACAAGGCGTCAACCGCGGGGACATGGCCCAGCGCAACGTAAAGCCAGGAGAGCGCCAGCAAGATGAAGATGGATGGCAGGACGAACAGCGTGCCGGCGACAATGCCGCCACGGGTGCCGTGCAGCAGCCAGCCGATGTACACCGTCAGTTGCTGCGCCTCGGGGCCGGGAAGAATCATGCAGAAGTTGAGGGCCTGAAGAAAATGCTCCTCGTCGATCCACTTTTTCTCTTCGACCAGATCCTTGTGCATGATGGCAATCTGACCCGTTGGCCCACCGAAGCTGATAAAGCCCAGCTTCAGCCAGTAACGGAACATCTCGCTGAATGATGGTTTGGCGGGCATAAGTGTGATTTTCCTTCGTGTCACTTGTTGCGGTTCTTGAAAAAGGCCAGCAGGCCGTCCAGCAATGTGCTGGCCCGGTCAATGCGTTCCAAGTCATCGTCGGTGGTGGCGGTGATGCCGTCGAGAAAGGCCTGGACCCCGGCGGTCTCCTGCAGGCCAAAGGCGGATTCCTTGAGGTCAATGTCGTGGACGATCTTGGCTACATGGGCCAGGGCCGGGTCAACGAGTCCGAACCGGTCCACCATCATCTCGAAGGTGCATTTGTCCATGGCGTGGGTATATTCCGCCTCGGCCATGTCGAAACGGATTTCATCCTGACCAGGGGAGTAGCTACCGCTGTCCACAAATCTGAAGCGGGCGTCTGGGTCGGCATACCGCCGCACCAGCCAGGCGCTTGCAAGCCGGTCCACATAGACATTCTTTCTGGTTACCCAGGTCTTGCCGGTCAGCCCGGCAACTCCGTCGCCTTTGGACGGCGTGGTCAGTTCCGTTGACCTGTGCTCGATGAGGGTCGTTTCGAGATCATTCAGCGCCGACTCCGCCTGTAGCTGCTTCGTGGTCTTCTTGAAAAAATCGATCCGTACCACCTCGGCGAACTGCTTTCGCAGTTTCTCCAGGCGTCCCCGGAACTCTAGAAGGCAGTCGGTGGCCGATTCTCCGGACTGGCAGCGCCAGTCTCCCAATAAAGTCTGGGCCTCGGCGAGGATTTTTTCGTAATCGCTTCCCCGGGCGGCGTTGAACAGGCCGATAACCTGTTGGTCGTTTAACCCCTCAAGAAAGCGGGCTTCGATCATCGTTGCCTCTCCGCCACCGTCGCTAATCTCCTTGACGATCCAAGTCAGATCTTCCAGGGTTTGCTCCTGCCGTGGCATGGCGTACACCGACTGTTTAATCGCCACCGCGCCGAGCTGTTGCAGGCGTCGCCATATCTTGGCCCTGAAGTAGGCAGGTTTGGCGGGTATTTGGTGGATGAGCAGTAGCCAGTTCATGATATGTTCCTCGTTTTATGTCAGTTGTTATTTTTAAAATATAGCATGTGTTTTATAATGTCAAGCGCGGGAAGATTTTTGAAATAAAAGCGAAAGGGTGCAGCGAGGTAAGGGAGAGGCCCCTGTAAGACTTGTGGTTCCGCCGCCCTTGAAGCGGAATTGGATGTTGTTGTTGCGGGACTCAACCGCGCAGACCGCGTCCACCATGGTGAAGTGGAAGTCCATACGGGCGTTGACGTTGCAGTAATCGCGACTGACCAGGGCATAGTTGGGCATGCCGATGGGCCGGTCCAACTTGTGGTCGGTGAGCCAGGAGGAGACTACCGAACTCATCGGGCTGCCTCCGGGGGGCGGACCCCAGGCGAGGCCCGGGGTGACAATGCCCTGCCAGAGAGCGCAAAATGGCCGGGAAATGACGCGGTTCAAAGAAAAATCCGATTTGGCGGGTCTGCCATCGGAATATGGTTTATGCAGGAGGGATTCAGACGCTGCCTGGCAGCGCAAGTCCTCTCCGGATCGTGTTGCCCTG
>DYDL01000071.1 GCA_020717925.1 Desulfocapsa sp.
TAAGGGCGAGTGGGTCTGGCGGAATTAAATTTTAAAAATTTGTTAGGCAATGGGTTCCTCCCGGGTAATCGTGCATCGATTCCCGAGAGGAACCCATTGCTTTTGGTTCAGTATTCCGTCAACAGGCGGTAACCCACCCCTGGTTCGGTTAGTAGCAGGGCTAGGGCGGGACGGATCGCGTTCGATCTTGGGCCGCAGGTTACTGACGTTCACCCGCAGCACATGGGGCTGTTCCAGTTGGGATGAGATTCGGAATTGTGAGACTTCCCTCTTCTCCCGTAATTGTCAAACTTTGCGAGTCTATCGGCAGAGCCGGGGGGTAGGTGGTTTACCTGTTTGTTATTATCCCCGGAATCAGGTCAATTCCAAAAACCAGCCGAGATAAGATCCCAAATTCAACACTGCGCGAGTTTGTTCTTCATTTTGAATTATATCGTAATGATGGCACATTGTCTCGTTTACTTTGCATAAAATGAGTACTATATCATCTTCATCAATTTCCCCTTCACATGCTTTTATCCAAAGCATCATCTGTCCGATGGCAAATATAAAAACAGCAGTCAAAAATGGTGTGATTGGGTCTATTTGATCATCAAAAGGAAATGGAACGAACAGGAAAAGTCCTTCCAGATAGCGAGAAAATGGTTTGTCTAAATGCTGAAGATATTGACGGCTACGATCACGAAGTAACATCAATTCAGAGTAAAAAGCTGTCTTTGCAGCCACAGTTGCATCAGCATTTCTGGCCAGTTGAACGATTAGCATGTTTTCTGGCACTCCACAAATTTGCAACAGTTTGTGTTTGACCATAGCAAAACGCATTATATCCCACATATAAATGCCGTTTACCGGATTGGAGACAAGCGTGCCATTATCAACCGCCATTATCATTCCTTTTAAGTTGTTATGGTGGTTGTTCTCAATACTTGCCAGCGCCTCTAGTGAAAGCATATTTTTCAAAGACAATGAGATGAGCTCTGCCATCACATGTGCCAAGTAAGCCAATCGCTGACTGAGCGAGTAAACTGTCGAGGGAAGCAGTTGTTTAATAAGCTTTTGGAGAAAGACCGTGATGTGATCGTTAGTCAACTGCCTATCGTTTCTTGATTGAATTCCCTGGGAAGTTATCACGTTATAGGCTGGAGAAGTTGAGTCAAACAATACGGTTTTCAGAATCGCAGGACATGACAAGAAAGCACATGTAATTTCTCGGGTAGGATAGATTAGCTTTTTGCGAGGGTAATTCCGACAGATTGCAGGAAGAAAATCAGCGCCAAGCTTCGCGTGGATCATGCACAATCGGTCAGAGTTAAGGAAAATGCATTCAGGTGAATTCTGCTTGTTGCTCAAAACTCGTTCAACTTTACCATTGGTAATTTTAGAACATACCCCCGCCAGAAGCCAAGCCTTATACTGATCGTTATCGGCGAGGGTCAGCCACTTCTGATAGGCAGAATCATCAACGGAAATATAAAAGCATGAACAGCAGGTTAGTGGGCACTTGTCTGCCAAACACGAGAATGAGTTAAGGGCATTCAAAACGTATTGTTCTTTCATAATATTTTTATGCTGCACGCAGGGGGTTGTCAACGCGTTGTCTTTGTGCCCCGGCAGAACGATGCGTTAGGTGAGCATGTCCTGCGATTTCGATAAGGGAGCTTAAGGCGTCATTTGCGGCGCGTTCCGTGGGAAATGCCGCCGCAACCTCAGGTTGAAGCAGCACAAGATTCGTACCCGCGCTATAGGCCTTCAAGTGTTTGCCTCGTACGCCCTTGCCAAGATCCTCTCGACAATACTCTGGGCGGAACTCGTCAGGTTTAGCCTTCTTCATAGATTTTCCTCTCATGCATGGTCACCAAACGTGCACTAATGATTCGTATTTTTCGGCCTCGGTAGTGTACGCTAGGACCAGTAGCCGGTCTGACTGCGATAACCCAAAGGTAAGAAATCGTTGTTTAGTTCCGGAATGATCTGGATCATGGAAGGTGATTGCCACCGGATCTCCGAACATAGTACCAGCCTCGTGAAACGACACATCACTTTTGCTCGTGCAAAGTGTTACTGGCCATAAAACGCTTATCAGCAAACGAGAACGGGACCAGGACAACTTCACCGGGTTGGAACATTGTTCCACACCTCGTCTGCGCCGTTATCCCACACATGGGCCATGCTGGCTTGCTGGGCAAGCATCAGCTTGTCCAGTTCAGCGCGGTCGGCCTTGTTTTTCAGAAAATGGGCAAAATCCAGCACTTCCCGCGGAAGCGGTTCGGGAAGCTGTCTGATCTCGTTCATGACGTGTTCGGCTGTGGTCATCTTGCCGCCCCATTGGCGGCAATGCCGGGCAGAATCTTCTGTTGATCCTCAAAACTAATGTACAGGATTCCTCCGCTCCATTCAAGAAAGATGACCGCGTTACCCCTTGCCATTCATTTTTTGCTCAACCTGGCAGCCAACTCCCGGGGCGTGGTGACCGGCAGGGTGCAGGTGTGGTTCTGGCAAACGTAAGCCGCGGGCTTGCCGTTGATCGGCTGCATGTTTTTCAGGAAGGGCAGCCGGGCGGCCAGGGTCGCCTGGCCCGGGCCGTTGTCGGCCAGGAGCAGGGTGGCGTTGGGCAGGAAATGGGAGTAGACCTCGCGGCGCAAGGCCTGGGTGGCCGCGTCCGCCGGGTTGCCGGCAATGACGATCTGTTGCGTTGGGCTAAGCTGAAAGGCCAGGACCGCCAGCATCCGGGGCATGGCAAGGGGCTGCGTGTGGTCAATCGCCCCGGCGCTGGTGATGGTGCTGCGGGCTTTTTCAGCCCAGTCGGAGTTGCCGGTCATCTCGGCCAACCGCATAAGGTTCATGGCCGCTACCGCGTTGCCGCCTGGTTCAGCGCCCTCGTACTGTGACTTCATGCGCAGGATGCGGTTGCTGCTGTTGGCCGTGGTGTCGAAGAAGCCGTTGTTGTTCTCGTCCCAGAAGAGTTCGAGCTGCTTGCGGGTGAGCGCCTCGGCCGCTTGCAGCCAACCCGGGTCGAACGATGCCTCGTAGAGGTCGAGCACTCCCTGACAGAGAAAGGCGTAATCGTCCAGTTGGGCCTCCAGGCCAGCCGTGCCGTCGCGGTAGCGTCGCATCAGGGTGTTGGTTTTTTCGTCGCGCAGGGTGGCGAGGATGAAACCGGCAGCCTTTTGGGCCGCCGCCAGGTAACGCGGCTCATCCAGCACCATGGCGCCTTTGGCCAGGCTGCTGATCATCAGGCCGTTCCAGGCGGTGACCACCTTGTCGTCCAGGTGGGAGCGGGGCCGTTTGGTCCGGGCCTGGAAAAGGATTTGTCGGCCCGAATCCAGGAGTTTTTCCGTCTCAGGCACGGACAGCTTGCCATGCTTCGCCGTCTCCTCCAGGGAGTGGGGGGTGTGCAGGATGTTGCCAATGCCGAATTCTTCCGCTGAGGCATGGGTGATGTTGCCGGCCGCCTGGATGGTGTAGTGAAAGTCAAAGATCGGCGCCACTTTGGGTCCAAGGAGGGCGTCGATTTCTTTTTTAGTCCACAGGTAGAAAGCGCCCTCGGCGTGTTTGGTCGGATCGTCCGGCCTGGGACTGTCGGCGTCCTCGGCGGAAAAGAAGCCGCCCTGGGGGCTGGTCAGGTCGCGCAGTACGTAGTCCAGGGTCTGTCTGGCAACCTCGGCGTAGTGGAGGTTGCCGGTGAGTTGAAAACCCTCCAGATAAGAGGTCGCTAGCTGGGCCTGGTCGTAGAGCATCTTCTCGAAATGGGGCACCAGCCATTCCCGGTCCGTGGAGTAGCGGTGAAAGCCGCCGCCCAAATGGTCGTACAGGCCGCCCGCCGCCATGTGATCCAAGGTGGTGGTGACCATGTCCAGGGCCCGCTGTTCGCCGGTGCGATGGTATTGGCGCAGCAGGAAGGTGTAGGACGCCGGCCGCGGGAATTTTGGCGCCTGGCCGAAGCCGCCGTATTGCTGGTCGAAACTGGCGGCAAACTGCGACACCGTCTTGGTGAGCAAGGCCTCGTCAAGTTTGGCCGCGGTGGTGGCGCTGGCGGTGGCGACGCTTGCCTGTAAGTGAGCGGTGAGTTGCCCGGCCGAGTGCAGTACCTTGTCCCGCTGGTTGGTCCAGAGCTCGTGCAGGGAGGTCAGCACGGTGCGGAAGGCGGGCTGGCCGTAGCGCGCCTCTGGCGGGAAGTAGGTGCCGGCGTAAAAGGGTTGCAGCTCCGGGGTGAGAAAAACCGAGAGCGGCCAGCCGCCGCTACCGGTGAGGGCCTGGGCCGCGGCCATGTAAATCTGGTCGATGTCAGGGCGCTCCTCCCGGTCCACCTTGATGCAGATGAAGTTGGCGTTGAGCAGGGCACCGATCTCCGGGTCGTCGAACGACTCGTGGGCCATGACGTGGCACCAGTGGCAGGTGGAGTAGCCGATAGAGAGGAAGATCGGCAGCTTAAGTTCCCGGGCCCGGGCAAAGGCCTCCTCGCCCCACGGGTACCAGTCGACCGGGTTGAAGGCGTGCTGCAGGAGGTAGGGGCTTTTTTCGTGGATGAGCCGGTTGGGCTTGCGTCCCTTGGCCAGTTCCCGCTGGATGAAGGCGGCGGCGGTGTGGGGCGCGTCCGCGTGGGCCGTTTCCGCGGCCAGGGTGAGGTCGGTGTTGTGCATGACGGACAGTGCTCCGAGCAGGATGGCGCACAAAATGTTGCGCAGGGTCATGGTGTTTCCTCAACGGATTCCGGTAACGCTAGAAAAGCAAGGCGCTACTAAGCTATACTATGCACAGGGAGTCGGCGTGTCAAATAGCGGCAGGAGCAACCGGTGCCTCTCTAACGCAGGGGCAAGATAACGGGAGGGTGCCATGATAACGAAAATGGTCGGATCGCTGCTCGGGGTGATTTTTCTTTTTATCAGTGCCTCGGTCCTGGCCGAGGTGCCGGATCGGCGTTTTGACCCTCTCAACCAGACCTGCCGGATTTTTCAGTTTACGCAGATGCGCGAGGGGGCCGGGTTTTTCAAGAAGGTCTGTCTGCGCTGCCACGACGGATCCTACGATAACGGCATGCGGTTCATGCCGGAGTTGATCCCCCGCTCTTTCAGCCCCGAACGTTGGACCAGGATCTTCACCGAGAAATATCCGCTGTGCGCCCAGGACGGCTCCTGGAAAGAGCTCTCCGCCGAAGAGCTGCTTAAACTCAACGATTATCTGTACCGCGGCGGCTATGGCACCTGGGAGGATTATACCCCCCTGGAATGCTGACGTTAGGCATGCGTTCCCGGTCCGGGAACAGAGCTTGGCCAGGGCAAAGGCGTGGCCGTCAAACCACCAGGGCCTTCAGCCAGGGTCGGCGCGCCAGCATGGCGGTGAGACCAACCGAGAACAGGTAGGTCAGCAGCGGCAACAGCAGTTGCCAGATGTGCAGTTCGAAGAGACGGGTGAAAGGCCCCAGCACATCCACGATCATGAGGTGGCAGAGGTACACCCCCAGGGTGTACTTGCCCAGGGTATGCAGATTGCCCTGCCGGCCGAAGCCCGGCCGTGCCAGGGCGAAGAGCAGCAGGCCGGTGGCGGTGAGCACCGTGCCGATCAGATAGTCGTGCGTCATCCAGTGCCGGCCGAAGTATCTCCACAAAAACCAGGTTTCCCCGATATGCAGGCCAAGTCCTGCCGCCATGATGATGAGCCCCTGTCTTGCGGTAATGGCAGGCTTCTTTCTGTATGTCAGATAACCGATGGTCAGGCAGGTTGTGCTGCTGAAGGGCCCGTTCCGGGTATAAAACGGGAAGTGGAGGCCCAGTGGGGTTTCGAAATACGAACCGCCGAGCAGACCGGCGGCAAAGAGCAGCACGGACAGCGCCACGGCCGGGCTGGTACGGTTGCCAGCGGTGCAGAGCGCCAGCAGTGCGACCCCCTGGATGAGCGAGGCGAGAAACCACAGGTGGACCCTGCCGCCCTCGAAGATAGTCCGGAAAGGTGAGTCCAGCAACCGGTTGATCTTGTTGGCCGTTACCTGCATGTACCCCTCGTGCCGCAGGTCTGGCCAGAAGGAGGGGATGAGGATGTAGAGCAGCGACCAAACCACCAGCAGCATCAGAAGCCGATACTCGTAGCGGGCCACCTTGCGCCAGCGCTCCGGGCCGGCAAGCGTCGTCTTGCCCAGGAAGTAGCCGGCCACCATGAAGAAGAAGGGCACCGCGAACCGGGTGGGCTGGCTGAACAGATACTCCGGCAATCGATAGGCCTGGTCTGGAAAGAGTTGGGGCATAAAGGGGTTGGTGTGGACGCAGATTACCGCAAAGATAGCGATGACACGGCAGGAGTCGATACTGGCAATGCGCTCTGGTGGCGCCGTCTGGCCGGCCCGGCTGTAAGAGGCGGTCATGGTTGTGTGGACGTGGTGGACGGAGTGGACGGCATGGACTTGAAGAATCCAGCCGCTTCGTCGCCAACGTTCTCCCTATAAGGTCAGAGCAAGCTCCAGTTCACGGTCTGGCAGGAGGGCACGGCACCTCTTAAGGCGCACCGTGAGCATATCTCCCTTCTTCTTGTAAAGCAGGTGGATCTTGATCTCCTCCACCGAGGAGACGGGTGCGCCATCCAGGGCCAGGATAAGATCCTTTTCCTGCATGCCCGCGGTCATGGCCGGGCCATGGGGCGAGAGGCCCGTGAGCTGCACGCCTTCAGGATCGTCTTTGAGCATGACCCCCAGTTGGGCCGGAGGGTCGAGTTCCGCTGGTGGCGCCAGCATGAGGAAGTCGGCCTGAGCAGGGGCGACCGTCCCGCCGTCGACGTTCATCACCACGGTCTGGGCTACGGCAATACGCCTGGTCAGGCGGGGCGGGATGGCGTTGTCCTTGGCCACGTGGCCGCGGCCGGCCAGCACCACCACCCTGGTCCCGGGATGGGCGGTAAGATAGTCGGCAATGGAGGAGGCCATGGTCTCATCCCACAGAGCCTGGGCCTGCAGGAAGTTGCTGAAATTGCCCTGCTGGGCGGCATGCGGACCGTGGGCGCCGAAAGCCTGATTGATCCGCTCCCGGTATCCTGGCAGGTCGAGGTCGCGCTCCTCGGGCAGTCTGGCCCGGGTGGCCTCATCCAGGGCGGCGAGGCCGCCCTCCTTGAAGACCGTGCTCACCGTCTTTTTCTCCAGGTTGAGGCCAAGCACCGGGATCTTTTTGGCCCTGGCAAAATCCAGCACCTCCCGATAGAGGCGGTAGTCAAAGCCCCAGACCTGGAAGTAGTGCGACTCCTTGAGAAAGGCGCGTTCATCCAGTTCCCCGGCGATAAAGCGGTCCAGGGCGGTTTGGTTGGAGGGGTTGAACATCTCCATGCCGATGGCCAGGTTGTGGTCCCGCTGATAAAGGTCGCGGACGATATTAAGCTGCAACACATGGTCGCGGTAGCTGTCGTGGGTCTCCCCCACGTAGATGACCCGGCTCTTCAGCAGGGTGTCAAGGATCTCTTCGTAGGAGAGGGTGTTGGGTAGGGGTATGCCGCGGGGCGGTTCGGAGAGCTGGAAGATCATGCCAAGATCAGTGGCGCGGCAGCTCTTCTCCTGCAACCGGCCGCCCTCGAAATGCAGAAAGCCGTACTTGCCGTAATGGTTGAGTTTGGGCAACGCGGCCTGGGTTTCCTCAAGGCTGACGGCAGACACCAGCACGGCCACATGTTCGGGGTTGAGCGGGTTGGGACGCACGTCCAGGGTGAAGCCGGTGGCCGGATGTGGCGGCTTGGCGAACAGGCCCCGCGCCTGCTTGGCATCAATGCCTAAAAAGAGCAGGCTCGCCTTCCCCAGTGCATCCTCCTGCAACTCACCGTCGTCGACAAAGCGGCATCCCATCTCCTTAAGTTTTGCCACGAGCGGCGCGAAGCGCTCGCGCTCCGCCTTATTCCCCTGGATGACGATCTTGTCCGCCGTGCCCTGGAAGCGTGACCAGACCGGCGGCAGTTCATCGCTGACCAGGCGTCGCATCAGGTCGTAGTTCTCATCCACCACCAGGGACACCGGTTCCGTGACCAGCGGCACCTGGATCGCAGTCTCCTTGGTCGTTATGGTGAACATCCGCTGGATCTCGCCATGCACGGTGCGCAGGGTGATGGGCACCTCCAGGGTATAGGGCGGGTCGTTGTTCTGCACGAGTTTGCAGGAGACCAGCGGCTGCCCACCCTCGGTTTTGACGGTTAGCTCCTGTATTGTCAGGCTTGGAGTGTCCGCTCGTTGCAGCCACTGCTCGAAAAAGGGGGTCAAATCATGGCCGGCGGCAGAGGTCAGGCTGCCGATCAGGTCACCCCAGGTGGCCTGCTGAAAATGTTGTTTGGCGATAAAATCGCGCAGCCCGGCGAAGAAGGGTTCGTCCCCGATGGAGCGGCGCAGCATGTGGAAGACCATGCTCACCTTGTTGTAGCCGATGGCCCGGTCCACTTCCTGATCCCTTTCCAGGTGGCTCACCCCGCCGACAAAGTCCGCCGCCTTCATGGTGTTGGTCGCAGGCACCAGGCTCTGGTATTTGACCAGTTGCTCCTTGCGGAAGGTCGCGCCCTGGCCCTCATCCACGGCAAAGGCCTGGTCGGCCAGGTAGGTGGTGAGCCCCTCGGCCCAATTACCCTGGCTCACGTCCATCCGGACGCTGTTGCCGAACCATTCATGCAGGATCTCGTGACCCAGGGAGGTGTCGACGATAAAGGGCAGCCGCACCACGGCCTGGCCGAGCAGGGTGAAGGTAGGCACGGCAAAGCCGGTGGGCAACCGGTTCTCGACCACGGAGAAGCGTTTGTAGGGATAGCTGGTCAGGAGCTTTTCGTAGCGTTCCAGATAGTGGCGGGCCTTTTCCCGATAACCTTTGGCCAGCTCCTGGTCCTCGGGAAAGAAGTAGGAGTAGAGTTCCTTGCCCTGGCCGAAGCTGATTTTTTCCACCACATAGGGGCCGGCCACCAGGGTGAGGCTGGGCAAGGGCTGGTCCAAGGCGAAGGTGACGATCTTGATGTGGTCGCGTTGCACTGTGGTGATGGTGTCGGCCTCGGCAATTGCCTCGAAGTTTTCCGGGATCCGGGCGGTCAAGGCGAAGCGGCAATCCCTGGAGAGCATTGGATGCCAGGTGGTGGTGAGGGCGATGCCGTCCCGGTTGATCTGGCCGGCAGTGGCTTCCGGGGGTATGGTTTTGGCAAAGGCAATGGTCACGGTCCTGGCCTTGGCACCCTCGGGCAGGATGACGGCGTCGGCGCCAGCCTTGAAATCGGCTGGCACCTGGCCGTCCACGGTGAGGGAGGCGACGGTCAGGTCGCCCAGATAGAGGCGGGCCTCGCCGCCAGCCGGAACTTCGATTCGGGAATTGCCTAGTAATCGGTGGGCGTCGAGGTCAAAGGAGACCTCCAGCCGGTGCAGGGCCGGGGTCTGGGCGGGCTTAGGGTCCACAACGCACCAGCCCGGTTCAGGCAGGCAGAGTGCCAGCAGCAGCAGGGTGATCAGGAAGTTCGGGGATTTCAAGGTGTTTCTCCCGCAGCCAGTGGGCCAATGATGCCAAGGCGACTTCGGCACGTTTGCCTCCTCGCAGTTTTTTGGGGATCTTATGGGTAAAGGGTGGAAAGAGCCCGAAGTTGACGTTGCTGGGCTGGAAGTTCTTGGTTTCCAGGGTGAGGTGGCTGACCAGCGCGCCCATGGCCGTGTCCGGCGGTGGTGTCACCGGCAATTCTCCCCGGACCAGCCGGGCGCCGTTGATGCCGGCCAAAAGCCCCATGGCCGTGGATTCGACATAGCCTTCCACGCCGCTCAGTTGCCCGGCGATCAGCAGGTCGGGCCGCGTCCGGCATTGCAGGGTGGGCAGCAGCACCTTGGGGCCGTTGACAAAGGTGTTGCGGTGGATGCTGCCCAGCCGGGTGAATTCCGCCCGCGCCATGCCCGGGATCAGGCGGAAGATCCGCTGCTGCTCGCCATAGGTGAGCTTGGTCTGAAAGCCCACCATGTTGTACTGGGTGGCCTCGAGGTTCTCCTTGCGGAGCTGAACCACGGCGTAGGCCTCGCGGCCGTTCTTCGGGTCGCGCAACCCCACCGGCTTCATGGGGCCGAAACGCAGGGTCTCCGGGCCCCTGGCGACCATCACCTCAACCGGCAGGCACCCCTCGAAGTATCTCGGTTCCTCGAACTCCTTGAGCGCTACCTTGGCCGCGCCCTCCACCGCCGCGATAAAGGCGAGGTACTGTTCCCGATCCATGGGGCAGTTGAGGTAGTCTCCCGGCCCGTCCTCCCAGCGCGAGGCCGAATAGACGATATCATAGTCCAGGGAATCCGCCGCGACGATGGGCGCTATGGCGTCGTAAAAGGCGAGGTGCTCGCCGCCGGTGAAGGCGGCCAGGGCACTGGCCAGGGGCGCTGAGGTGAGCGGCCCGGTGGCCAGGATGATCGGGCCGCCCTGGGCCTCATCCGGGGTGGGAATGGTTATACTCTCCTGCCGTACCACGGTGATGGCGGGATGGCTGGCGATGCGCGCGGTGACCCAGTTGGAAAACAGATCTCGGTCAACGGCCAGGGCGCGGCCGGCCGGCACCGCGGTGGCGTCGGCCGCCGCCATGAGCAGCGACCCCAGTCGCCGCATCTCTTCTTTTAGCAACCCCACGGCGGAATGGGGGTCGGCGGCGCGCAACGAGTTGGAGCACACCAGCTCGGCTAACCCCTCTGAGTGGTGGGCCGGGCTGAAGGCGCGGGGTTTCATCTCCAGGAGGCGAACCTCGCAACCTCGGCCGGCGGCCTGCCAGGCTGCCTCGCAGCCCGCCAGCCCGCCGCCGATGATGGTGATGGTCTTGCCGGTCACAACATCCTTGTGCTGTCCGTGGCCCTTACAGGCCGACGGCGGCTTTGATGGCGTTGACCACCACGTCGCTTGAGGTGCCGACGATGCTTTTGAGCATCCCCTCTTTCTCGTAGAAGCCAATGAGTGGCGCGGTTTTTTCGTTATAGGTTGCCAGCCGGTGGCTGATGGCCGCCTCGGTCTCGTCTTCCCGCTGAATAGCCGGGCCGCCGCACTTGTCGCAGACGCCTGCCACCTTGGTGGGGTTGCTCTTGACGTTGTAGATGGCCGAGCACTGGGTGCAGGTGCGCCTTGTGCAGAGCCGGTCGAGGATGACGTCGCGGGGCACGTCGATGCTCACCACCATGTCGAGCTTGATGCCCAGTTTGGCCATCAGCACCTTGAGGGCCTCGGCCTGGGGGATGGTGCGGGGAAAGCCGTCCAGGAGAAAACCCTTCTGGCAGTCCGGCTCCTGCAAGCGCTTCTCCATGATGCCCATGATGAGGGAGTCGGGCACCAGATCGCCGCGCTTCATGTAGCCGTCCGCCTCCTTGCCCAGTTCAGTGCCGGCCTGTACGGCGCCGCGCAGGATGTCGCCGGTGGAGATCTGTACCGAGCCGTCTAAAGCAGTGAGCAGTTTAGCCACGGTGCCTTTGCCGGCGCCCGGCGCGCCCAGAAGAATGAGTTTCATTGGTTTACCTCCAGAGGAATTGGTTAGCGTACACTTAGCGATATTTCGTAGTGTGTTTTGCGGCCGACTATACCCGATTTTTTTTCACGAGGATAGAGGGAAAAAGGACGGCCTGGCCTGGATGCCAAGGAGTCCGGGAAAAATTAATAGAGCTTGACTCTGACTCTTGACGAAGTCCAAACTGAGATTAGATTTTCACTCATTCAGGCGGTTGTTTACTGCAAGCATTAACAAAAGACCAAGGAGGCGTACCATGGCTATCATTCGTTTCGATCGTCCCTTATTCCGCGGCCCCATGTCGGAGTATGACCGCATGCGGCGCGAAATGACCGCGCTCATGCGCGCTTTTGGGGGTTACGAGGATTTTCCCCCCTCCACGGCCGGCGGGGTCTACCCACCCCTCAATATATCGGAGGACACGGATCACATCTATGTGCGGGCCGAGGTGCCCGGCATTGGCGCCAAAGACCTGCAGCTCTCGGTGGAAGGGGAGACCCTGGTCATCAAGGGTGAGCGCATGACCAACGCCGCTGACGAGAAGCTCTCCTTTCACCGGCGGGAGATCGAGTGCGGCAGCTTCAGCCGCGCCATCACCCTGCCGACCCGGGTACAGGCGGACAAGGTGCAGGCGAAAAGCGTGGACGGCATTCTCACCATCACCCTGCCCAAGGCGGAAGAGGTCAAGCCCAAGAAGATCACGGTTAACGTGGGTTGAGATTTGGTCCTAAAGGAGGAACGAGCCATGACAGACAAGGAATTGCAGGTGAAACAGCGGCAGGAGGTACAGCAGGCTGGCGAGTCGACCAAGCCGGAACGGCAGTATGTGCCACCGGTTGATATCTTCGAGAGCAAGGATAGCGTGACCGTCATGGCCGAGATGCCCGGCGTTGCCAAGGGTGGCGTGCGCATAGGCCTGGAGGAGGGGACGCTGACTATCGAGGGCACCAGGGGTGATGTGGCGGGTAGCGCCGAGAACTTTCTGCTGCGGGAGTTTGAGACCGGCCATTACCTGCGGCGCTTCACCCTGGCCGAAACGATTGATCAGGAGAAGATCGAGGCCACCATGACCAACGGCATCCTCACCGTGGTTTTGCCCAAGCGTGAGCAGGCCAGGCCCAGGCAGATCGAGGTCAAGGCTGGTTGATCCGGTCCATCCAAAAGCAATTGCCCCGGGCCAGGCGGCCGGCCATCCCGGCCACCTGGCCGCTTGGCCTTTCCCCTGGCAAACCCCAAATAGCGAAGGCGCTGTTCCGCCCGCATCGTAAGTTTTAGACTCCGAATCAAAAGCGTGATATATTTAACTGCATGAAAATTGAATGGGACTGTGGGAAAAGGGGAAACTTCGGAGACTCTACCATGCGACTGCTCAAAAAACTGCTGCTTACAATTCTCGTCGCCTGTATGCCGTCCATAGCGCACAGCGCAAGCATGAATATTCTCGTGCCCGCTTACGCGAACCCGTGCTGTGGTGGAGGGCCGAATATGTGGTCGTCGCTCATATCCACCGCTGGTGATGCAAACCGGAATTTCGAACTTCATGCAATATTCAATCCAGCCTCAGGTCCGGGTGTGTCGCGAGATCCAAACTATCTGGATAATTCCGGAAACGGCCCGCTCAATGACTTTCGGCTGGCTGGTGGGATTACCTATGGTTACGTGGCGACTGGGAATGCAACTAGATCACTTGATGACGTTAAAGCTGATGTGAATGCCTACTTGAGGGGTGACTACGCGGGCTTCGTCGATGGAATCTTCTTCGACGAAATGTCCAATGATTTAGCAAATGTTGGGTACTATAAAGAACTGCATAATTATGCCAAGTCGCTCCAAGCGAGTGCGCGAACGTTAGGCAACCCGGGCACAACCTTTGTAAACAACCCCAGCGGCCAATCCACTTTCAATGCATCTGACTACGTCAATTCGCTTGAAACTATCGTCAGCTTTGAGAACACTAATGATGAATATGCGAACAACTACACCTCATTTGCTTACCTTGAGAACCTGGATAGCCGGAAAATTGCTCACATAGTCCACACCCAAAGTGTTTGGGACACAACATTGCTGGATAAGGCATCAAAGCGGGGGGCCGAATTTCTGTTTGTTACCGACGATATCCTTCCCAATCCGTACGATAAACTCCCAAGCTACTGGGGACAATTTACATCCGATGTTTCGGCCTTTAATGTTACTGCCGTACCTGAGCCTTCATCAATGTCGCTCTTGGCTGCGGCGATTAGTGCATTGGTTATAGCTGGAAAGAGTATGTCAAAGGAAAGGGGGCAGGTCTAGTGTGAAAAAAGCGGGCACCCAAGGGTCAGGTCGCGGGCACCCAAGGGTCAGGTCTGGACTCGGGACATTTTGTCCGAGATCCAGACCTGACCCAACTCCCGCTCATTTTTCAACTAACCATCTGGAAGAGCCGAGAGAGAAGTCTTTGTGCTCCTGGATCAGCTACGGAGCAGCGCGAAAAGCCGCATAGGCTGGAATTCATCCGCGCACCGTAAAATCCACGAGTGACTCGGGGTGTGCGCGGCAGGTGCCGCCGCGCGGTCAAAGCGTCTTGGAGGATCCGCTGTCATGGATTATAATTTTGAATGGGATCCCAAAAAGGCGCGCGCGAACCGCGACAAGCATGCCGTAGCCTTCGAGGAGGCAGCTACCGTGTTCCTTGATCCAAAGTCGGCGACAATCTACGACCCAGAACACAGCCAAACCGAGGAACGATGGATCACGCTGGGCATATCAACCTCGGGACGACTCCTGGTCGTCTGTCATACATTTCACGACGAACCGGGCAAGACAGCGGCAATTCGCATTTACTCCGCCAGGAAGGCGACCCGGCACGAAACAAGGATCTATTAAAGGACGTGATCATGCGACAAGAGTACGATTTTTCAAAGGCCGAAAGGGGCAAGTTCTTCAGGCCAGACGCGAAATTGAACCTTCCCGTCTATCTCGACGAGGAGGTGCGGGCTTTTGTTCAGGCCATAGCAGAAAAGCAAGAGAAAGACCTCTCGTCCGTGGTCAATCAGCTCCTTCGAGGAGACATGCGGCTCTCTGAGGCCATGAAGTAGCGCCAGTCGCGAGTAGCCAAGCAATTGGCGCGTGTCGCCTGGCTGCTGAGGGGGTGAAAACTTTGAAACTTAAGAGCGTCCCGGATGACGCTCCGAAACGTTCGGCTACGCATCATGGGAGGTTGTTTCATGGAACTTTTGGATATAGAAGAAATCCGGGACGCCATCGAGATGCTCAAAAAGTTTGAGGCAAATTTGCCGTCAGTTAAATATATTGATTATTTTATGGATGGCATTGATACGCTCAATGATTACTTGGCAGATCATCCTGAAACGCCACATAAGAATTTTATTAATAATCAGAAGGTTGCTTATACACGAAGAGTCCTTCAATTTCTAAAATCAATAGACAGTTCTGACTTTTCAAGCTGGATTAATGTATTTTTTGCTTTATTTAAATCAAATGACGAAATTGAAAAGTTGTCAGAATCAAATCCTGATTTAAAAAAAGACTATGATGATTTTATTGAAGAATGGAAAGAAACTCCTGAATTATCAGGGTTTGCAAGTAAATTATCAAAAGTCAAGTAATGTGATTGCCTATTCCACTCAAGTCGGCCACGCATT
>DYDL01000292.1 GCA_020717925.1 Desulfocapsa sp.
TCACCCTGGGGTCGGCAATTGCCATGCCGGTCAGGCCGGCGAGAGGCCCTTGGCACCAGTTCACCACCACCTGGTTCAATTCGGCCACCACTACTCTGGCCTCCCTAGGGAGGTTGTCGAGGGCCGCCTTCAGGCTGAACCCCATCCCCAGGCCGCCCATAAGCACCAGCGGTCGTAGCGGATTACCCATGGCCTTGCATGCCAGCTCCGAGAGTACGACCTCGGAGCGGTTAGCCGAGGAGTTCATCAGCACGCGGTCGGCAATGGTGATCAGAAAATCCGTGTCACCCCGCCGGCGCAACTCCAGCAGACCCTCGCTGGTGGGCACGCTGTCAATGGTCTGCCACGGTTTAGCCATTAGAAGGAAAGTGGTGCTCTCTTTAGAGCTCGGAATGGGTGATCATGCCGTCGACGATGGTGAGTACACCCTTGCCCTGGAAGGCGCGGCCCAGAAATGGTGTGTTGGCGCTTCGGGAAACCACCTTTTCCCTGGTGTAGACGAATTGCCGCTCCGGATCGATCACGGTCAGGTCACCCCGACTGCCCGTGGCCAGGCTGCCGCCCGTAACCCCGAGGATGCGGGCCGGGTTGACCGAGAGAAGTTCCACCAGCCGCGCCTCGGTCAGCACGCCAGCCCGGACCAACTCAAGTGCCAGGGGTACCGAGGTCTCCAGACCGATGATGCCGTTGGCGGCCTGGTCGAACTCCACCTCTTTTTCCAGGGGGCTGTGGGGGGCGTGGTCCGAGGCGATGGCGTCGATGGTGCCGTCGGCCAACCCCGCCTTGATAGCTGCCACGTCCTCTGACGTGCGCAGGGGCGGGTTCATCTTGGCGAGGGTGTCGTACCGTCCGATAGCCTCTTCGGTCAGGGTGAAATAGTGGGGCGCGGTCTCGGCGGTCACCTGGCAGCCGTTGGCCTTGGCCCAGCGGATCAGGGCCACCGACTCCTTCGTGCTGACATGGGCGATATGGATGGAGCGCCCCGTGTAACAGGCCAGGGAGATGTCGCGGTAGACCATGATATCTTCCGCCGCCCGCGGGATGCCGCGCAGCCCGAGGCGAGTGGAGAGGTCACCCTCGTTCATTACCCCGCCTCTGGCAAGCCCGAGATCCTCGGCATGGGAAATGACCCGCAGGCCGAAATTGCCGGCATATTCTAGGGCGCGGCGCATGAGCTGGCCGTTGCTGACTGGCAGGCCGTCGTCAGAAACCGCAACAGCGCCGGCCTTTTTCAGTTCACCGTACTCGGCCAGGGATTCGCCCTTGCTGCCCTGGCTGATGGCTCCCACCGGGTAGACCCGGGCCGGGGCGTTTTTGGCCTGTTCCAGGATCAGGGCGGTGACCGTGGCGCAATCGTTCACCGGCTTGGTGTTAGGCATGCAGGCGATGGCGGTGAAGCCGCCGGCCGCCGCGGCCCGGGTGCCGCTGGCAATGGTTTCCTTGTACTCCTCGCCTGGCTCCCTAAGATGGACGTGCATGTCGATGAAGCCTGGGCAGAGCCATTTGCCCTTTAGGTCGATAGTCCGGGTGCCTGCGGGCAGGGAGGCAGCGCGGAATTGCTTGTCAATACCGGCGATGCGGCCGTCATCCACCAGGATGGCGCAGCGCTTGTCCAAGCCACTGAGCGGATCAATGACCCGACCGTTTTTCAGAAGCAGGGGCGGCCGTGGGGGCGCCATGCTAATTTCCTCCCATGATGAGGTAGAGTAGTGCCATGCGCACCGCCACGCCGTTGGTCACCTGATCCATGATGACCGAGCGCGGGCCGTCGGCCAGGGTTGGGTCGAGTTCCACCCCGCGGTTGATGGGACCGGGGTGCATGATGATGGCGTCGGGTTTGGCGGCTGCCATGGTGCGGCTGGAGATTCCGAAGAAACGGGCGTACTCCCGAAGCGAGGGGATGAGTGGGTCGTTCTGCCGTTCCGTCTGGATGCGCAGGGCCATGACCACGTCGGCGCCTTCCACCGCCTCTTGCAGCGTTGAGCAGACTTGGGCGCCCAGGTGTTCGATGCCGGGCGGAATCAGGGTGGCTGGTCCGGCAACCCTGACGTTGGCCCCCATTTTACTGAAACCGATAATGTCGGAATGGGCGACCCGGCTGTGGGCGATATCACCGATGATGGCCACGGTCAGCCCCTTGATGCGGCCCTTGTGTTCCTTCACGGTCATCAAGTCAAGCAGCCCCTGGCTCGGATGCTCGTGGGCGCCGTCCCCGGCATTGATCACCGAGGCGTCGATGTGGTTGGTGAGCAGTTGCGGGGTGCCGGAACAGGCATGCCTGACCACGATTACGTCGGGCGCCATGGCGGCCAGGTTGCGGGCCGTGTCCACCAGGGACTCCCCCTTTTTGGCGGAGCTGGTGGCCGCCGAGATGTTATAGGTGTCGGCGCTCATCCGCTTGGCGGCGATTTCAAAGGAGAGGCGGGTTCTGGTGCTGGGCTCGAAAAACAGGTTGATAACGGTCTTGCCGCGCAGGGTGGGAACCTTTTTGATGGAGCGGGTGGAGATTTCCTTCAGTGATGTCGCCACGTTGAGGACCAGCCCGATATCTTCGCGAGACAGGTCCGCGAGGCTCAGGAGGTGCTTGTGCGGAAATCGGTGGCCTGGTTCCATAGTCATTAAGGGCTCAGGTGTATAGACTGTATGGGGTTAGACTATTAGTAATCATAAATATTGCGTCCAACCGTCTGCATCAAGTTATTCTCGAATATCTTTTGCTA
>DYDL01000072.1:0-11855 GCA_020717925.1 Desulfocapsa sp.
GCCGGTGCCGGCCGGCAGGTTGTCGGCACGGATGGTGCCGTGATGGCGTTCGACGATCTGGCGGACAATGGCCAGGCCCAGGCCGGTGCCGCTGTCGCGGGTGGTGAAAAAGGGCTCGAAGATGGTCTCGAACAGGCCGTCGGCAATGATCGGGCCGGTATTGGTGACCGTAAGCACAGTGGTTTCGTGACCGTCCTTGGTCTCCTCTTCCGTTGCCACCAGTTCTATCGTCCCCTCCATGTCTTCCATGGCGATGCTGGCGTTGCTGATCAGGTTGATCAGTACCTGCTTTATCTGGTCCGATTCGCCATAGGCCTCCAGCTTTACCGGGATGGCGTTGACCACGGTGCAGGCCAGATCCCAATCCGATTTATGGCGCAGCAGTTGCAGGCATTCCTCGACCAGGGCGTGCAGGGGAAACCACCGCCGGTCAGGCGATGACGGCCGGGAGAATTGCAGAAACGCCTCAATGGTGCTGTCCAGCCGGTCGCACTCGCGGACAATGATGTTCATCAGGGTCTGGGTGGCCGGTGAGGGGCTGGCGGCCAGGTCTCTTCTGAGCAGTTGGGCCGCGCCGGAAATGGCTGCCAGGGGGTTGCGGAACTCATGGGCTACTCCGGCAGCCATCTCACCGATGGTGGCCATCTTCTCGGCCTGCTGGACCTGGGCCTCCATCTTGCGGATATGACTCAAGTCTTGCATGGTGTACACTCGGCAGTTGCCGCAGTCGTCCGGCAGGTTGAGCCTGGTCCAGGAGTAACCCACCGGGATTCTCTGGCCGTCCTTTTTGGTAAGATCGCCGGTCAGGCGGAAGGCGGTTTTTTCTCCGCCGCTCAAGCCTGGCAGCACTGACTCCAGGGCAACGCCCATCATCTCGCGGGCCGTGAAACCGGTAATCTCCTCGGCGGCGCGGTTGAAAGAGTTGATCCGGCCATTCTCGTCAACGGTGATAATGCCGGTGCTGATGTCGTCCAGGATCTGTTTGTTCAGTTCGGCCAGGCGGTCGTAGTCGCGGGTGGTTTGGGAGAGGGCGGCCTCGGTGCGTCGTAGCCGGCCGGAGAGCATGGAGGAAAGGATGGCAGTGAGGAAAAAGGTAAGGCCTGGAATGGCAAAGTGCTGAAGCACGGACTGGTAATCGGTGATCGGCGTGAAACGGAAGTAGCGGAAATAGGCTGGGAAATGGCCAAAATACTCGATGATGAGGACAATGGCGTAACTTAAGGTGCAGAGGCAGGCCATGAGTAGGCTGCCGGTGCGGAAGAGCATGGCGCCGGCCGTGATGACCGGGAAGAAGTACAGGACCGTGAAGATGGACTGGCTGCTGCCGGTGAAAAAAATCAGCAAAGAAACGAGTATTACGTCGAACACGACCTGGATATAGGCGAATGAACTGAATTGGCTGATTTTTCTCAGTATCAGCGCCGACAGGATGGTGATGACATAAACACCGGCAATGAAGCCAAGCGTATAGGGCAAGGGCGGCAGGATTAACATCTTGCCCTCGACCCCAAGCAGGGCGCTGACGCCGAGCAGCAGGGTGACGACGATAACCCGGGCGAGGAGGAGCCAGTGCAATTGCCTCTTCAACAGCCGGTCGGCCGGAGGCAGGCAATGCGGGTCTGACTGGTTGTCAAAAGTCATGGTCAAGCCGGATGTCAGGTGTCCATGCCATACTTCTTGGTCTTGTAACGCAGGGAACGAAAACTCATCTTCAGCAGTTCCGCGGCCCGGATTTTGGAGTTGTTAGCCTTGGCCAGGGCCATTTCGATGAAATGCTTTTCCTGGCGGGCCAGCACCTCTTCCAGGCCGAGCTCAAAGACCGCTGACTCGTCAAGCAGTGGGAGGTCTGGGTCGGTCAGGCGGCGGGCCATCTCGCGGCGATGGGTGGCCAGGGTAAGGCTCTCCGGCAGGATGATATTGGAGCTCTCCATGGCCACGCCACGCTCGATAATGTTCTCGAGTTCGCGCACATTGCCAGGGAAATCATAGTCCATCAGCACCTCCATGGCATAGGAGGAGATGGCGTTCACCTGCTTGCCGAACAGCTCGGAGTACTTGCGCAGAAAGTGGTCGATGAGCCTGGGGATGTCGCTCTTCCGAGCCCGCAGGGGCGGCACCCGGATGGGCACCACGGCAAGCCGATAGAAGAGATCCTCCCGGAAACGACCGGCCATGACCTCCTCCTCCAGATCTTTGTTGGTGGCGCAGATGATGCGCACGTTGGTTTTCACGGTTTCGGTGCCGCCAACCGGCTTGAACTCACGTTCCTGAAGAACCCGAAGCAGTTTGGTCTGGATCAGGGGCGGCAGCTCGCCGATCTCGTCGAGGAAGACCGAGCCGTTATTGGCCGCCTCCAACAGGCCGGTCTTGTTGGTCGTGGCGCCGGTAAAGGCCCCCTTGACGTGCCCGAACAATTCGCTTTCGAACAGGCTCTCCGGGATGGCGTTGCAAATGATGGGCATGAAGGGGTTGGCCGCCACCCGGCTCAACTGGTGGATGGCCTTGGCCACCAGTTCCTTGCCAGTGCCGGATTCGCCGTAGATGACGACATTGGCGTGGGTCGGGGCAACCTGACGGACCTGGTCGAAGATTTTCAGCATCTCCGGGCTGTCGCCGATGATACCGGCCAGAGCCGGCGCCTCCTCCTTCAGGGGGGCCGTCGCGCTGGCCAGGGCCGAGGCGACGATCCGGTCGATCTCATCCACCTTGAAGGGCTTGGTGAGATAATCGTAGGCGCCACCGCGCATGGCGGTAACGGCATCATTAGGAGAGGCGTAGGCGGTGATCAGTACCACCGGCAGGGTGGCGTCAATTTCCTTGATCCTGGCCAGCAGGTCAAGGCCATTCATGTCCGGCATGCGGATGTCGGAGATCACCAGGTCGAAGTGTTGCCCCTGCAAGGCCTTCAGGGCGGCACCGCCGTTACCCACCGTCACCGAAGTGTAACCTGCGTTTTCCAGCAGAATCTTCAGAAACTCCCGCATGCTGCGTTCGTCGTCAACGATCAGGATGGCAGCCATGGGGATGATTCGTCCTAACCTTTTATCCACTGCTGCAAGGTGGCAACTATCTTCTCCGCCTGGGCAACACTGGAGATGGTGAATTTGGACTGCTGGCTGTACTGGTCGTTCATCTTGCGGTAGCGGCGGATGCTGTATTTGTCCGGACCGTAGGCCGAGGTCTTGGCATCCCACTGCTGGTAACGGAACATGATGGTGGTCCAGGCGCCTTTGGAAAGAACGGACTTGTCCAACTCCTTGACGAGGAGCACGCCGTCCTCTTCATAGCTTACCGTGATTTCTTCAATGGTCGAGGCCATGGGGTTCCTCCTGGCATTTCTTTGATTTTCAATAAGGTTTTAAAAATGTACACCGGGCGGGAGAAAAAACAAGCTCAAACTGCCACGGTATAACGGGCCGCAAGTCATGGCTATTATCAAAAAAAAGAAAGGGCCGCTGCCGGGCGGCCCTTTCTTTTTTACGGTTAACAGGCAGGGTTTAGGAAACGAATGTCTGTACCTTGCCCTTGGACTTCAACTCCTGCACCAATTCCTGCACCTTCTTCTGCACCTCCTGCTGCTTGAGGTACTGGCCGATGCGCTCTTTCGCGGTTTCAAAGGGCACGGTGGAGGCAGGTTTAATTTCCTCGCACTTGATGATATGGAAACCGAAGGGGCTCTCAACCACCGGGCTGATCTCGCCGGCTTTCAGGGCAAACGCGGCGTCGGCAAAGGGGGCGACCATCTGCTCCTTGCTGAAGAAACCCAGGTCTCCGCCTTTTTCAGCACTGCCGCTGTCCTGGGAATTCTTCGTGGCCAGTTCAGCGAAGTCGCCGCCCTTCTTGGCCTGCGCCAGAAGCTGCTCGATCTTCTCCTTGGCCGCTTTTTTGGCCTTCTCGTCTGCATCCTTTTCCAGCTTGATCAGGATATGACGTGCCCGCACTTGGTCCGGCATGGCAAAGGAGGTCGGGTTGCCGTCGTAAAATTTTTTCATGTCCGCGTCGGTTATCGTCACCTTGCTGGCTACCTGTGCCTCGATGAGTTGCTCAATGGCCATGACCTGACCCATTTTGGCGCTGATGCCGGCCTCGGTCAGGTTGAACTTGGTCAGCATGGCCTTGAATTCCGCGTCAGTGGGGAATTTCTTTTTCAGCTCATCCATGCGCGCCGCCAGGGTCGCCTTGTCGACGGTGATGCCCTTGGCCTTGCTTTCCTGAAAGAGCAACTCGGCGCCGATCAACTCGTCCAGCACCTGCTGATGCATCTCGGCCCGCTTCGCCTCGTCCAGGGTGTATCCCATGCCCTGGATGCGTTGTTCGGTGCGGGCGATTTCCTTGTCCAGGTCACTCTTGCTGATAACCGTGCCGTTGACAACGGCGGCGCGGGTTTCCGCCTTGCCCTTGTCAGCCGTCTTGGGTTTTTCCGTTGCCTTGGCCTTGTCCGCAACCTTTGGTTTGTCCGCAACCTTGGCCTTGTCCTCGGCCAGGGCCGGAGTGCTCATGTAAAAGACAGCGGCCAGCCCGAAGGCACACAGGCCCAGCCTGCGCATGAATGTGCTACGCATGGGTAATTCTCCTTGTTGGAATGGATGGTTCAGTTTGGGCCGGATGCCCGCCAGGGCGCCCGTTGCTTTTACCCGGAACAACACAATATAGCATTTCCCAAAAAAGAGAAGAGTTTTTTACGGTCTAGGCGGCCTCAAGCACCAGGGCAAGCCAGGAGGATACGAACAGGATTATGCTGATCAGTCCGTTCATGGTGAAGAAGGAAAGCTGGATGCGCGAGAGGTCGCGGGGATTGACCACCAGATGCTGATAGAAGAGGGCAACGCCGGTACAGGCGATGCCCAGGAAATAGATCGGGTGCAGATTTTCGAGTACACCGGTGGCCAGAAATAGGGCAAAGGCCAACAGATGGAAGAATATGGCCAGCCGGAAGGCACCATTGCGGCCGAAACGGGCCGGCATGGAAAACAACCCGGTGCAACGGTCGAAGTCGGCGTCCTGGCAAGCGTACATCGTGTCAAAGCCCGCTACCCAGAAAATCACTCCCAGGGATAACACCCAAGGGAAACCGGCCATCGTGCCCTTAACCGCCACAAATCCGCCCAAAGGGGCAAAGGCCAGGGCCAGACCGAGTACGAGATGGCAGAGCCAGGTGAAGCGTTTGGTGAGCGAGTAAAAGAATGTGAGGCCAAGGGCAATCGGGGCCAGAAGCAAAGTGAGGCGGTTGAGTTTTGCGCAGGCGAAAAGGAAGAGCAGCGCGGCCAGCACCACCATGGCCCAGGCCTCCCAGAGGTCAACGGCCCGAGTGACCAGGGCGCGATCAGCGGTGCGGGGGTTGGCGGCGTCAAACTTGCGGTCCACGATGCGGTTGAAGCCCATGGCCGCGGTGCGGGCGCCGAACATGGCCAGCACCACCCAGCCAAAGGTGGCCAAGGGTGGCACCCCGCGACCGGCCAGGAAGGCGCCCATGAGTGCAAAGGGCAGGGCAAAGAGGGTGTGCTCGAATTTGATCATCTCGAGCAGTATGCGGATTTTTTTTAGCATGGCGGGCCTGGCATTCAGGTGCAGGTGAATAGTCTGAAGGTGTTTGGGTTAATCTTTATCGCTCCAGCGTTTGGCGTCCGGCACCGGTACCTGGAGCAGGTCGGCCAGGCGCGCCGCGAAGCCGTGGGCCATGGCCGTCAGGTCCGTGGGTTTCGTGTAGAAGGCGGGCATGGGCGGACAGATGATCGCGCCGGCACTCTGGGCCCGGAGCATGTTTTCCAGATGGATACGACTCAACGGGGTTTCGCGCACCGCCAGGAGCAGGGGGCGATTTTCCTTCAGGGTTACGTCGGCACTCCGGTGGATGAGGTTGCGGCCGGCGCCCGAGGCGATGGCCGCCAAGGTACCCATGGTGCAGGGCACCACCACCATGCCGTCAAACCGGGCCGAACCGCTGGCCATGGGGGCGGCCAGGTTGTTGATGTCGTGCCAGCGCATCACTCCGGGCAAATCTTCCGGCGTTAGCCCCAGCTCCAGGGCCAGAACCTTGCGGCCGGCCTCGGAGATGACAGCGTGGCTCTCAACCCCAGCCTTTTCTAGGATCTTCAGAAACTCCAAGGCATAAAGGCTGCCCGAGGCGCCAGTGATGGCCACGATAAGGCGTTTGCTGGTCGTTTTCATTTTACCCCCACGTACAAGGTCACGATACCCAGGGTGAGCTGACGGAAGCAGCTCTTGGTAAAGCCGGCCCTTTGCATCATGGCGACCAGTTCTTCTGGCTCGTAAAAGGCGGCAATGGAACTGGCCAGGTAGTCATAGGCCTCCTTGTCGCCCGAGATGAGGCCGGCCAGTTTGGGCAGCAGCCGGTTCAGGTAGAAATTATAGAATGGTTTGAAAAACGGGTTGCGGGGCCGCGAGAACTCCAGAATCAGAAGTTTACCGCCAGGCTTCAGCACCCGGTGCATCTCGGTCAAACCCTTCTGGGTGTTGGCCAGGTTACGGACGCCAAAGGCCACGGTGACCCCCCAGACCGCGTTGTCGCGGGCCGGGATCTCCTCGCCGTCGCCCACCACCGGCTGGAGGCGCGGCCGGCGACGGTCGTGCGCCAGGTGCCTGATGCCGGTACGCAGCATGTCCTCGCAAAAATCCACGGCCAGCACCTGGCGTTGCACGGCCTGGCGGG
Source organism: Desulfocapsa sp. (assembly GCA_020717925.1). Classification (GTDB taxonomy): domain Bacteria; phylum Desulfobacterota; class Desulfobulbia; order Desulfobulbales; family CG2-30-60-27; genus CG2-30-60-27. The sequence goes on from DYDL01000072.1 coordinate 6,671, forward strand.
TCAGCTCCAGGCTGAGGGGCAAGGTGCCGGCGCAGAGGTCGAGCACCGGCCCGGCCGGAAAGTCACGGAGTTCGCGGGTGGTAACCCAGCGCCAGTAACGGTCGGCCTGAAAGCTCAGGACCGAGTTAAGCAGGTCGTAGCGCGGGCTGATGGCCGCGAACTTCTCTTTGACGAAAACCTTTTTTTTGTCCTGGGCGGAGAGCATGGGCGTTGTCCGATGTTAACAGATTTTTAAGGGCAAAGGTGTGGTCAACACCTCGCCCCTATTGATGAGATACTCGAAAAACAAGGCAAGGGCGCGTTGTTTTTTATCGTCCAGGTCGTATTCAAGGCCGCTGAGATAGTGATAACAGGCGTCTGCGTCCATAGGAATACGGGGCGCCACACGTCGGCTGATGGCCATAAGATCGGTCTGGCCCTGATGGAGGCAACGCAGCAGTTCCTGGTGGATAGCGGCCACGGTGGCCGGCGCGCTCCGGCAGAAGCCTTCCCGCACCGCCCATACCGCGAAGACAAAGGGCAGGCCGGTGTGCTGCTGCCAGAGTTCGGCCAGGTCAAGGACAACAGGGAAATCGCCCGACCGGGCAAAACGCAGGGCCTCATCGCCAATGGCCAGACAGGCGTCCGGGGGCTCCGGTGCGGCAAGTCCGGCCGTCAGGCTGCCGGTGGCATAACAGGGCACAACCCGCAAGAACTCCTCCAGGATGATCTTGACCAGGCTGGCCGAGGTGGCGGACTGCGAGGAGAGCAGCACGCTCTTGCCGGAGAGCTCTTCAGGTGCGTAGCGGCTTAGTAACAGGACCGAACCTACCGGGCCGCTGGCGCTGATCGACAGCTCGGCGAGGATCTTGTACGCGGACGCGTGCGCACCATATTCGTGCGAGGAGATGAAGCCCAGGTCGAGTTTGGCTTCATGCAGCATGGTGTTCAAGGTGGCGGGCACCGCCTCGACCACCTGCCAGTCGGGCCGGTGCACCGTCTCTTGCCACACCTCGTAGAGGGGCGCGGTGTTGATGAAGTTGACCATGCCGATACGGGCCAATGCCATATTACCCCTCCACCCATTGCGGCCGCAGGTTGGCGCCGGCAGTGGTGAGATAGGACAAGATCTCGCCGTCAACAAGCATCTCGGGCAGCGGCACGGCCAGGAAACGGGCAGTACGGCCTGGCGCCAGCAGGCCGTAGACGTCAGCCTGGCCCAGGGCCTGACTGCCGCCCGAGGTGGCCATGGCAAAAACCACGGCCGGGTCGAGCTCGGGCCAGTCAGCACGCAGGGTTCGCATCTCATCCCAGAGGGAGAGGCTTACATTGCTGGCCAGGCTATCGGTGCCCAAACCGGGCAGCAGGCCGCGTTTCAGAAACTCCATGACCGGAGCCCGACCAACGCCTAGGTAGCGGTTGCTGCCCGGGCAAAGGCAGACTTTGGCTTGCCGGCGTGCCAGCAGGTCGAGCTCCGCTTTATCAAGGTGGACGCAATGGACGCAGAGGGTGTGATCATCCAGCACCTGGAGCTGGTCAAGATAGCTTATGGCGCCCTTGCCAGGCACCGGGTTCGATGGCGTCCAGGCCCCGCGTTCCATTAGAAAAGCGCGCATCGGGCCGGTGCCGGCCTTGAGAAATTGTACCTCGTCCGCTGATTCGGCGACATGGATGGAGAACAACTGCCCCGCGCTACGGGCGCGCTCCTTGAGAGTGCGGATGAGCTCGGGGTCGGTGGAGTAGGGGGCATGCGGCGTGCAGGCCAGGCCAGCCGGCACCAGACCAGGGTTGTCCCGGCCGAGCATCTCATGGAGGAAGAGAACCCGGGTGGAATGATCCGCGCCAATGGCGGCGCTGGCTGGGGCATTGCCAATGTCCGCCACCAGTATGGTGCCACTGTCCCGCATGCGGTCCAAGGTTGACCGGCCGGCGGCCATGATGACGGCCAAGGGGGGATTTATACCCCTTTTTTCCAATAGCTCACGGATCCAGGCGGTCATGCTGCCCTGATCGGGTGGCATCGGGTGGTTTGCCGCCTCGGACGCCAGCCAGGCAAGCTCCAGATGGGTGTGGCAGTTCACCAGCCCCGGGGTGAGGACGCACCCCTCATGTTCCACCACCTGGGCTGTTTTCTCACGCAAGCTGGGCCAGGGGCCGACCGCCTGGATGATACCGTTGGCCATCAGTACGGCGCCGTTGCTGATGAGCGCTGGCAGGTCTGGGGCGTAACTGCCCGTGGCCAGCCACGGTGCTCGGTGCAGCACCTGCTTCATTATGCCTGCCCCACCAGGGTGTAGTCCATGAGCCGCTGACGCGGCACAAAGCCGGCGGAACGCACCAACCCTTCGATCTCCTGGCGGGTGAGGCGGAAACTGACCCCGGCCGCGGCCACCACGTTTTCCTCGATCATGGTCGAGCCAAAGTCGTTGGCCCCGAAGAAGAGCGAGACCTGGGCGATCTTCGGACCCTGGGTCACCCAGGAGGCCTGGATATTGGGGATATTGTCGAGAAAAAGGCGCGACAGGGCCAGCATGCGCAGGTAACTCATCGCCGTGGTCTTGGCGATATGGCTGAGCGCGGTATGGTCGGGCTGGAAAGGCCAGGGGATGAAGGCGGTGAAGCCGTTGGTCTCGTCCTGCAGGTCGCGGAGCCGCTGGAGGTGCTCAAGTCGATCTTCCATGGTCTCGACATGTCCGAACATCATGGTGGCCGAGGTGCGCAGCCCCAACTGGTGCGCCTCGCGCATTATCGTTATCCATTGATCGGCCGAGCATTTACGCGGCGCGATCTCGCCCCGTACCCGGTTGCTCAGGATCTCGGCCCCACCGCCGGGCATGGAGTCGAGGCCAGCCTCATGCAGGCGGGTCAGCACACCGCGGGTCGACAGGCTGGACAAAGAGGCAAAGTGGTGAATCTCCGGGGGCGAAAAGCCATGCACATGGATGCCATAGCCCTTCATGAAGCGCAGCATCTCCTCGTAAAATTCCAGGGGGAGATCCGGGTGCAGGCCGCCCTGGAGCAGGATCTGGGTGCCGCCCAGTTCCTTGGTTTCGCGGATTTTGTCGCCCAGTTCATCAAATGACAGCACCCGGCCGGCTGGATCACCGGGCGCCTTGTAAAAGGCGCAAAACTTGCACCCTGAGATGCAGATGTCGGTGTAGTTGATGTTGCGGTCAACCACAAAGGTGACCATGCGTTCCGGGTGGAGGCGGGTGCGCATGGCGTTGGCCAGGAAGCCGAGCTGGTAAAGATCGGCGGACGCGGCCAGGCGCAGGAACTCCTCGCCGTTAATCCTGGCGTTGGCCATGACTTTGTCGATGATGGCATCCATGCTAGTACTCCCTGATGACATCATAGAGGGTGGTGCGCTCCACCGGGATGCGGCCGGCCTCGCGGATGAGACGCAGGAGCTGGCTGGTGGTCATGGCCTGGTCAGTGTCGGCGCCGGCCATGTGGGTGATTATCTCCTCCTTCACCGTGCCGTCGATGTCGTCGGCGCCGAATGACAGGGCAACCTGGGCGAGCTTGGGGCCAATCATTACCCAGTAGGCCTTGATATGCGGGAAGTTGTCGAGAAAGCAGCGGGCCACGGCAATGTTCTTCAGGTCGTCGACGCCGGTGGAGCGCGACAGTTGCGAAAGTTCGGTGTTCTTGGGGTGAAAGGCCAGGGGGATAAAGGTAAGAAAACCGCCGGTCTCGTCCTGAGCGTCACGTAGCATGGCCAGGTGTTCCACCCGTTCCTCCAGGGTTTCGATGTGGCCGTAAAGCATGGTGGCGTTGCTCTTTATCCCCAGCCGGTGGGCGGTTTTGGCCACCTCGATCCAGCCTTCGCCCGAGAGCTTCTTCTCGCAGGTAAGCTTGCGGATTCGCGGCGCAAAGACCTCGGCCCCGCCGCCAGGGATGGAGCCCAGACCAGCCGCCACCAGATCGGTCAGGGTCTTCTCCAGACTCTGGCCGGAGATCTCGGCCAGATGGGCGATCTCCACGCAGGTGAAGGCCTGGATGTGGATACCGGGCCGCGCCTCCTTGATGGCCGCCAGCATGTCCAGATAGTATGAGTAAGGGAAGTCCGGGTGGATGCCGCCCACCAGATGGATCTCGGTGATCGGTTCATCCAGCCGTTCCAGCACCTTGGCCGCCACCTCGGCCACGCTCATCTCGTAGGCGAGGTCAGAGGACTTGTCCTTGCCAAAGGCGCAGAATTTACAGAGGTTGGTACAGATGTTGGAATAGTTGATGTGCTGGTTGTAAATGAAGTAGGCCCGCCGGCCGTTCAACCGTTCCCGCACCAGGTTGGCGAGATAGCCCACGGCCAGCAGATCCGGGCTTTCAAAGAGCCGCAGCCCGTCCGCCGGGGTGAGCCGCTCTTGTGCCAGGATTTTGTCATGAATGTCGCCCAGCCCCGCGGCCGCAACCATCCTTCTCTGCATGGTTTTCCTCCTTAAACTTTCAGCTTTGAGCTTTCAGCTTTAAGCTCTAAGCGGGCTAAGCCCGCTTTTAAGCACGTCAATGATTTGTACGACCGCCAATTCCCGGTCGCCAGCCGATAGGGTTGCAAGCCCCAGTCCTGTGTCATGGTCCGGGCTGGCGTAGGCCTGCAGAAAGCGGTCAAGTACACTCTCCACCAGAAAGACCACCATGGGGCAGGGCAAATCTTGCCGGATGATCCCGCCGGCCTGGGCCTGGGCGCAGAGACCGCCAAAATACTCCATGGAAAATAGTCGCACCTTGCCCAAAAGTGCTCGGCGTTGGGGCACTTCTTCCTCGAAAAGCACCCGCAGGTAAATCCGGTAAAAGTCCGGCTGGCTGTCGATAAACCTGATGCCAGCCCAAAGGGCCTCCTGAATCTGGGTGAAGAAGTTCGCGCTTGGACCGTTTTTGACCTGACTGGCCAGCATCTCTTTCACCAAGTCGGTGAATCGATCAAAGACATACAGGAAGAGCCCTTCCTTGTTTACGAAATATTGGTACAGGGAGCCCTTGGCAATGCCCAGTTCTTTCACCATGGTGTTGAGGCTGGCCCGACGGTAGCCGTTCTCAGCGAATTCCCGCACCGCGGCCGTGAGGATACGGGCCTGTTTGGCGGCAGGCAGGTTGATATAAGTTCCCTTGGGCGGCATAAGCATCTCCTGATGTGACCGGGTGGTCATATTAGGAGGGACGGACGGGGAAAGCAACCAATTTCTGCACGGGTCGGTCATTGGCA
>DYDL01000072.1:12260-15082 GCA_020717925.1 Desulfocapsa sp.
GATCTCAAGGGGCTCTTCTATGTCAAGGATTTCGACGGCAACAAGGAGTATGTAGCTTCCTATGGCGACGAAGGTTTCAGGCGCGGGCACAAGGTCAAGGTGAACTTCAGCGACGGTGAGGAGGTTATCGGTTTCGCCAGAACCTATACGTCGGGGCGGCCGGGCTTGTTTATAGTTCCGGCCGACAAGGAGAGCAACAACAAGCGCATCTTCGTGGTCACCTCCGCCTGCCGGCAGGTGGGGTTTATGATCTAGGATCATGGACCGTCAGGAGTGGGCGCGGGGTGAAGGCGCTCCTTATGTCTACTGCTCTGCTGGTGCCCAGGCGATAACGTCCTTGGCCTCCCTCTTTTTGATCGCCTGGCCCATGCGGGATGACGGTGTGGCCGTGGTGCTGCTTTTACCGCCACCCTTGCCGCCGCTGATCAATAGCTCAAGTTCGTTGATCAGATCCTTCAGGTGAGCGGCCTGGGCTCTCAATTCCTCGGCGGCGGCGGCCCCCTCTTCCGAGCTTGCGGCGGTCTGTTGGGTGACATTGTCAATCTCGAGCACCGCCTGGTTCACCTGGTTGAGACCGTTGCTCTGTTCCTTCGAGGCGCCGGCGATTTCCGCCACCAGCGTGCCGACCTTGGCCGCCTTGGCGGCCACTGCCCCGAAGTCCTCGTTGGTCTGGGTCACCAATTGGCTCCCTTCATGGACCTTTTTTACCGTGCCTTCGATAAGGTCCGCGGTGTCACGGGCGGCCTTGGCAGCGCGCATGGCAAGATTCCGTACCTCGTCCGCCACCACGGCAAAGCCGGCGCCGGCTTCGCCGGCCCGCGCTGCCTCGACCGCGGCGTTCAAGGCCAGCAGATTGGTCTGAAAGGCGATCTCATCAATAGTTTTGATGATTTTCGAGGTCGCATCGCTGGCCCGCGAGATCTCGTCCATGGCAGCGGTTTGCGCTGACATGGAGTTGTTTGCCTTTCCCACCACCGTGTTGACCTCACGCATCAGCACGTCGCACTGGTCGGCGTTTTCCGCGTTCTGGCTCGTCATGGTGGAGACCTCGCTCAACGAGGCCGATGTTTCTTCCAGGGCCGCGGCCTGACGCGAGGCGCCGTCGGCCAGATTATTACTGGTGGATGAAATTTCTTCAGAGGCGACGTTTACCTGGTTGGCGCTCGTACCTATGCCGCTGATGACGTGGTTGATGGGCGCGATAATAAAGCGGGTGACCGTCCAATAGATGGAAACGCACATGATCACCACCATGACGATGGCGGCCAGGATAACTCCCAAGCCAAGCTGAATGGCAGAGGCGGCCATGTCGCTATCGGCCTTTTGCCGCATTTGCGCGGCGCGTTGGTCAAGTTCGTTGATGCTCTTGTGAATCAGGGATTCGTCAAGCAGCATTTCCACCGTGCCGATATTTTTCCCATCGAAAACAATGTCCTTCTTTAATGTTTCGTCGGTCTGGGCCTCCCTGGCGGCGGCCAGTTCCTTACCATCCTTATCGCGAAAAATAACGGCCGCGATCTCCGGATCAGCAACCGCGTTGTCGGCCAGGCTCTGCAGGCTGGAGAAGTCATAGCCGAGGATAAAGGCGGACGCGGATTGAGCCAGCAACTCTCCCAGGGATTTACCTTTTTGCCTAAGCCCTTCCTGTAGCAGCTTTTCTTCCTGGTTTTTTTCAGTCTGCATGGACTCCATGAAGGCCAGCATCTGTCCCTTCTGAATCCTCAGGGAGCCAAAGATGATCGTGGCGCTAAAGACGAACATCAGGCCCAGCATCAAGCCCGAGGCGATGAGGATGAACTTCGCGGCAATGCCTTTCTTGTGCTTGGCCATGCGGTCAGGCTCCATTAGCTTGAAGTCACGTCACGTAGCATGCGGGACCGGTTCCATGACGGTCCCGGCCCGCATGGCTGCTAGTCTGGCGTAGAAAAGGGCTATCCTTACTCCGCGCCGCTCACGCCCAGTTTATTCATCAGATCACGCACGCTGCCATAGTTGGCCGGGGCGGCCCAGCCCACCACGTTAGCGGCCTTGGCGGCCGGAGAATCCTTGGGCATGGCCTTCAGGGCCTCGAACATCTTGGCGGAGACCTCGGGCTTCACATGAGCTGCCGCGGCCATGGGCCACTCCGGATAGAGCGGGGTGCTGTGCACAAAGGGGAAGTCGTCCTTCACCTGGTTGATGATTTTGAAATCGCTCATCTTGATCTTGCCCTCGGCCTGCATGCGTTCCATGGTGTCGGAGCGCACCGTGCCGGCGTCCATGGTGCCGTTCAGCACGGCCAGCACCACGTTGTCATGCTTCTCGCCCTCGGCAAAGGCGGCAAAGTCCTTTTCCGGATCAATGCCGTTTTCCTTAAGAACCAGCAAGGCCATGAGGCCACCGCCAAATGAGCTCTTCTTGACGATCATGAACTTCTTGCCCTTGAGGTCGGCCAGGGTGTTGATCGGGCTGTCCGCCTTGGTCAAGATAACGCCGCTGAACTTATCCAGGGCCTTGCCTTCGCGGGAGTTGATCATGGTGGCTACGGCCTTGGCCTTGTACTTGTCTTCCAGGCCAACGAAGAAGGCGGAGTTGGCCACTACGAAGTCAATCTTGCCGTCCTTAACCATGGGCTCGATGGCGTCGAATTTAAGGGGGATGATGGTAACCGGTTCCCCCATCTTACCCGTAAGGTATTCGCCGGTGGGCCCCCATGCCTTTATGGCCTCTTCCGCGCCGCGCTTGGCAAGAACTCCCAGTTTTACTTCGGCTCGGGCAGTGGCTGCCGTTAAAGTAATGGCGAGAGTTGCCGCCATGGTCAGAAAACCAAGGTTCCGCATGCA
>DYDL01000293.1 GCA_020717925.1 Desulfocapsa sp.
GATGTCGTTATCATAGGCGCCGGGCCGGCCGGCCTGCAGGCCGCCCTGCACGCGGTGCGCAAGAAGGTGTCGGTGCTGGTCATTGGCCGGGCCGAGCAGAGCGCCATCGCCCGCGCCCACGTGGAGAACTACCTCTGCGTCGACGGAGTGCGCGAGGGCCAGGAATTGCTGGACATCGGCCTGGCCCAGGTCCGCCGTTTCGGGGCACAGGTTCTGGCCGAGGATGTGCTGCACATCGAGCAGGAGGGCGAGGAATTTATGGTGGCCATGGAGTCGGGCGCCACGGTCCGCTGCCAGAGCCTGATCTTCGCCACCGGCACCGCCAGGAAGAAGCTTAAGGTGGTGGGTGAGAAGGAGTTGCTCGGCAAAGGGGTGAGCTACTGCGTGGACTGCGACGCCAACTTCTTCCGGGGCGCCAAGGTGGCGGTGGTGGGCAATGAGTCCGCCGCGGTGGATGGCGCACTCACTTTAACCAAGTATGCCAGTGAGGTGCATCTGGTGGCCGAGAAGCTTGCCGTCAACACGGCCCTTGCTGAAAAACTGGCCGTCAGCACCGTGCAGGTGCATGATGGCTGCTGGGTCAAGGAGATCGCCGGCGACAACGCGGTCACCGGCCTGGTGCTCGATAACACCACCACCCTGGCGGTGGAGGGGGTGTTCATCGAACTCGGCGCCAAGGGCGCCGTGCAACTGGCCACCAGCATGGGCATCATGCTCGACGCGGAAACCTTCTCCCACATCCAGACCGACAAGAAACAGGCCACCAACCTCCCCGGTGTCTACGCGGCCGGCGATATTGCCGGCCCCCCCTGGCAGATGGCCAAGGCGGTGGGCGAGGGCTGCGTGGCCGGCTGGGAGGCCGCCATTTACGTGAACCAGAAGAGGCGGGCGGGGAAGGGGGAAGAGTAAAGGGCACAGCTTTCAAGCCAGGCTGGCGTGCCCAGGAGTGAGTTCGAGTCATGATCAAGCGCCCCAAAGGCGTTTTAGCGAACGCTCCTGGCGCGACTCAGCACGAAGAATGTTCAATCGCCTTTGTCGGGCAATTTTCAACGCAGGCGCAGCATTCGATGCACTCGTCAATCGCAACTGGCACCGTCTTGCCGGCTTGCAGTTCATAGACGCTGGTGGGGCAGATTTCCACGCAGGCGCCGTTGCCGTTGCACAGGTCGTAGTCCACCTTGATTTGCACCTTGTCCCCGTCCCAGGTTCTGACGTCCATTGGTTTCTCCTGTCGAAAATAATGATGATTGCGGTCCGCAGCCACGATCTTGCAATGCAATGTCAGAATCCAAGTTACCACAACAAGGGGCAGTCGACCAACGCTCAACCCTGTTTGTCTCCGTTTGTGATAGACTGTCAACTTTTATGGCGCAGTCTTCCCTAACCCAAGAGTTCTTCGTTCACTGTTGCGCATGGGTTGCTTTTTAAGGCACACAGTGATATTTTTAACATAGAGTTTATCCTTGTGTCCACAATGGCCAAAACAGGAGCCGTCCATGGGTTTGAATGTTGAACAGATAGCGGAAGAAGCCCTGGCCCTGCCGAGCGAGGCGCGTGCGCTGCTTGCTGATCGACTCGTTGAAAGCCTTGATCCGGCGGAAGACGGTCATCTGCACCAGCTTTGGCGGGAGGAGGCACTTCGTCGCCGCGATGATGTGCGCAGCGGTCGTGTTCAGACCATTCCCGGGGAGGAAGCTCTAGCCAAAGTAAGGCAATCGTTTTGCCGATGAAATTCGTATTTCATCCGGACGCTCTTGTTGAATATGAAGAGTCAGCCCGTTATTACGCTGGCTGTCAGGCAGGTTTGGAAACCAGGTTTATGGCGGCGGTTGAGCATGCCATTCAGCAAATAACCAGCGCTCCAGAGCAATGGCGGGTTTTCGAGGACGATGTCCGCCGCTGCCTTACCCATGTTTTTCCTTACGCTATCCTGTACACCATTGAACCGGATCACATCCTCATCGTTGCGGTCATGCACTGCCACCGTGAACCCGATTACTGGCGCAAGCGGATGGCTCAAAAGACCTGACCGCGATTGTCGCACAAACTTTATCGTTATTAACGCAACATGCTGTCGTTATTTTTATGGGTGGTGTACGAGTGTCTTTTGATGAACAGGCCGAGGCCTTTATGCGCATGGCCCTGGAAGAGGGGTGTTTGGCCGGGGAACGGGGCGAGGTGCCGGTGGGTGCCGTGCTGGTCGACCCGGATGGGCAGGTATTGGCCCGGGATGGCAATCGCACCATCGAGCAGCACGATCCCTCGGCGCATGCCGAGATGATGGTGCTGCGCGCTGCCGGGCAAAAGGCCGCCAACTACCGCTTGACAGGGGCGACCCTCTATGTCACTTTGGAGCCCTGCGTCATGTGCGCCGGCGCCATGGTGCACGCCCGCATCGGTCGCCTGGTATACGGCGCCACTGACCCCAAGGCTGGCGGCATGGTGTCGCGCTACCAGGTGGGGGGCGACGGCTTGCTCAATCACCGGATACCGGTGGCCGGCGGGTTGCTGGGTGAGGAGTGCGCTGCCCTGCTGCGAGATTTTTTCAGAGAACGCCGTGCAGTCGCGCAGAGCGGCTGAGCAGTCATAATACATCGGAGAGGTACCGAAGTGGCCGTAACGGGCCCGACTCGAAATCGGGTTGTCGGTTAATAGCCGGCACGTGGGTTCGAATCCCACCCTC
>DYDL01000073.1 GCA_020717925.1 Desulfocapsa sp.
AAAGCTGAAAGCTCAAAGTCCAAGGTAAAAAAGAACGATTTGATGATTCTTGCGTATATTTTGCCCGTAAACCTAAACGTCCAAGTACCATAGACTTTCAGCTTTGAGCTTTCAGCTTTCAGCTTAAGAGGTTCCCATGCGCTACTCACAACTGCTCCTCCCCACCCTGAAAGAAACCCCGGCCGAGGCCGAGATCGTGAGCCACCAGCTCCTGTTGCGTGCCGGCTTTATCCGCAAGCTCACCGCCGGGATATACGCTTACCTGCCGTTGGGGCTTCGCACCCTGCGCAAGATCGAAGCCATCGTGCGCGAGGAGATGAACCGGGCCGGGGCTCAGGAGCTGCTGCTGCCCATGGTGCAGCCCGCCGACTTGTGGCAGGAATCGGGGCGTTGGGAGAAGTACGGGCCCGAGCTGCTGCGCTTCGTGGATCGCCACCAGCGCGCCAGTTGCCTGGGGCCTACCCACGAGGAGGTAATCACCGACCTGGTGCGCATGAACGTCCACTCCTACAAGGAGTTGCCCCTGAACCTCTACCAGATCCAGACCAAGTTCCGGGATGAGATCCGGCCGCGCTTCGGTCTCATGCGGGGTCGCGAGTTTGTTATGAAGGACGGCTACTCCTTTGACGCGGACGAAGCTGCGGCCGGTATCACCTACAACAAGATGAAGGAGGCCTACAGCCGCATCTTCGCCCGCTGCGGCCTCTCCTGCCGGGCAGTAGAGGCCGACACCGGCACCATCGGCGGCAACTTTTCCCACGAGTTCATGGTGCTGGCCGCCACTGGCGAGGATACCATCGTGGTCTGCACCGCCTGCGACTATGCCGCCAACATGGAAAAAGCCACCTGCCCACCCCCGGCTCCGGCCGCCACGTTGCCGGCAATGCTGGAACTGGAGCGGATCGCCACCCCTGGCCAGAAAACGGTAGAGGAGGTTACCGCCTTCCTGGGCATCACCCCGGACCAGCTCGTTAAGACCATGATCTACCTGGCCGACGGCAAACCGGTGGCGGCCTTGGTACGCGGCGATCACGAGGTGCAGCCGGTCAAGCTCAAGAACCTGCTGGGTGTTGTCGATGTCGAGCTGGCCGGCGAGGATACGATACGCAAGATCTGTGACCTGGTGCCCGGCTACCTCGGTCCCATCGGCCTGACCATGCCGGTGGTGGCCGATCACCAGGTCATGGTCATGGCCAACATGGTGACCGGCGCCAACCAGGAGGACGTGCATCTCAAGAATGTCAACCTCGGGCGCGACTTCACCGTCAGCCAGGCGGGCGACCTGCGCATGGCCACCGCCGTTGATTCCTGCCCGCAATGCCACGGCCGGCTCGAACTGCCGCGCGGCATCGAGGTGGGCCACATCTTCAAGCTGGGCACCAGTTACAGCGAGGCCCTGCAGGCCACCTTCCTGGACGATCATGGCAAAAGGCAGCCCTTTGTCATGGGCTGCTATGGCATTGGCGTGTCACGCTGCATCGCGGCTGCCATTGAACAGAATCACGACGATAACGGCATCATCTTCCCGCTGCCCATTGCGCCCTTCCAGGTGATCCTGCTAAACCTCTCGCCCAAGGATGTTGAGATAAGCCGGGGTGCGGACAACCTTTACGAGGAGTTGACCAGTCGCGGCATCGACACCCTCCATGACGACCGCAACGAACGCCCCGGCATCAAGTTCAAGGACGCGGACCTTATCGGTATCCCGCTCAGGGTCATGGTGGGCAAGCGCTTTGCCGAGGCGGGCGAGGTGGAAATCAAACAGCGCGCCAGCGGCGACACCCAGGTTCTGCCCATGGCCGGGGCGGCGGACGCCCTGGTCGCCATGCTTGACCGCATCATGACCGGCGCACCCAAGGCGTAAAGACGGGCCATGCTGCTCCCAGACACCTTGCAGAAGGTTCACCGCGTCACCCTGCAACAGATCATCGACCGGGTGCACGATTATTTGCCCGACGAGGATCTGACCGTTCTTGAAAAGGCCTATGCCTATGCCAAGAAGGTGCATGGCGACAAGAAGCGCATCTCCGGCCATTCCTATATGTCGCATCTATTGGCCGTGGGTCTCACCCTGGCCACCATGCGGCTCGACCTCGCCACCATCACCGCCGGCCTGCTGCACGGCACCCTGAAGGAACATTCCGCCGGCTCCTCGTCACGTGAGGAGATGGAGGAACTTTTCGGCGTTGACGTAGTCGCCATCATCAACGGCAACACCAAGATCACCAACGTCACCTTCAACAGCCGCATGGCCCTGCAGGCGGAAAACGTCCGCAAGATGTTTGTCGCCATGAGTGCCGACATCCGGGTGCTGCTGGTAAAACTGGCCGACCGGCTGCACGACATGCAGACCCTGCAATATCTTCCCCCCCCCCGCCAGGCCGAGGTTGCCCGGGAAACCATGGACCTCTATGCCCCGCTGGCCAGCCGCCTGGGCATCGACTGGCTGAAGCGGGAGTTGGAGGATCTGGCCTTTTCCTTCATCCACCCGAAGGAATACCGGGAATTGGCCACCAAGATCAAAACCTCGGTGGCCGAGCGCCAGCTCTATGTGGACCGAATTAAAAAACTGCTTTCTGAAAAACTTACGGCCCACGGGATTAACGATTTTCATATCCTCGGCCGGCCCAAGCATCTCTACTCCATCTACCGGAAACTCATTGCCCAGAAGATACCCCTGGAAAAGGTCTACGACAAGGTGGCCTTCCGCATCATCGTCCATACCCTGGGCGAGTGCTATGAGGCGCTCGGCCTGATCCACTCCCTGTGGGTGCCGGTGAGCGGCCGTTACAAGGATTTCATCGGCACTCCCAAATCCAACATGTACCAGTCGCTGCACACCTCGGTGGTTGGGCCGGACGGGGAGTTCATGGAGATCCAGATCCGTACCGAGGAGATGGACCGGGTGGCCAAGGAGGGCATCGCCGCCCATTGGGCCTACAAGGAAGGGAGGGCCGTGAGCCAGCAGGACGCCCGCCTCTTCCAGTGGTTCAAACAATTCATTCAGGAACTGAAGGAACTGAAAGACCCGCGGGAATTTCTCGAGGCGGTCAAGAGCGAGGTGCGCAGCGCCCAGGTATACGTGCTTACCCCGGGCGGCGAGGTCAAGGAGCTGCCCCTTGAGGCCACACCACTGGATTTTGCCTACAGCATCCACAGCAAGGTGGGCGACCACTGCGTCGGCGCCAAGGTCAACGGCCGCATCGTACCCCTTAAGCATGCGCTGCAAAATGGCGATCTGGTGGAGATCATCACCTCGCCCAAGCAACAGCCAAGTCGCGCCTGGCTTTCCATCATCAAAACCAGCCGGGCCCGCGGCCATATCCGCAACTGGCTGAACCGCGAGGAAAAGGAACGCAGCCTGGAACTGGGCCGCGAACTGGTCGAACGCGAACTTCGCAAGCATGGCATAAGCCTGAAAAAGGAGGGCCGGGGTGCGCATTTCCAGGAAACTCTAAAAACGCTGGGATGCAGCACGCTGGAGGAACTGCTGCGTAAGGCGGCCTACGGCAAGATCACCACCCAGGCCATGATCGAGGCCATGCGCCCCGAGGAGGCCAGGGAGGAAGAGAAGCTGGCGGCCGAGCCCATGAAACCTGCCACGCCGACGAAACCTGGCAAGGATGGTGGTATCACCATCGACGGTATTGGCGATGTGCTGGTAAAGGTCAGCAAATGCTGCATGCCGGTGCCAGGCGATGACATTATGGGTTTTATCACCGCCGGCCGGGGCATCTCCATCCACAAGGTGACTTGCCACAACTTCCTGGCCACCGATGCCTTGCGCCATGTCGAGGTTAACTGGACGAGCGCGGCGCGCGCCGTGCACCGTTCGCAGATCCACATCACGGCCCACGACAAGAAGGGGTTGCTCGCCTCGGTTTCCAAGGCGATCAGCACTAACGACGCCAATATCATTCACTTGGAGGCCACCTCCACGGAAGAACATCTGGCCAAGCTTACCATGGACGTGGAGGTGGCGGATCTGAAACACCTCAACAGCCTGCTGCAAAATCTGCGGCAGTTGGAAGAGGTGATTACGGTGGAGAGGAAATAACAGGCCCTGCCTGGACAGGGATGGCCGCGGGCCATCCCTGGAAACGACAAACGATCAGGAAACAGCCTTGACCGCGGGCTTGACCACGGCGCCGGAGCGGATGCAACGCGTGCAGACGCGCACCGATATGCCGTTACCGCCAGACCCGGCCATTCTCACCTTCTGCAGATTGGGCAACCACCGCCGGCGGTTCTTATTGTGGGCATGGCTCACGGTGTTGCCGGTTACCGGCCCCTTGCCACAGATATCGCATACTTTGGCCATGATGACATTTCTCCTTACTGGCTGAAAGACTAAAATAATCCGCTTTTATACCTTTTCTCTTGACGCGGGGCAAGCATTTTGTTGCCGAAAACTCCTGATCCTGGCCGCGAGCCGCGTCGGGTCGCCATTTATATTGACTTTGTGTCACCAAGGGTGGTATCGCTACCATTCGTATTTTTCCTGGGGCGCCCCTTTTTTCCCAGGGTTTACCATCACCCGAACGCGCTAACCGGTATGAAACAAAAAGAGAACCCAATCATCACCTTTTTCGCCTCGGTGAGTCTCGCCCTCTTTGTCCTGTTCATCCTGGCCATCACCTCCATCATCGGCACGGTGATCCCCCAGAACGAAACGCCGGACAAATATCTGCAATACTATGGCGAAAAATGGAGCACGGTATTCCATGCCCTGAACATCACCGACATGTACCACTCCTGGTGGTTTCTTAGCCTGCTCACCCTGCTCTCGGTCAACCTCATCGTCTGCACCCTGAAGCGTCTTCCCCACGTCTGGCAAACGGTGATGCAGGACAACCTGAAGACCACGGCCGAGAGACTTCATAAGATGAGTCCCAGCCGCGTCTTTGTCTTCAACGGCCCGGCCGCGGAGGCGGCGGCCGCCGCCCGGGTACTGCTCTCCAGGACCAGCACCCGGATCAAGGAAAAGTCCACGGCCACCGCAACCATGCTTTTCATTCAGAAGGGGGCGTGGACCCGATTTGGTGTCTACGCCGTGCACGCCAGCATCCTGCTCATCTTCATCGGCGCCATCATTGGCACGCTATACGGCTTCAAGGCCTTTGTCATGTTGCCGGCCGGCTCCACCACCAGCCATGTTTATGAGATGGGCAGTAACCGGCTCATTCCCCTGGGTTTTGACCTGCGCTGCGACCAATTCACCCTGACGCTCTACGATACCGGCGCGCCCAAGGAATTCCGCTCCGAGCTGACCGTCCTTAACGACAAGAGCGAGCTGCTCAAGAAATCCATCGTGGTCAACGACCCCCTCTCCTTCCAAGGGCTGACCTTTTATCAGTCCAGCTACGAGGCCAAACAAGGCCAGCTTTTCGCCCAGATCAAGAACACCAAGACCGGCGCCGCCACCGGCCTGCCCGTGAAACCGCGCACCGAGGTCTCCTGGCCCGACGCGGGGGTGCGCTTTGGCGTGATCAATTTTGAAGAGACCAAAAATGGCGCCGCCAGTGGCTACCGTTTCAAGATCTGGTTTACCGACGGCACGGGAACGCCCTCGGAATTCTGGATGGATTTCGGCGCCACCGCCAAAATCGAACGGCCAGCCACGACCTATGACTTCACCCTCACTCAGCATTACGCCACCGGCCTCCAGGTGGCCAAGGATCCAGGCGTCTGGTGGGTATATGTTGGCTGCGGCCTGATGCTGGCCGGCATTATGGTGGCATTCTTTCTGTCCCACCGCCGCATCTGGATCCTTGTTACCGCGGAAGGCGACCGCACCGAGGTGCTGGTTTGCGGCGGAGCCAACAAGAACAAACTCGGCTTTGAAAATCAATTCAACGCCCTTTTAGCCCGTTTTGCCAACCACGCTCAATTTACGCCACAAGGGTGATATCATGGACAGCTCACAACTCCTTGGCATAACCACCTTTATTCTCCTGGCTGCTTCGGTTCTCTACATCGGGCTCTTTATCTTCCGGGCCCATGCCCTGGGGGTGACGGCCACCGCGCTGACCTTCATTGCCCTGCTGACCGATACCGCCGGCATTATTATGCGCTGGGTGGAGTCATACCGCATGGGCATCGGCCACGCGCCGCTCTCCAACATGTACGAATCCCTGATCTTTTTTGCCTGGTCCATCATCGTTCTCTACCTGTTTATCGAGTTCAGGTTCAAAAACCGGCTGATCGGCGCCTTCGTCATACCCTTCGCCTTCCTGGGCATGGCTTACGGCTCCTATGCCACGGAGTTCAGCCGGGAGATCACCCCGTTGATCCCAGCCCTGCAATCCAACTGGCTCATTGCCCATGTCGTTGCCTGCTTCATCGGTTACGCCGCCTTTGCCGTGGCCTGTGGCCTGGGCATCATGTACCTGCTGAAGGCGCGTTCCCAGGAAAAGGGTGGCAACCGGACAAGCGGCGGGTTGCTGGACTCCCTGCCCGACCTGCGGCAGATCGACGACCTCACCCACAAGACCATCCTCTTCGGCTTTCTCTGGCTGTCGGCCGGCATCATTACCGGCGCCATCTGGGCCAACTCAGCCTGGGGCACTTACTGGAGCTGGGATCCCAAGGAGACCTGGAGCATCATCACCTGGTTCATTTACGGCGCTACCCTGCACGCCCGCTTTACCAAGGGTTGGGGCGGCAAACGCATCGCCTGGCTGGCGATCGTCGGTCTGCTGTCCGTGATTTTCACCTACTACGGGGTCAACTTTCTGCTCTCCGGTCTGCACAGCTATGGCGGCGGCAAATGATGCGGCCTGTTCTTCCCGCTTGACATCGGCCAACGGGAGGGCTATAAAAAACAACAATTTGTGGAGTGTCCCTGCCTGGGACTGATTGTGTCAATATCGTAATCTGCAAAAGGGAGAAAGGTATGCTGAAAAAATCAATGTTGTTCGCTGCTGCGCTGTCCTGCATGGTGACCTTCGCCTTCACCGGCGCCGCCATGGCCGCTGGTGCTGGCGCCGAGGTTCTGACCCTCCAGACGGCAGAGGCCAAGAAACCCGCGGTCTTCACGCACAAGAAGCATCAGGACATAATGAAGTGCGCCGAGTGCCATCACATCAAGGGCGCCGACGGCAAGCAGGCCCCGCTGCCCGAAGGCCAGGCCCCGGCCAAGTGCGACAGTTGCCACAACGCCACCATGACCAACAAGAAGGTCGACAGCTTCATGAAGGCGGCCCACGAGAATTGCAAGGGCTGCCACACCGCCGGCTACCAGGGCAAAAATGGCCCGACCAAGTGCCCCGATTGCCATCCTGCCAAGAAGTAAGCACGCCTGACTTGTCCGGCGGTTTATGGATAAACCATGAAAAGGCTGCTCTGCCGAGCAGCCTTTTCTTTTTTTCACCTTACCTTTTGACAAGCCCTGTACGGTGACGCGACCAACTCAGAACCAGACCGGTGACACCCCGGCCAGGCGCCCCAGCCGCCAGCCCAGAATATGGAGCCAGAACCTGCTCATCCTGCTGGTGCTGGTCATGGGCGGGCTGCTCACCGCCGCCATCGCCGCTGTCCTCGCCCTCTTCGTTTCCCTGCAAATCCCCGCCATCCGCAATCTGGCGGACTATCGGCCACCCCTGACCACCCTGATCCTGGACCGCAAAGGCGCGGTGGTGGACCGCATCTTTCAGGAAAACCGCTATCTGGTTACCCTGGCTGATCTGCCCGAACTGCTGCCCAAGGCCTTTCTGGCGGCGGAGGATGCCCGTTTTTTCCAGCACAGCGGCGTGGATGGTTGGTCGGTGCTGCGGGCACTGGTCAACAACCTTACCTCTGGCAACCATACCCACCAAGGAGGCAGCACTATCACGCAGCAGGTGGCGCGTTCACTTCTGCTCACCCCGGAAAAGACATATTCCCGCAAAATCAAGGAGGCCATTCTCGCCTATCGCATCGACCAGGCCTTCAGCAAGCAGGAGATCCTGGGCATCTACCTGAACCAGATCTATTTCGGCGAAGGGGCATATGGGGTTGAGGCCGCGGCCCGCACCTATTTCGGGCGCTCGGCCCGCGAACTTTCCCTGGGCGAGATGGCGATGCTGGCCGGCTTGCCGCAGGCGCCCAGCCGCTACGCGCCCTTCAAACATCTGGATCTGGCCAAAAAACGACAGGTCTACGTGCTGAACCGCATGGCCGAGGAAGGATATATCACCCCGACCGCGGCCCGCAAGGCCTTCAAGCAAACCCTGCTCTGGGGTCCACCCCTGACAAGGAAACCCGAGCACCAGTACTTTCTGCAGCAGGTGCGCAACCTGGTGCAGAACAAGTACGGCGCCGATCTTCTGACCACCGGCGGCCTCATTATCCGCACCTCCCTGGATCAGGAGATGCAGGGTGCGGCCGCTCAGGCCCTGCGCAATGGCATTGCCGCCTGGCAAGAGCGGCACCGGGATGACAAGGAGGGTGGTTTGCCCCAGGCCGCTCTCGTCTCCCTGGAACCGCGAAGCGGCAAGGTTCGCGCCCTCATGGGCGGCGTTAATTTCTCCGGCAGCCAATTCGACCGGGCCGTGCAGGCCCGGCGTCAGCCGGGCTCGGCCTTCAAGCCCTTTATCTACGCCATCGCCCTGGAAAAGGGCATGACACCGGGCACCATCTTCATGGACGAACCGCTAACCCTTCCAGGCGCCAAGAGCGGTGAAGTCTGGCAGCCGGAAAATTATAGCGGCGAAAATTACGGCCCCACCACCCTGCGGGACGGGCTCATCCACTCTCGCAACATCGTCACCATCAAGATGTTGCAGCAGGTAGGCATCAAGGCGGTGGTGGCGCTGGCCCGCGGACTGGGCATCAAGTCACCGCTGACCCCGACTCTTTCCCTGGCCCTTGGCACCTCGGAGGTCTCCCTGCTGGAACTGACCGGGGCCTACGCCGGCTTCGCCAACAGTGGCAAGGCCATAGCACCGATGTTCATCGACTCCATCACCGATGCCCAAGGCCATGTGTTGGAAGAAAACCAGCCGCTACCGACCCAGGCCCTCTCTGCCCAGACCGCCTTCCAGCTCACCCATCTCATGGAAAAGGTCATTTTGGAGGGCACCGGCCGTCAGGCCCAGGGACTGCAAAGCGCGGCAGCCGGCAAGACCGGCACCACCGACAGCAACATGGATGCCTGGTTCGTGGGTTACACGCCCAATCTGGTGACCGGCGTCTGGATGGGGTTTGACCGGAAGAAATCCCTGGGCCGCCTGGAAACCGGCGGCCTGGCGGCGGCGCCGATCTGGCGCTATTTCATGGGGCAGGTGGAGGCGGGACTGCCAAAAGAAGAGTTTGTGGTGCCGGAAGGGATCATCATGCAGCCCATGAATCTGACAACCGGCGAGCCAACCGAGGAGACAACGGGCAATGTCTCCCTGGAACCCTTCCGCCAGGTCGAACCGGCCGGAGAACCGGGTGTTGCTAACAATTTTTTGTAGGTTGGGGTGAGGAACGAACCTCAACATTTTGCTAGCAGTCAGGCCTTGGCAGCCCGTTTCGGCAGATTGGCCAGTTCGTCCTGAACCATATGCACCAAGGTGAAGCGCGCGGCCAGGGCCGCGGACAGCGCGTCGGCGGGCTGCCCCTCGGGGCCGGTCACCCGGATGGCCACCCGCTTCATGCCGGCCGGCGCGTCCAGGAAAGAGGTCAGGATGCTGATGATTCGCATGTTGTATTCCCGCAACATGCCGGTCACCTCGGTCACCGAGCCCGGCTGATCGGGCAGGTCAAAGACATACTGAATGGTGTTGTCCCGGATGCCGGTGGCGTGGATAAAGCCGCGCAGCACGTCGGTTTCGCTCAAAAGGCCGATCAGTCCGCCCTGTCGGTCCTTGACCACCAAGCCGGAGATGGTGTTCTCCAGCATGACCAGGGCCGCTTTTTCCAGGGAGTCATCGCCATAGAGAAAGAGCGGATCCGGGGTCATGACGTCCTTTACCCGCATCTCGGAGAGAAAATAGTAAAGTTCGTGGATATCCTGGGAGGTGGTTTTGGAGGGCGAGGCATCCTTGACGTCCCGGTCGGTGATAATGCCGGTCACCTGGCCCCGGGCCATCACCGGCAGCCGGCGGATGTGCTTTTCCTTCATGATCCTGGTGACCCGCATGAGGGAGGCGTCTTCCTCCACGGTCAGTATATCCTTGGCCATCCAATCGGCAATCAGCATGGACTTGTATTCTCCGGTTGTGCAGGGATAGGGCAGGAGCCGCCAAAGTCGAATTCTTATAGCCGATTCCACTGGCTCATGCAAGGAGGCGCGCATGATAATAGGGGTTGACTTGCCAATCCTGCCGGTTAGATTCCAGGCTCTACCGGAAACCATGGGACCAATAGAGACGCCGCCGCATCCGCCATGACCCCCGCACCTTTACCAAAGCACGAACTCGACCGCCTCCTGGCCTTCCTGGCCCATGAGGATGACTTTGTCTTATTTGAAACCACCCGGATCACTGAGGCGGAACATCGTTCCTGGCTCTTCCGGCAGCCGGTTGAGCGTCTGATCTGCAACGCGGCCGATAAGCCGGCCGAGTTTTTCAGCAAGGCCCAGGCCGCCCTTAACCAGGGCAACTACCTGGCCGGTTGGTTTGCCTACGAGTTCGGTGAGAGGCTGGAGCCGACACTGGCCCGCCAGCCACCCTTGGCCTCGGGCACGGTGCTGGCCGATTTCGGCGTCTATCCCGCCCCTCATATTTTTGATCACGCCACGGGTGAGTTTATTGGCTCCAGCCCCTGGCCCCTGGCCCCGGCCGAAGATACGACCGGCTATGACATCAGCAACCCGCGGCTTAACGAGACTCGCGAACGTTACCTGACCAGCATAGCCAAGATCAAGGCCTACATCGAAAGCGGCGATACCTACCAGGTCAACTACACCCTGAAGTATCTCTTCGATTTCCAGGGCGCGGCCGCAGCCTTCTATAAGGCGTTGCGCCGCAACCAGTCAGTATCCTACGGCGCCTACCTGAGGAGCAACGGCCACCAGATCCTCTCGTTCTCTCCGGAACTCTTCTTCCGGCGCCAGGGTGAGCGCTGCGTGGTACGGCCGATGAAGGGCACCATGGGACGGGGCAGAACCCCGGCCGAGGACGGCGCCCTGGCCGCCCGGCTTCAAAACGACCCAAAAAACCGCAGTGAAAACATCATGATAGTCGACCTGCTGCGCAACGATCTGGGGCGCCTGTGCCAGAGCGGCACGGTGGCGGTAACCGATCTGTTCAACGTCGAAACCTATGAGACCGTGCACCAGATGACCTCCACTATCGAAGGTCGCCTGCGCCCCGACCTTGGCCTGGAGGAATTTTTCCGGGCCATCTTCCCCTGCGGCTCGGTAACCGGCGCCCCGAAGATCCGCACCATGGAGATCATCCGTGAGTTGGAAAGCTCGACGCGCGACGTCTATACCGGCGGCATCGGCTTTTTTACCCCGGATGGCGACAGCGTCTTCAGCGTGCCCATCCGCACCGTGGTGCTCAAGAACGGCCACGGCGAGATGGGTATCGGCTCCGGGGTGGTCGCTGATTCCGACCCCATGGCGGAATGGGAGGAATGCCAGCTCAAGGGCAGGTTCCTCACCGCTCCGCGGCCGGAGTTCCAGCTTATCGAAACCATGCTGTGGCAGGCCGGCAAGGGCTTCTGGCTGCTGGACGAGCACCTGGCAAGGCTGGCGGCCTCGGCCAGTCTGCTGGGTTTTGCCATGGACCGCGAGAAGGTGCTGGCCGCGTTGTCGGACCTGTCTGACTTGTCTGACCGGTCCGACAGGTCCACCAAGCCTGCGCGCCGCGTTCGCCTGCTGCTGGCCAAGGACGGCAATGTGGAAATAACCTCAACGCCCTGCGCCCCGCCGACCCTCACTGGACCACCGCCCTTCACTGAACCGGCAGGCGAACCACTGCCGGTAAGATGGGCAACCACCCCCACGGACCGCACCTCACTTTACCTGTTTCACAAGACCACCGAGCGACAGCTCTACGACGATGAAAGGAAAAGAGCGGCGGACCAGGGCGTTTTCGAAGTCCTGTTCACCAACCAGCAGGGCGAGGTCACCGAGGGCAGCTTCACCAACATCTTTGTGCAAAAAGGCGATCTGCTGCTGACGCCGCCGGTGTCAAGCGGCCTCTTGAATGGCATCTTCCGCCAGCACCTACTGACCTCTTACCCCGACCGGGTGCGGGAGGCGGTGCTCTTCCCGGCCGACCTGACAACGGCGGACGGGCTATACGTGGGCAACTCGGTGCGCGGCCTGGTGCGGGTGCGGCTTACCGCCTGAACCAATTACTCCCCGTGTTCCAGCACCTCACGCACCTTGGCGGCCAGGTCATTAACGGAGAACGGCTTCTGGATAAAATAGACCCCTTCGTCCAGCACGCCCCGATGGGCAATGATGTCGGCGGTATAACCCGACATGAACAGACGTTTGAGCCGCGGATAGAGGGAGAGCAGGTTCTTTGCCAGATCCCGGCCGTTCATCTCGGGCATGACCACGTCGGTCATGAGCAGGTGGATCTCGCCGGCGTGCTCCCGGGCCAGACGGATAGCCTCGCCCGGGGTGTTTGCGGCCTGCACGGTGTAGCCCAGCCCTGCAAGCATCCTCGTGGTCATTTGCAGGATGGCCGGTTCGTCCTCCACCAGCAGAATGGTCTCCTGCCCTTGCAGGGCCGGTCCGGCCACGCCTTCCGCCAACGCCCCCTCGGACTTACCCGCATGCCGGGGGAGATAAAGCGTGAAGGTCGTGCCCTGACCCGGTTCGCTGTACACATTGATGGCGCCATTGTTCTGCTTCACAGCACCATATACCGTGGCCAGGCCGAGGCCTGTGCCCTTGCCAACCCCCTTGGTGGTGAAAAACGGTTCAAAAATCTGGGCCAGCGTTTCCTTGTCCATGCCACGGCCATTATCGCTCACAATAAGCCGCACATAATCGCCGGGCGTAACGCCAGGATGGGTGGTGCAATACTCCTCATCCAGGATGCAACGCCCTGTCTCAATGGTAATCGCACCCACATCGACGATGGCGTCCCTGGCGTTGACGCACAGGTTGGCCAGAATCTGGTCGATCTGGGAGGGATCAACCCTGACCGGCCACAACGATGCGCCCGGCCGCCAGTCAAGCTGGATATTCTCGCCGATCAGCCGTTGCAGCATACTGAGCATGCCAGCCACGGTATCGTTCAGGTCCAGCACCTTGGGAGCCACTGTCTGTTTGCGGGCAAAAGCGAGCAGTTGCCGGGTGAGTTCCGCGGAGCGTCTGGCCGCCTTGTGGATTTCCATTAGGTCGGCATGCAGCGGCTGACTCGCGTCCACCCGCTCCATGGCCAGTTCGGTGTGGCCGATGATCACGCCCAGCATATTGTTAAAGTCATGCGCCACCCCGCCGGCCAAGCGGCCTACCGACTCCATCTTCTGTGCCTGCTGCAGCAGTCTTTCCAGGGCCGCCTTCTCCTCCATTACTTGCCTTGCGGTGCTGAGATCATGGAGGGTCATAAGAATGCTCATGGGGCGCCCTGACTGATCGCGAATTATTTTCACGGTGATTTCAAGGGGCCGAGCAACAGGATTGTCAGGATGATCCGCTTCCATAAACAACTGGAAATCACGTTTTTCTTCCTGGGCAAGGCAGACCGGACAAAGCACGGCCTCTCCCCGTGGATGCACAACCTCAACAATATGGCGACCAATAGCGCTTGCCGGAGTGGTGCCGGTAGCCCGATAAAAGGCCTTGTTCGCCCGGACAATAAGGCGTTTGAGGTCAAGCAGGTAGATAACATCATCGGAAGCGTCCATGGCGGCAAACCACTCCCGGGCAGCCTGGGCCAGCGCCTCCTCGGCCCTGTGTTTTTCCGAGGTGTCGGAATAGATCGCGACAAGCACTCCCGAGGGAAGCTTATATACATAATTCTCCACCCACTTCGTGATGCGTCCGTCAACATACTCTGTCAGGGGATGGTGTGCTGGCTGCCCGGTGCGCCAGACGCGCCGGAACACGTCCAGCAGCCCTGTCTGTTCCACGGCTGGGAAAACCTGGGTGACCCGTTGTCCAACCACCTCTGCCCGTTGAATATCGCCCAGCCTCTCTCCAGATTTATTCATGTCCACCAAAACAAAATCCTGACCCTCTTCCACTGCTTGACAGACGACCACGCCATCACCCATATGATCGAACAGTTCCTGGTAGCGCGCTTCGTTTTCCCGCAGTTCACGAAGATAGAGGACCGTGCTAAGTCCGTCGGCGAGGCGGCGGCCAATCTCGTTGAAAAGCTTTTTCTCCTCCTCGGACCAGAGGCGAGGGGACGAGCACTGGTGCATGCCGAACGCCCAGGGCTTGCCCATTTTGGGGTAAATGGCTTTGAGTATCTGCGACTGCACGCCGAATTGCTCGGCTGTTCCTTTGGACACGGGTCTTGCCGTGCCGGCGATGTACGTCACCGGACCTTCAGCGGCGAGCGCATCCCGCAGCTCCTGCGCCTGCCCGGCCTCCAGTACTACCTCTACATTTAAGACCTTGGCGCCAGGATACTCGGGCCGGTTGACCTCGACCGGCACGCGAAACGAGGGCGTTTCAGGGTCGCATGGATAGAGCAGCCAGGCACGGTCGCAGTCGAATATCGCATACACCGTCCGCATGACATTCCAGAGCAACTGCTCAACATCCGTCGCCTGCTTGATCGCCTGCTCAATCCGTTCCAGGCTTTCCACAAAACGCAGGTGTGCCTTACGTTCCTCCTCTGCCTGTTTGCGCTCGGTGATGTTCCGGCACAGGGTCAGAATCTGGAGGGTGTCCGAGGCGCGGAGCACGGTGGCGTTGATCTCAATGGGGATGAACTGGCCGGAGGGGGTAACGTA
>DYDL01000294.1 GCA_020717925.1 Desulfocapsa sp.
ACCTGCCTACGCGCCGTGCTCAGCGTTCTCAGGTCCTTGCCACGAAATGCGGTGGAGTCCTTCTCAGGGTCATGTGCCGAGAGGCTTCCTCGGCGCGACCGGCACCCTGGAGGACATCGAGCTGGTTCTCGTATTCGCTGAACCTGGCGATCCACATGAAGATGAAATACACGAGGGTCTCACATCAGCCTTCCGTTACGCTACCCGAGCCTTTGAAGCAGGCATAGATCAGTTCCATCGGAACGTGCGTGCCATCCTCGACTCTTGTTGGCCGGGGTTGTCGTTCGATAAACAAATGAAGAAGGTGTGGATGACAGAATCTGTTCTCTGTTCGGCCACGAAAGAGGGCGGTTCAGTGAGCACCGTCGCTGCAAGGGAGTGTGGGAGGAGGTATTTAGCTGCACAATTGGTGCTTCTGCCGCATGCGGTGGTGGTTGCGCTTGGAAGGAAAGCGCAAAAACGGTTGCGCGCCATCGGCTTCACAAGGTTCCTTCCGGCCTCCGCCGTTGCGCCGCCAGGATGCAACTTCCTTGGTGCACAGGAATCTTGGGACCGTATTCCTGCTGAGCTTCTCCGTAACAATGCGGCCAAACAAGGCGCTCCAGCAGATAAAACATACTGAGCCATATGAAATCGCAGATCGTAGGAAACGTTGGACTCTATGACGTTTGCCTTTTGAGATAGTCACGCTTCCTATATTCACTTTTCACCGCATGGTCCGCAACTGGCCTAAATGCTATATCGTTCTGGCGCCTGGCTTGCCTATTTGCCCACGGACCAGTCGTTCTCCTCGAATTCGCTATGATCCGGCTTGGCTGGTTTGACCTCCAGCAGCCGGTGCTTTAGCCAGGTGGCGATCTTGGTGGCCTCGGCCGCCACCTCGGCCAGGGCCTGGCCCCGGTGGCTGATGCGGTTTTTCTCGACCGCCGGGATCTCGGCAAAGCTCTGGCCGAGCGGTGGGTAGAAAAATATGGGGTCGTAGCCAAAGCCGTTGTTGCCCTGGGGGGCGTGCAGGAGCTCGCCCTCGCAGCGCCCCTCGTAGGTCAGGGCCGGGCCCGAGGGCGCGGCGATGGAGATGACGCAGTGGAAGGCGGCGCGGCGGTCGGTTTTGCCCGCCATGTCACGCAGCAGCTTGGCGATGTTCTCCTCGTCCGTGGCCTGCGGGCCGGCATAGCGGGCCGAGCGCACCCCGGGCGCGCCGGCCAGGGCCTCGACCACCAGGCCCGAGTCGTCGGCAATGGCCGGCAACCCAAGGGCCTTGGCGACAAAGACCGCCTTCTTGTAAGCGTTGTCGTCAAAGGTCTCGCCGTCCTCCTCCACCTCGGGGAGTGGTCCGAAGTCGTTCAGACTTCTGATGTCAAAGGGGAAATCCTGCAAGATCTCCCGAAACTCCCGCACCTTGCCCTGGTTGCGGGTTGCCAGCACGATCATGGGGCGCATGAGTTGGTCTCCGTTTAAATTCTGTATAGTCTGCCCGGCTTTTATACGGCCGGCGGGCGGGAAAGTCAAGGATATGAGCTCAAAGGTGAAAGGTGAAAGGTGAAAGGAAAAGAAGCGGGCGTTAAGCCCGCGCCGAATTCTTCTTCTTGCCTTAACCTTTCAGCTTTCACCTTTCACCTTTCACCTCACTTGTGTATACTTTCCCCCAGGCATTCCCGTGCACCCCCTAAAAGGACAATCCATGGCAGGCAACACATGCGGCACCCTCTTTCGCGTTACCACTTGGGGCGAATCCCATGGCACCGCCGGCGGCGCGGTCATTGACGGCTGTCCGCCCGGCCTGACCCTGGCCCCGGAAGACCTTCAGCGCGACCTGGAGCGGCGGCGGCCCGGCAAGGGCGGCGCCACCAGTCCGCGCAAGGAGCCGGACGAGGTGCAAATCCTCTCCGGCATCTTCGAGGGCAAGACCACGGGCACGCCCATCTCCTTGGCCATCTTCAACAAGGACGCGCACAGCAAGTCCTATGACCATTTGCAAGACATCTTTCGGCCTGGCCACGGCGACATCAGCTATCTGAAGAAATATGGCATCCGCGATCACCGCGGCGGCGGCCGGGCCTCGGCGCGCGAGACCGCGGCCCGGGTGGCGGCGGGCGGGGTGGCCAGAATGGTGCTGGCGCAGGCCGGCGTCCAGGTCAGGGCTTACACCGTGGCCCTGGGCGGAGTGGCGACCAGCAAGCGGAATCTGGCGGAGATCGGTGACAACCGCCTGGGTTGTCCGGACAATGAGGCGGCCACGCGCATGGAGGAGCGCATCGACCAGGTGCGCAAGCAGGGCGACACCCTGGGCGGCATTGTCGAGATCCTGGTCACCGGTTGCCCGGCCGGCCTGGGCGAGCCGGTGTTCGACAAGCTCGATGGTGAGCTGGCCAAGGCGCTCATGTCGATCGGCGCGGTAAAGGGGGTGGAGATCGGCGCGGGCTTCGCGGCCGCCGGGCTCATGGGCTCTGAGAACAACGACCCCATTACGCCCACGGGATTCGCCAGCAACAACGCCGGCGGCATTTTGGCCGGCATCTCCAGCGGCCAGGAGATCGTCGCCCGGGTGGCGGTGAAGCCCATCCCCTCCATCGCCAAGGCCCAGCAGACCATCAACCTGGCCGGCGAACCGGTCACCGTCACCATCGGCGGCCGCCACGACATCGCCGCCATCC
>DYDL01000074.1 GCA_020717925.1 Desulfocapsa sp.
TTTCCTTTCAAAAAAAATGCAGATTTTTTTGGGGGCCTGGGACGCTATTTGTCCTAGGCCTTGTGATATCGTGGACTAAAATCTAAAAATTTTGCAGTTAACATCAGAAACAAGCAAGGAACGCAATGGACACATTTAAAGATTTTTTCAAGGAATTGAGTTTGCATAATCAGCCACACGAATGGCAACTCAATCTCGCTGACCAAAAGCAATGCACAAATAGCCTGATCCATATCCCCACCGGCTTTGGCAAGACTCATGGCGTGCTCGCCGCCTGGCTGTTGAACCGGATGGTAAGGCATGATGCCAGTTGGCCATGCCGACTTGTCTGGTGCCTGCCTATGAGAGTCCTTGTGGAACAGACCGAAGCCGAGGTCAGAAAAGCTTTGGAGAATACGGGGATGCTCTGGGTAGGTGGCGACCATACCGACAAGGTTGGCGTACATCTGCTCATGGGCGGGGCCGACGCAGGTGATTGGCGCCTCTATCCCGAGGAATGCGCGGTACTCATCGGCACCCAGGACATGCTGCTTTCCCGCGCTCTGAACAGGGGCTACGGTTCTCCTCGGGCGCGCTGGCCCATGGAGTTCGGTCTACTCAACCAGGATTGTCTGTGGGTAATGGACGAGGTGCAGCTCATGGACGTGGGGCTCGCCACTTCCGGGCAGTTGCAGGCATTCCGCCAGCAAGACGCTTCCAAGGCCCTGCGCCCCTGCCATACCTGGTGGATGAGCGCCACCCTACAACGTGATTGGCTAGCCAGGAGTCCGGAAACCAAGGGAATGGCGAATGACCTGCCGCAGATGCAGATCGCGGCGTCGTGTCGCACCGGCCATCTTTGGGAAGACGTGAAGAAACCATTTGAGGTCAAATCTGTCAAGGAAGCCAAGGCGCTGGCTAGGCTCGTTGCCGAGCGGCATCTTGATCCTGGTGCAGGGAATCGTGGCGCCAACGGCCCCTCCCTCGTGGTAGTGAATACGGTGAAGAGTGCGGTGGAAGTGTATACCGCCCTCAAAAAGGACAAAACTCTCGGGGGAACCAACCTGCGCCTTATTCATAGCCGGTTTCGTCCGGCGGAACGGGCATCCTGGCGCACGGATTTTCTCAACCGCGCGTCCTGTGCGTCGGGAACCAATCGTATAATCGTCGCCACCCAGGTGGTGGAGGCAGGGGTAGATATCTCCGCCGGATTGCTTGTTACCGAATTGGCGCCATGGGCCAGTCTGGTGCAGCGTTTCGGACGCTCGGCCAGATATGGTGGAGAGACGCAGGTAATTGTCATTGATTTCAATCATAAGGATGACCAAAAGGCGGCGCCCTATACCTTGGATGCGTTGGCGGCTTCCCGCGAGGCGTTGGAGCAACTCGACGATGTGTCGCCTTTGCGGCTTGAGGAGTTCGAAGAACAGAATCCCTTGCTCTTGCCCCGTCTGTATCCCTATGAACCTCGCCATTTGCTTCTGCGCCACGAACTGGAAGAACTTTTCGACACCACGCCCGATCTCTCAGGAGCCGACGTCGATATAAGCCGTTTCATCCGGTCAGGCGAGGAGCGCGATCTGCATGTTTTCTGGGCCGATATTCCGGAAAAGATAACCCCCTCCGCTGATCTCCGTCCCTCGCGCGAGACTTTATGCGCAGTGCCGTTCTTGCAAGCGCGAAATTGGCTGTGCGGCCAGGAAACCTCCAGCAAGAAGGCGCCGAAACTGAAAGGCGGGATGCGGGCCTGGGTTTGGGACTGGTTGGACGGGGTCTGGCGTCGTGCTGAACGCCGCGATCTCTACCCAGGCCAGACCGTGTTGGTTGCCGCCTCATGTGGTGGTTATCTCAGGGATATGGGATGGACGCCTGAAAGCGATGCGCGTGTGGGCTTGGTCACAACCGTCGTTATTCCTCTGGACGAACAAGGCGACGCCGGTCAGGATGACGAATCCCTAAGCGTTGTACACCATTGGCGTACCATCGCCACTCATGGCCGGGAGACCGCTGTTCTGGCGCGAGGCATGGCTGAACGTCTTGCCCCCGGTTTTGCCGAACTTTTTGATCTCGCCGGTCGTCTGCATGACGCTGGCAAGGCTTTCCCGGCATTCCAGGGTTCAATTAAACCAATGGAAGGCAGGTTCAAACGGCAAGACTTGGCCAAAGCGCCCAAGGAATTCTGGCTGCGAGGGAAACAGCTTTATCCCATGCCGGACGGTTCCCGGCGCCCAGGCTTCCGCCACGAGCTGGCCAGTGTGCTGGCGCTTTTTGCAATCCTGCAACGGCATGCGCCGGATCATTTGGCCCTGCTTGGCCCCTGGCGTGCCATTCTTGCCAATGCATGTCTGCATGCGCCCTCGTCCGTTTCAGAGTCGGGAACGACAGTGGAAGCCGGTCCCCTGGAGCAGGAAGTCATAGCCTTGGATGCGGTGCAATTTAATCTGCTCGCCTTTCTTATTTGCGCCCATCATGGTAAAATTGGCATTGCTTGGCATGCCTGTTCGGCGGATCAAGATCAACTCGGCGGGATTCCTCGTTTGCGGGGGCTGTGTGACGGTGATAAGCTGCCGGGCCTGTTTTTGGCCGGCGCGGACGGCGCCATGCATACTTTGCCAGACTTGCATCTCGATCTGGCTCCGGCAACCGCTGGACTCAATCCCCGAACCGGCCCTGGTTGGACCGAGCGGGCGCTGGGTTTGCTGGCAGATTTTGGCCCCTTTGTCCTAGCCTGGCTGACAGCCCTGCTGCGGGCCGCCGACCAGCGGGCCTCGCGGGATATTTTAACCATTGACCCTTTGTTGGAGAAAGACCATGGCAACCATGGACTGGAAGGAAGCGATTCTTGCCTGGCGGCAACTGCCGGAGCAGGTGAAGCACGCCATACGCTGGCAGCGGATACCACGGAATGTCTCCCAGAGCATGGCCTTCGAGCAGGAGCCGGTGGCGCAGGAGATACTGGAAGCGGCACACGCCAGCCAGCCCATGCCACCCGTCACCTCGAAACACGGCTAGGTGTCCTGACCTATGCCGAACTGGCACCGCATCTGGCCCGCAATGTCCAGACCCTGGAGGAATGGATTGAGGCTGGCGAATTTGACAACACCGCTCTTGATTCCTCCCTTATAGAAACTATTCATGGCCTGATCTGTGGGGATCTGATTCCGCAGCTTGTCGGCTGGCGGCGCCATGATGTCTGCGTCGGTCAGCACACCCCACCCCCGTTCCATCAAGTTCCGCTGCTCATGCGGGAGTACGGCCGCGACCTTGAGGCCCGCCTTGAGTCCGCCGGCCACGCGGTTGGCGATAGCCTTCTCGAAACCCTGGCCTTTGCCGAGGGCCGTTTGCTTTTCATCCATCCCTTTGCCGACTTCAACGGCCGGGTGACCCGCGTCTTCCTTCGTCTCCTGCTGCGCCGCCTCGACCTTCCCGCCGTCGATCTACTGCCTCCGCCCGAGGCGTGGCAAGATTATCTTGCTGCGCTTGATGAGGCCGATCATCTGAACTGGGGTCCGCTGATGCTTGTCTGGCAACAACGATTTGAACAGGAGGTTAAATGATGACCCCGCACGTGCATGATCTTGACGGCTGCGCCCCTGCGCCCCTTGCCCACTACTTGAAGGCGCTAGGCGTCATGCGGCTGGTGGCCGAACAGGCGGATTCAGAAGCGCGGGGCTGGTGGGAGGGGGAACGGTTCAGGTTGCTGACCAGGCTTGACAGTGACGAACTGGAAAGATTTTTTCTTGAGCAGTATCAGCCGACGCCGCTTGCCTCTCCATGGAATAAGGGCTCGGGATATTTTTATCCAAACGATCCGGGTTTGTCTCCGGTAGAAAAGTCAACCGCGCACAGGTTCGCCCCCCTCCGTGATGGGGTCAAGGATGGTCGTTTGTTGCTTGGTGAACTCGAAAAGGCGGATCGTGATGTGCGGTCCATCAAGTCAGAGGTTAAGGGCAAGGAAGATAAGGCCCAAAAGCAGATTTTGAAGGAATCCAAAGAATATAAAGAGCGGCTTGCTAGGGCGGAGAGGAAGTTCAAGTCACTTAAAACAGACCTGATACCTCGTATCCGGTTGATGTGGCGGGGGCCGCATCGGGAATGGATGGATGCGGCAATGGTGCTGCTGGATGATGGTACACCGAAATTTCCTGCCTTGCTGGGAACGGGGGGAAATGATGGCAGACTTGACTTTACAAACAACTTTTTTCAACGTCTCAACGAGGTTTTTGATCTGAATAATGCCGATGGTCACCCAAGACCTTTTGCTAAAAGTTGGTTTGCGGCGGCTTTGTGGGGGAGCGCAACATTGGGTTGTCAGCATGGAAACGCAGTAGGCCAATACCTGCCGGGAATGGCTGGTGGCGCAAACAGCGGCAACGGACCAGACGCCGACAGCCTTCTCAACCCTGCCGATTTTCTTCTCATGCTGGAAGGTGTCATCCTCTTCAACGTCAATACCACCCGAAGGCTAGGCGCTTCGCACGGCAGCAGCCGAGCCGCAGCACCGTTCGTGGTTGGCGCTCAAGGGGCTGGATACGCCAGTGCCGCGGACAGTGACGAAAGCAGCCGCGGCGAACAATGGATGCCATTGTGGTCGCAACCAATGACCCTAGGAGAATTACGGCACTTGTTAGCAGAGGGACGGGCGCAGATTGGGGCCAAGGCGGTCCGGGAACCTTTGGACATGGCCCGTGCCATTACACGCCTAGGTGTGGCCCGTGGAATTACGGCCTTTCAACGCTACGGTTATATCGAGCGCAATGGTCAGTCCAACCTGGCGGTTCCATTGGGACGTTTTTCCGTTCCGGAGCAAGTGGTTCCGTATACTGCCTGTCTCGACGACCTTTCCGCCTGGTTGCCGCGCTTGCGGCTTGATGCCCGCGACACCAAAACTCGTAAGGCGCCACACCGCTTAAAGCTCGTGGAGCATCGCCTGACCGAGGCGATTTTTGCTGTGGTTCAACATCCTAACGAAGCTGCCTGCTGGCAGGCGATACTGT
Source organism: Desulfocapsa sp. (assembly GCA_020717925.1). Classification (GTDB taxonomy): domain Bacteria; phylum Desulfobacterota; class Desulfobulbia; order Desulfobulbales; family CG2-30-60-27; genus CG2-30-60-27. Next base: position 4,977 of record DYDL01000074.1, read on the forward strand.
TGGCGCTTGCCGATGTGGAAGCGACTCTTGTCAGTGGAACGCAACATCGCTGCGGTTTTATTCCGCGTTTACGTCCAGAGTGGATTCACGCCGCAGATGACGGCTCGCCCGAGGTACGGCTGGCCGTAAGTTTCGCCTTACAAGCATCGCAATTGCGGCGGCAAGGAAAAATCCCTGTTGATTCTGTGCGTCGCCACTGGCTTGCCGCAAAAAATCAGGAAACAGCGGCGGTCATGGCCGGCCGCTCTGGCATGGATGATGCCATTGCCCTGGTGGAGCGCCGTCTCATCGAGGCCGGCCAGAAAGGGCAGCGACGTCTGCCGCTAGTGGCTGCCCGCCGAGCTGCCGCGGGGTTGTCCGATCTGGCGGCGCTGGTGTCGGGCGAAGTTGATCTTGACCGGACCCTTGCCCTGGCCCGCGCCTTCATGGCCATTGATGGGCAGGCTTGGGCCGCTGCCCCGCAACCGCCGCAATCGCCTGGGATCACCAATTGGCCGGATGATGCCTGGCTGGCCATACGTCTGGCCATGCTGCCTTGGCCATTGCCCGATGGCCGGTGCATCCATGTAGACCCGGCCATTGTCCGCAGGCTGGCCAGCGGCGATGCTGCTTCGGCGGTCGAACTTGCCTTGCGCCGTCTCCGGGCCGCCGGCCTTCGTCCCACCGTGCGCATGGGCATGGCGTCGCTACAAACCGCACGGCTTTGGGCTGCGGCCCTGGCATTTCCAATCAGTCGAAATACGGCGAAATATATGGTCCGCCGTCTCGATCCCAATACCATTCAGTCGTAAACAAGGAGAAAATCATGACCGTCGATCTATCAAAGCTCGCCAATGTCCAGCGCCTGTTGTTTGCCATCTCCCTGAAGCCCTTGCAGGGGCAACGTTTTCAGCCCACCGGTTTCCCAAACCTTGGCGCTGCTACTTACCAGACTGGGGAAGGCCAGAGCCTGCTGGTGGAAAGCGCCCAGAGCATGGCCAACCGGCTGGAGCTGACCATCTGGGACGAGGCCGAGCAAGACATCAAAGCCGACTTGCAGGGTTTGTCGCATGTCAGGGTAAAGCGTAACGACGCCTTTCTCACCGACACCATCTTGGAGTCACACCGGATCAACAGCCCATATCTTCTGGAGGGGACGGATCAAAGGTTTCATGAAGAGTTGAAAGCATCCCTCGGTGGATTGGCTGAAGGCCCCATCGACCGCCGCAAGCTGGCGGCGGTGTTGTTGCGATATGATATATCTTCTTTGCTCCATGGCGTATTTTTGGCCAAGAAGGATTTGGCCGGTGGCCGTCTTCGTCTGGCCCGCGCCATTTCCGCCTTCATCGAAGCCGATGGGGTGCGCGTTGCCGCTTCGGGCGGAGTTAAAAATGATCACGTCAATCCTTCCGGTGAGACCAAGAGCGGATTTGGCAACGTGCCTTTTGCCCGAGACGAGTTCACCGCCGACAACATCACCCTTTATGTCAATTTTGATCTTGCGCAGATTCGCGGCTACGGCCTGGACGAGGCTGTGCAAAAATTGCTGATTCTGCTGGCGCTCTACAAACTCCGCACCCTGCTTAACGGAAATCTTCGTCTGCGTACTGCCTGCGACTTGACCGTGGCAACCGAAGCTATCAGCGCCACCCAGCCAGCCGGATTTGTCCTGCCTGCACAGACTGATTTGTTGGCAGATTTGAAAGCAGCCATCGCTGCCTGCGCAGACAAGATGACCGTCACCGAGGTGAGCTTCAACGACGAGTTGAAGAAGGGCAAGGAAGAGGAGATTGACGACACCGTTAATGCCGGGTCGGATGACAACGGAAACAACGAAAACGAGGGATAAGCATGCCTACCCTTATTTTGAGCTTCCCTGCCGGCCGCTATCATGCCACCCCGTGGGGTCATCATGTCAACGAAGGCCTGATTGAATGGCCGCCCTCGCCATGGCGGTTACTGAGGGCCTTGCTTGCTACTGGCTATGCCGCGCTCCAGTGGCCGGCCGCCGGACCGCCGCCAGTAGCTTGCCGGCTTGTTGAGAAACTGGCGGGCAAGCTACCATCCTATCGACTACCCAAGGCTAACGGTGCCCACAGCCGCCATTACATGCCCATGGCCACCCTGGACAAAGGCCGGGAAAAGACCACCCTAGTTTTTGACACCTGGGCGCGGGTTGACGGTGAACTGGTAATCATCTGGGATGTAGAGCTTGAAGCGGACGAGCTGGAGCTGTTGGCATCATTGATCGAACGACTCGGCTATCTGGGAAGATCTGAAAGCTGGGTGACGGCCCGGCTGGCAACAGCGGGAGAGCCATTGCCTGCCGGCGCATCATGTTGGCCTGAAGAAGGGGAGCGGCCTGTTGGGCCAGACTGGGAGCAAGTGCCGTTATTTGCCCCGATGACTGCCGAGAAATACTCAGAATGGCGGGAACAGGCGGTTGCCAAGGTCATGGCTGGTCTGCCGCAGCCAAAGCCGGGGAAGAAACCTACAGACAAGATGGCCAAGGAGCGGGAAAAAGCCATGGCGCCGTATCCGCAAGACCTTCTTGCCTGTCTGCAAATGCAGACGTCAGAGCTGCATGCCCTTGGCTGGAGCCAACCGCCGGGCAGTCGTCGGGTGTTCTTTTGGCGTCGCGCGGACGCCTTGGAGATTGGCCCTCCAGGCATCCGGCAAGGGAAAGTCTGCCCGCAAGTAGAGGCCGTGCTGCTGGCCATAGCCACCGCGAGCGGCAACGAACATGCCCTGCCGCACATCAACCGCACCCTGCCGCAGGCGGAGAGATTCCACAAGCAAATGGTCGGCCATCTGAACGGCCGTAACAATCCAGCTCTCACCGGCAAGGACGACCAGCGCGCCATTCTGCGAGCGCCCCACAGTCATAGCCATGTTCTGCCCGTTGACCTGAACGGCGATGGCCACCTCGATCATATTTTGATCTGGGCGCCCATGGGCCTAGACGGCGCGGCGCAGGACGCCATCCGTGCCACTAGGCAAACCTTCACCAAGGGAGGTGTCGGCCCTTTGCGGTTGGCCTGGTCAGGCGCGGGAGACCGTCAGGATCTGCTCCGGCTGTCCGGCCCGTATGGAGACGGGTTGCAGGCTATCCTGCAAGAATGTGCCGAATGGATTAGCGTCACCCCGTTTATCCCACCGCGTCATCTGAAGAAAAACGGCAAAAACAGCATTGAAGGGCAGATCAGGGCAGAGCTTGCATCAAGAAGCCTCCCGGAGCCGCTGGAGATTGTGATCGTTGAGCCACACAGTCATGACCTGGCCCGACGTCAGCGCCATTTCGTCCGCAGTCGGCGTTTGGGCCCGCCACCGCCCATCGACTGCGGCTTCACGATCCAGTTGTGTTTTGCAGAACCAGTACCAGGCCCGATTTGCCTTGGCTATGGCTGCCACTTCGGGATGGGACTATTTCGGCAGTCGGCAAGGGCAGCACGATGAGCGATTCCTTGGCCATTCCCCCCATCCCAGCCAGAATGCTGAACGAATTCGTCTACTGCCCCCGGCTTGGCCATCTCATGTGGGTGCAGGGTGAGTTCGCCGAAAGTGCCGATACGCTCGATGGCAGGGCGAAACACCGTCGGGTGGATAAGAAATCCGACCCGTTGCCCGAATCGCCAGAGGAAACCGAAACCATCCATGCCCGGTCGGTGTGGCTTACCTCGGACGCCCTTGGTATCACCGCGAAGATCGATCTGGTGGAAGGCGAGGGGAAACTGGTGGTGCCGGTGGACTATAAGCGTGGCAAGCGTCCCCATGTGGCAGCCGGAGCTTATGACCCTGAACGGGTGCAACTTTGCGCCCAGGGGCTTCTGCTCCGCGAGCATGGTTTTGACTGCCCCGAAGGCGTTCTCTATTTCGTGACCTCGCGGGAGCGGGTGCGGATCGCGTTTGATGAGGCGCTGGTGGCGCTGACCATGGGAGCGGCGCGGGACTTCCGGCAGGTGGCCGGAGAAGGGGTGATTCCGCCGCCGCTGGAAGACAGCCCCAAGTGCCCGCGCTGCTCGCTGGTCGGCATCTGCCTGCCCGACGAGGTGGGTTTCCTCGGTCATGCCGGGGTGGAGCCTCGGCCGTTGGTGCCGGCCCTGGAATCGGGACTGCCGCTTTATGTTCAGTCGTCCCGAGCCTATGTGCGCAAGGACGGCGAAACCCTGGTGGTCGAGGTGGAGAAAAGCAAAGTCGCCGAGGCCAGGCTGGGCGAGACCTCCCAACTCGTGCTTTTCGGTGCAAGCGGCATTTCCACCCCGGCCCTCCAAGAATGCATGCGCCGGGAGATTCCTGTCACCTTCATGAGCTATGGCGGTTGGTTCATCGGCCACACGGTCGGCACCGGCCACCGCAACGTGGAGACCCGCACCAACCAGTATCGAGGCAGCTTTGACCCGGCCCTTTGCCTTCGGCTCTCCCGGTCGCTGGTGGCCGGCAAGATCGCCAACTGCCGCACCCTGCTGCGCCGCAATTGTAAAAGGGTGGATGCGTCAACTGACGCGGCACTGTATGGACTCCAAGGAGATGTAAAACATGCCATGCGGGCGAATGAACTTGCCTCTCTGCTAGGTGTTGAAGGGAGCGCGGCCAGCCGCTATTTCCGTCTTTTTGATTCCATGTTGAATGCTGACAGCGAAGGCGGGATGACCTTCGATTTTAACGGCCGCAACCGCAGGCCACCTCGTGATCCACTGAACGCCATGCTTTCCTTTGCCTATGCCATGCTGGTGCGGGAGTGGACGGTAACGCTTTCAGCGGTTGGGCTTGATCCATACCGGGGCTTTTACCACCAGCCCCGTTTCGGCCGCCCGGCCTTGGCGCTGGACATGATGGAGCCCTTTCGCCCGCTGGTGGCGGACTCGGTGGTCATTATGGCGGTGAACAACGGCGAGGTGAAGCCGGACGATTTTCTTTACGCCGCTGGGAGTTGCGCTCTGAAAGAAGGTGCCCGGAAGCGGTTTATTGCGGGATTTGACCGACGCATGGAGCAGGAGGTGACACATCCGATTTTCGGATACCGGATCAGCTACCGCAGGCTGTTCGAGGTGCAGGCCAGGCTTCTGGCCCGTTTCCTCGCCGGCGAGATTCCCCGTTTTCCAAACTTTTTGACGCGATGAGACCGAAGGAAGAACGCCTCTATCTGGTGAGTTACGACGTGCGCGATGATCGGCGCTGGCGGCGGCTGTATCGGACCTTGCGCGGGTACGGTCAATGGCTGCAACTTTCGGTCTTCCAATGCCGTCTGACCAGGCGACGGCTGGTCACCTTGGAGGCGGCGGTGCGGGAGATTGTCAGTCACGGGGAGGATCATGTGCTCATCTTTGATCTTGGCCCGGCCGGGGATGTTACGCCCGCGGTATGCAGCATCGGTCTGCCCTACAGACCGCCCCTGCGATTGCCGGTTATTGTTTGATGTTGCCGTTGCGCCGCGAGCGGTGCAGTGGCGTGGCAAAAGCGGGCAGCGCTCGCAGGGCTACAGCTCTTTGACATAATAAAATATATTGCCATGAAGCAGAAAGCAAACGGTACTTGCAGTGGCCTGTGGAAGGCTGGTATGGTGAACCAATCGCAGGCCACCTCCGCAAGGCTTGACCAGTATGGCCCCGAACAGGGGCTGTCTTCCGGGGCATTCCAGCCCCGGCCTCATTGAAGCGGCCTTCTTGGCATCTGCCGCAGCCTTGATCTTGAGCGTCTTCCGGGGCATTCCAGCCCCGGCCTCATTGAAGCCCTGCCAAAGAATACGACGATTCCAAGATTAAGGAGTCTTCCGGGGCATTCCAGCCCCGGCCTCATTGAAGCCGCAGCAGTTGAAAGACCTGATCGCGCAGGGCAGCGTCTTCCGGGGCATTCCAGCCCCGGCCTCATTGAAGCGGCGAAGTGAAAAACGACCGGCATGACTACAACAAGGTCTTCCGGGGCATTCCAGCCCCGGCCTCATTGAAGCGCAGCTGCCCACTTGACGAGGTCTTTTGCTGATATTGTCTTCCGGGGCATTCCAGCCCCGGCCTCATTGAAGCTTGCTGACCATGAGATTTGAGGCAAATTACAATAATGGTCTTCCGGGGCATTCCAGCCCCGGCCTCATTGAAGCTGAAGGGATTGACCTTAGCCGATAAAGGAGAAAACATGTCTTCCGGGGCATTCCAGCCCCGGCCTCATTGAAGCACTATGAAGGGGTTATTCCTGACGGCGAACTAAACGTCTTCCGGGGCATTCCAGCCCCGGCCTCATTGAAGCTCTGTTTTCATTTCAAAAAGTTAGCCCCATGACTTGTCTTCCGGGGCATTCCAGCCCCGGCCTCATTGAAGCATGGTTACACCTACTCACAAGGAACATTTGGTGAAGCGTCTTCCGGGGCATTCCAGCCCCGGCCTCATTGAAGCATGGCGGGCCGCGCCACAGGAAGGGGCTGGAAAAGGGTCTTCCGGGGCATTCCAGCCCCGGCCTCATTGAAGCCGTGAGCACTGCCAGCCGGAGCAACGGTCTTTGCCTTGTCTTCCGGGGCATTCCAGCCCCGGCCTCATTGAAGCATGGCGGGCCGCGCCACAGGAAGGGGCTGGAAAAGGGTCTTCCGGGGCATTCCAGCCCCGGCCTCATTGAAGCAAGCATTTTCATAGTCGCCCCCTAAAAAGCAAAAGCAGTCTTCCGGGGCATTCCAGCCCCGGCCTCATTGAAGCGTCCGCCCATTGTTTCTTCTCTTACCCTTGTAGATGTCTTCCGGGGCATTCCAGCCCCGGCCTCATTGAAGCATGGAATCTGCCATGTTAATACCTCTTCGCCGTAATTGTCTTCCGGGGCATTCCAGCCCCGGCCTCATTGAAGCTGGGAAAACTTCCTCAAAATCATCGGCGTCTTTATCGTCTTCCGGGGCATTCCAGCCCCGGCCTCATTGAAGCCGCGCATAGCCGGCGCTCATAGCTTTCCGTGCCCTGGGTCTTCCGGGGCATTCCAGCCCCGGCCTCATTGAAGCAACTAGTATTGAATCTTTACGAACAGGGATTAGGGTCTTCCGGGGCATTCCAGCCCCGGCCTCATTGAAGCGAACTTGCTACTCTCTGAAAAATTAAGCATTGGAAGATGTCTTCCGGGGCATTCCAGCCCCGGCCTCATTGAAGCGAGTATGAAAACGTCTTAAAACGCATTTAAACGCTAGTCTTCCGGGGCATTCCAGCCCCGGCCTCATTGAAGCGCTCTTGAATGGGGCTTGACTGATGGTTCTGTTATGTCTTCCGGGGCATTCCAGCCCCGGCCTCATTGAAGCAGTATGTAGTTCTGTAGTAAGTAATATTGATATGTGTGGTCTTCCGGGGCATTCCAGCCCCGGCCTCATTGAAGCGCCCTGCTGGCTGTAGCCGAGGTCGCAACGTTCGGGTCTTCCGGGGCATTCCAGCCCCGGCCTCATTGAAGCATTGAGATGCCCGATGTAAGGGTGGAAGAGTTGGAAGTCTTCCGGGGCATTCCAGCCCCGGCCTCATTGAAGCTGATTCAGAGTTAAGATACCTGTCACATGGGAATATTGTCTTCCGGGGCATTCCAGCCCCGGCCTCATTGAAGCTTCCATTTGGTGTCAATGCTCTTAAACAATCAGAAGTCTTCCGGGGCATTCCAGCCCCGGCCTCATTGAAGCGGGAATGCAATCCTCCCACCATTAGGGGGTGTCGCGTCTTCCGGGGCATTCCAGCCCCGGCCTCATTGAAGCAATCATGTTGTTGATGGTTTCATGCCTGTCTTCATCGTCTTCCGGGGCATTCCAGCCCCGGCCTCATTGAAGCGCTGTCTTTTCTTTTGGAAGCCAAGGTTGGACCATCGTCTTCCGGGGCATTCCAGCCCCGGCCTCATTGAAGCATGGCGGGCCGCGCCACAGGAAGGGGCTGGAAAAGGGTCTTCCGGGGCATTCCAGCCCCGGCCTCATTGAAGCCGTGAGCACTGCCAGCCGGAGCAACGGTCTTTGCCTTGTCTTCCGGGGCATTCCAGCCCCGGCCTCATTGAAGCGTTTCATGATTTAACCCTCAACAAAAGGAGTGGGCGTCTTCCGGGGCATTCCAGCCCCGGCCTCATTGAAGCATTTTCTCCGGCTGCAGAGAATTATTCATGGTTTATCCTGTCTTCCGGGGCATTCCAGCCCCGGCCTCATTGAAGCTATCTCGAGTTGCTGCGGTCATGACTTTTTCTCCTTGTCTTCCGGGGCATTCCAGCCCCGGCCTCATTGAAGCCAGCACGATCATGGCCTTGGCTGCTTCCTGCATGCGGTGTCTTCCGGGGCATTCCAGCCCCGGCCTCATTGAAGCTGTTTATGCACTCCTGGGAGGTTATTCCAAAACTCCGTCTTCCGGGGCATTCCAGCCCCGGCCTCATTGAAGCCACAGGGGATATGTTCCAAGGCTTCTCGAAAAGTATAGTCTTCCGGGGCATTCCAGCCCCGGCCTCATTGAAGCGTGTCTGCCTGCTGCCATGTCTCATGTGTATCACAAGTGTCTTCCGGGGCATTCCAGCCCCGGCCTCATTGAAGCGTAACATAATAATCAAGAGCAAGGGGAAATATCCCGACGTCTTCCGGGGCATTCCAGCCCCGGCCTCATTGAAGCACGGCCACCCGGCGGGCATTTTGTTTGGTGGAGCCGGGGTCTTCCGGGGCATTCCAGCCCCGGCCTCATTGAAGCGAGTATGTCAAGGCCGACGACAAAAGCAAGGCGGCGCGTCTTCCGGGGCATTCCAGCCCCGGCCTCATTGAAGCTCGCGCAAGTCAGCAAACAGAGGCGGGTATTCTCTGTCTTCCGGGGCATTCCAGCCCCGGCCTCATTGAAGCATATTACTAAAGTGTCTGTAGTGAATTCATTTCAAGTCTTCCGGGGCATTCCAGCCCCGGCCTCATTGAAGCATAGAACGAAGAGGGCGAACTGAAGCAGATATGTAGTCTTCCGGGGCATTCCAGCCCCGGCCTCATTGAAGCGTTTCGCTCATCAATGCTCTGATATAATCGTAACTAGTCTTCCGGGGCATTCCAGCCCCGGCCTCATTGAAGCCAGTGCGTTCCGTAGTAGGATGGCGTACTTCGGCCAAGTCTTCCGGGGCATTCCAGCCCCGGCCTCATTGAAGCAATGACGATTTAAACGGAAGGAGATAGCAAACCATGGTCTTCCGGGGCATTCCAGCCCCGGCCTCATTGAAGCTTTGGTTGCGAAGCTTGGATTTGATGGGAAAGAAGGTCTTCCGGGGCATTCCAGCCCCGGCCTCATTGAAGCAACTCGCACCCCTCGATAGGCAGGGCCAGCAGCATCGTCTTCCGGGGCATTCCAGCCCCGGCCTCATTGAAGCTAACAGGCCCCACAAAGTCCGCGACTTACCAGCCGGTCTTCCGGGGCATTCCAGCCCCGGCCTCATTGAAGCCGTCGCCATATGCGCCGGAGAGACAAGAAGTTAAGCAATGGGTGGGGGCAAATTGCCACCCCCCTTTTGGCTTGAAACGAGACAACGACACAAAACAGGAGTCAGGTCTGGACACATGATAAACTTGGTCAGCCTGCCCCAGTCTGATCAAGTTTGCAGGCACAAGTGGGTTCCAGGCATGGTGAGCGAAGGGCGGGGCGTGTATTGAAACGAGCCGGTGGGGCTGGCGGAACAGTCAACTAACCTTTGGAAGCCTCAGCAGAAATGGCCTAGGGGCAAAAGCAACCATGGAATTGACATGGCGACATTTTTTGTAGGGCAACCTACGGGGCGCTTACCGCGTCTCGAATCTCATTCGCCCGGTTCTGCTGATAGGCGTTACGCATGGCCACGTAGGGATCGAAGGACTCTTCCTTGAACTTCTCGTACTCGCCGAGCTTCAGGGAGAGACGGTTGACCAGATCGGTCAGGTAATAGGTGGAGCCGGCGG
>DYDL01000295.1 GCA_020717925.1 Desulfocapsa sp.
GAGTCACACCTGCGTATGATCGGCCGGGCTGCCGGCCGGGAGGCGCTGACGCATTACACCGCGAGGGCAGCGCCGACGCATTCGTTTTTCTTCGCGCTGATTTCTACTCTGACGTAGCCTGACAAACGGTCCCCTGGCCCGTTTCTTTCTTCGTGATGACGTTTTGGGCTTGCAAATATTGCTAGTAGTGCTACTAGTAATACAGGAACCAGAATGAAAGGCGTCAGGAACACCCGCTCGCGAGACCCCAACAACGCCGGTACCAGGCAGCTTGCCAAGAGGTGGTCTCTCACGCATAGTCCACTCCCGGACATGGCGGAGGCGCGGCGGAAGGTTCCCGCCTGCCCGTATTCGCCGTTCAGGAGAGGAATTGGGTATGAAGAACGAGTCGGTGAAGACGCTGGAGCTGCGCAGAGCGGCCCTGTTGAAGGAACTGGCGACGATCGGCCCTCTGGTTCAGGCCTCGTTCTGCGAGCGGACGGTCCGGTGCGGCAACCCGGCATGCCGGTGCGCACAGGGCGAGCCGCATAGGGCCTACGTGCTGACCCGCAAGGTCCGCGGGAAGACAGCAACCACGCACGTCCCGCGTGACCTTCGCGAGGAGGTCAGATCGTGGGCAGAAGAGTACCGAAGAGTGAAGCAGTTGCTCCGACAGATCTCGGATCTGAGCGACCGGATCATTCGTCTCCACGTGCGCACAAGTCGGGCCGTCGCCCGAAACCGCGACCGCGTTCGTGCAACGCGGCGCTCATCCACAGGGGAGTGCTCCGACACTACTTCCCAGGGTTCGTGACCTGGCTCAAGGCGATTCGGGACCCGCGGCGGGATCCCGCCGCGTGCACCTTTCCGATCGAGTATGTCCTGATGATGGCCCTGATCATGCTCTGCGGTCAGTTGGGTTCCCGCCGCGCGTTGGCCCGCCAGTTGGGGCTGGGGCGAATCGGCAGCAACCTCTGGCGCCTGGTGGGCAAGGCTTACGGCGACCTCGGTTGTCACCCCGACACCATGAACAGAGCCATGGAAGTCCTCGACCCGGCGGAACTGGAGAAGCTGATGGTGGCGGTCGTCTACCAGTTGCGGAAGACTCGGGCGCTGGACACGTTCCGCTTTGACGGCAAGCTCATCGTGGCCGTCGATGGAACCAAGATGTTTACCTTCAAGAAGGTTCACTGCGAGCACTGCACCCACCAGACCAAGGATGGCAAGACCACCTATTTTCACTGCGTGTTGGCGGCTAAGATCGTGACCCCCATCGGCCTGATCATCCCCCTGGCTTTTGAGTTCATCGAGAATCCGCCTGCGCCCTACGACAAGCAGGACTGCGAACTGAAAGCCTGGCGCCGGCTGTACGACAAGATCCGCCGGCTCTTTCCCCGTCTGCCGATCAACGTGGTTGGCGACGGACTCTACGCCGAGGAACAGACCTTCGCCACGGCCGACCAGGCCGGCTGGAACTTCGTGATCACGCTGACCGACGACAAGCTCCCCTCCGTGACCGCCCAACTGCCGCCGAAATCTGCGTCTTGGTCGGGACATCGAACCGAGCGCGTGCACCTGCCCGATGGCGGCAAGACGCACCGCTGGATCGACCGCACCGTGCGGTGGAAGACCCCCGTGCACTATCACGGCCAGATCTACCACGTCATTGAGTTGGAAGAGACCGACGAGAAGGGCAACCGCCTCTACTACAACCGTTGGATCACCAACGTCAAGCCGACGTTCCACAATGCCTTCGAGCTGGCGCAGACTGGACGGCTGCGCTGGAAGATCGAAAACGAAGGCACCAACACACAGAAGAACGGCGGCTACGAGATGGGACACGCCTACGGCCGAAAAGGCAATGCCTGGAAGAACTACTACTACATGCTCCAACTGGCGCAGATGCTCAACGATCTGGTCAGACTCGGAGACTACATCAAGAAGGCAACAGCAGATCCGACCGCCTCGTTCACGGCGGTCTTTGCGGCCATGGAGACCTTTGCCATGATGCTAATCGCCCATCTCCGGGAAACCGAGCCGGACTTCGACCTCCTGCCTGGCTCAGGCAGGTTCCAGATCCGGCTCGGCTTCCCTTGACCGGCAGGCTGTAGGCGTCCCCATCCCGTTGCCCCGTCCGTCCACCCGCCCCCACAACGCCAGTGACCGAGCCACGGCCCCCCCGTCGAGGGGCCGGCGGCTCTGCACGCCCCGCGCCGCCCTGCGCTCCCCGCCCGCCGGGGACCAAAGGCCGAATGCGTCGGCGCTGGGTTGCACTGAGCGGACTTGCAAAAGGTGCGGGGGGCAGGTAATTTGGCATGGTTCAAAGGTTCACCGTTCAAGGGTTCACGGTTGGTCGAATCTACGCTTACATCCGATAACCTTGACAACCTTGAACCGCTGAACCGTGAACCATGCCCAATTCAGACGCTTGAGGGATAAGTCGATGGATCCGGGGGAAATCCAGTCCAAGATCAACGCCGCCGATGACCAGATCCTGGCGCTGCTGAACGAGCGTACGACCCTGGTCAAACGGCTGGGCAAGTGCCGCAAGGGCGGCGGCGGCGATCTGCTTGAGCCGGAGTACGAGTCCCGGCTCCTCGCCAGGTTGTGTTCACTGAACAAGGGCCCGGTCCGGAACGAGACCATGCGTGCCGTGTTCCGCGAGATCGTCTCCGGCGCCATGGTGATCGAGGCGCCCGTG
>DYDL01000296.1:0-231 GCA_020717925.1 Desulfocapsa sp.
CTTTTGCGGTCTTACATACATTTATCCTTCTTTGCTGTGATATTACTCACTATCTTGCTGCAGGTATCTCATCTAATGCTAAAATATAAGAAACTGTTCCTTTCTTAAAGTGGCATAGGATAACTTACAGGATACTGCGTAAATATCTAAAATAAAATTCTCTACCGTACAAGACCCTGAACATCGTCACACCTGCACTTGCGTGCGGTGCAAGTGTTGCGAGCCACCAGT
>DYDL01000296.1:368-2650 GCA_020717925.1 Desulfocapsa sp.
GACGGGGCAAAGTGGTTAGTGATGGAAGTTAATAATTTACGAACCCTTAGCCTATATTTCGCACCTTACAAACTGAATAGAGAGTAGCGAAGATGCTCCTTTTGTGGCAAAGTTAAGGGGAGATCAAAACTGCGCACGGAGCATCTTCCCATGAATTTTGCCACAAAACTCACCCGAACGCAAATCAAAGTCTGGATCATCTGGCTGGCGGTCTTCCTGGTTGCCCTGTTGGTTTCATCTGATGGGATGGCAAACCAGACCTCGTCAGCGCCTTTGCTCGGGGTCGTGACCCATCACGAGGAAAATGGGGCGCTGTTTCCCTGGCGAGTGCGCCCCTGGCGATGGAAGAAATGGGCCTTGCGGCGTTACCGGGCCTGGCAGAGAAACTATCGTCAGGCCAAACGGACAGCCGATTTGGCGCGGTTAGCCTTGAAGGGCATGGCGCCGATCGCCTGGGTGGTGGAACACCTGACCGTTCGCCAACAGCGTTACCAGTTAGGCGCGATCCCGGTGTTGTATGCTTTGCTGGAGACTCTCCAAGTGCGCCGGATCATCAATCGTTACTGTCCGACGGGGGGGGATGTGGATCACGGGACGGTATCCCTGACGCTCATCCTCAATCGGCTGATCTTCCCGTTGCCGCTTTACCAGGTGGCGGACTGGGTTGGGCAGACGGTGTTGACCGCCGTGCTTGGGGTGCCTGCAGCCAAGTTCAATGATGACCGCTTGGAACGCACGCTGGATGCGTTAGCGCCCCATCTGGAAGGTATCTGGACTGAGATCGTGACCGTCGCCCTGCGCCAGGCAGAGATTGATCTGGCGGTCATTTTCTACGACCTGACGGCCTTTGCCGTGCATGGCCGCTTTGCCGACAGCGACCTGATCGATTTCGGCTTTGCCCACAATACGCCCAATAACAAGCGTAAATTCAAGTTGGCCTTGAACACCATCGCCGATGGCAATCTGCCCGGCCCCTATCGGCTGTGGTCGGGGCGCATGGCAGACCAGGCCACGGTGCAAAGCAATATGCAGAACATGGTCAGCTGGCTGGAGAAGCATGGACAGCCGTTGGATCAGACCCTGCTCGTTGGAGACCGGGCCATGCTCAACGCCGAAATTGCCGTGACCTACGATCGGGTTGGCCTGCGTCACCTGACCGGCTTGAAGGCTCACCAGAAAGAACACCATGCTCTGCTGACGGTCTGGAATGATGCGCAATTCGAAGCCTGTCCAATTGTGCCTGGCCCAACCCCCCAGTACTGGGGACGGGGATGCACGGTCACCTTCACCCATGAGGGGCGCACAGTCACCCACAAAGGGTTGGTCATTGTGGCTGGCCCTCTGCGGGACCAGTTTCGCCTGGCGCGCCAGACCCAACTCCAGGACCTGGATCGAGAATTGGACCAGGTGCGTAGCGCCATCGGACAGCCCCGCGTGCGTACCCTCCAGGCCGTCACCAGGCGCGTGAACGCGCGTCTGCGGGCCTCAAGCGTGGGTCACTTGATGGAAACCGTTGTTTACGAAACCCCCAGCGGACCAGTCAACCTGACCTGGCAGGTCAACCCAAGCCTGTTGGCAAAAGAAGAGCGCCTGGATGGCCGCTACCTGTTGGTCACCAACGACTGGAGCCTTTCTCATGAAGTGATGTTCCGCCTCTATCGGGAAAAAGACGGTGGCGAGAAGCGTTTCCTCATCAGCAAGAGCGACTTGAAAGTCACGCCCATCTTTCTGCATCAAGACCGCCGCATTGCCTCCATGCTGATGCTCAATATGGTGGCGCTCCTGGCTTACAGCATCCTGGAGCGACAAATCCGCCAACAGGGTTCCCAACTCACCACCCGCCAACTCATCCTGAAACTCCAAAATCTGACCCTCATCGAAACCCACTTTATCGATGGCAGTCTCATGCGCCGTTTGACGCCCGTATCCCCTGAATGCCTCAGCATCCTTCAGTTGGTCGTTGCCGCGCTGGAAACCCTCGTGGAACAGGTTTCACCTACTCCCTGCCTGACAGCCTGCTCGCCGCCGCCCTTACTCTTGCCAACCACCCACGGCTAGCTCCTCCTGGCCTCCCAGGCCTTATTGCGCCTACTCACAAAATCCCATCCACCGGATGGCAAATCGAACCTGGTTTGCTAGGCCATCCCCCTTTGGAATCGGTCATCCTGGTATTTTTCAACTATGCTGGCTTGTTCTTGTCTCTCTATTCACTTGGTAAGGTGCGAAAAACAGGCTAAGGCGCTGGAACTAGCAGAACCTAACATGGAGATGCCATTCGGAAA
>DYDL01000297.1 GCA_020717925.1 Desulfocapsa sp.
AGGGTATCCATACAGGGGTTGGCGATCTCGGCCCCGTAAAGCGGGCGGGCGACGCGGTTGAGAAACCCCATGTCCAGGCCCACCCCGTGGCCTACCAACAATGACCGACCGCAGAAGGCGATAAACTCGGGCAGTACCGCCTCGATGCGGGGCGCGCCGGCAAGCTGCTGGGGCGTAATCCGGTGGATGTGGGTGTGGCTGCCCGCCGGGTAGTGGCGGGGCTGCACCAGGGCATGGAAGGTTTCGCCCGCCACGATCCGCATGTTGCGGATGCGCACGCCGCCGATGGCGATGATCTCGTCGTTCTGCTTGTCCAGGCCGGTCAACTCGGTGTCCAGCACCACGAACTCATAGCCACCAATGGGTCCGCCATGATCCAGGCGCAGAAAATACTCCTGAAGCTCGGCGAAAAGCGGGTGCGGCGGCTGGCCACCGCCAAAAAACCGCGCCAGGATGCCCCTGCTCACGTCCAGCCCCCTGTTTGTGCTTGCCACCCCATGATCTCTTCGCCCAAGCGCTCAGACCTGTTCCAGGCGGAACTCCCGCCGGAGATGCGCCTGCAGAGACCGGGCCACCCCGAAGGCGCCCTTCAGGGTCATTTTCTCCAAATCGGTAAGATCGCCAGGATTGATATGGTTATTGGGCTCCTCTCCCTGTTCGATGAGTTGCATCTGGTGGATGACACGCAGATGCATGAGAAACTCATAGGACGCGGCTGCCTCGGCGGCAAGGGTTGCGGAGATCTGACGATTGGCGACAAGTAGTTGGAAACGGTCCATGGTGTTGCATTCCCGGATGCCATTCTTTAGCGCCATGACCCTGGCGAAGTCCACGAAGGTGACCAGGCCGCGCTTTTTCAGGTCCAGGAGATTTTTGTGCTCACCGTCCTTTTCCACAATGAAATTGTGAAAAAAGGAAAGGGGCGGCGGCGTTTCCAGGCAATCCTTGGCCAGAAGGCGGAGAAAAACCGCTTGCTCCCGGGCGAGGGGGACAAGATAGTCGCGCAGTTCCACTGCCAAAGTGTTGTCTCCGTAAGCGGCCCGGAAATCAAAGAAGATAGTGGCGTTGCGAATCTCCTGGACATCCGGACGCACCAGCCAATCCTCAAAGGACCGTTGCCAGGCGCGCAGGGGCATCCGCCAGCGCGGGTTGGAGGCCATGACATCGCCCGGGCAGGGGGCAAAACCGCACGCCTGCAGACTGGCGATGGCCCGCTCTCCCAGGGTCTTAAAATAGCCTGCCGCCACCGCGGCCGCCTCGGAGTCCGCCGGATCCCGGTAGAGGATCGCGTTGTCCTGGTCGGTCTTGAAGGTCTGTTCCCGCCTGCCCTCGCTGCCCATAACCAACCAGCAGAACGGCTGGGGCGGCGGGCCAAGCTCTTCCAGCAGCAACTCCAGGATACGGCTCAGGATATGGTCGTTAAGCACGGTAATCATCCGGGCGATGTTGAAGGCCTTGGCGCCCTCCTCCACCAGGGTGCGAACCACCTGGGGAATCTTGGCGGCCAGGGGATACACCCCCTCCAGCCGTCTCTGGGCCAGAATTTCGCGGAAGAGATACAACGGCGAAGTGCCCTGCAGGACCATGATGTCGTGGGTGGTCAGCACCCCGATGATCTCCCCCTGGCGCTCCACGGCAAGATGATGGATGCTGCTGGTCATCATCTGCAACAGGGCGTCAAAACAGACGGCGCTTGCCACGATGGTCTGCACCGGGGCGGACATCACCTCCCCCACCGGAGTAGCGAAAGCCAGCCCCCGGGCCACCACCTTGGTGCGCAGATCCTTGTCCGTGACAATGCCCACCACCTGCCCCGCGGCGTCGCGCACCAGCAGCGAGCCGATATGGTGTTTGGTCATGCGGGCCGCCGCCTCCATGACGGAATCGGCCACCGCGATCCAGTGGGCCTCGCCCTTAACAATGTCGCCCACCGGCACGCTGAAGAGATACAGGGCGCTCTCGGTGCGCGTCGCCACCTTGTGCTGCCGCAATTCCGCATAGGCGGTGCGGATCATCTTGTCCGACATGGTGCGAAGGTAATGCTGGGCCACGGTGGGCTCGGTATGGATCAACTGCAGGAAGGCCTTTTTGGGGAACAGGAAACAGAAGGTGTCCTCCACGGTTTCCACGTTGACGTTGGCGCGGGTGCCCTGGATGATGGCCAGGGTGCCGAAATGTTCCCCCGAGCCCCGCAGATCCTCCAGGGTAATCTCACCGGCCTCGTTCCTAAGAAAGATCTTCACCCCGCCCTTCTGGATGAGGAAGAGGTAGGCGACCTCGGTGACGTCCTGCTGGAAGATGAGGCTGCCGGCCGGAAAAAAGTCAATGAGGCACTGGCTGGCCATCTCACGGAGCTTTCCCGGCTCAAGATCCTTGAACGGCATGGTTTCCCGCAGAAAATCGAGTACCGCGTCAAGGGGGGCGGGCTGCCGGCTGGATGGGGAATGCGGGGGAAAGTTGTTCATGATTTAATTAACCCACGCTTGCGAATTTTTGAAGTAAGAAGTCTGATTTTTGATTTTATTGTCATGTCCCTTTCCCGGTGCTGTTGTCGTCTCTTCCCAAGCAAGAATCAAACTTCAAAAATGGCCACTTCGTTCCCCTTCATTTTTTCTCCAAC
>DYDL01000075.1:0-12704 GCA_020717925.1 Desulfocapsa sp.
TGTGCCGCAGTATACACGGATCGCATGGAAAATTGAAAGCAGGTTTGCGCGGGAGAACGGGTTGAGTGGAAAAGTAAAATGATCAGGAGAATGGCTGTTGCTGCGCCGGGTATTGCATGGTAATGGAGTAACTATGATTGTCTGTGATTGCAATCAAGCAGGTGCATCGGTTTCAGTACGAATCCGTCAGCCTTTAGAAAATTAAAATGAGAAATTGACATGAAAACAGGTTGTTACAGATTCGTCTGCCGTTTTACCACGCCCGCGCTCTTGCCCGCTTTCAAGGGCTCGACGCTGCGCGGCGCCTTGGGGCATGCCCTGAAAAGGATTTCCTGCGCCCTGCGCCGGCAGCAATGCTCCACCTGTCTGCTGCTTGAATCCTGCGCCTATTCCTTCATTTTTGAAGTGAGCAAAACCTTGCCGGAGAACGGCAATGGCCAGCCCCGGATAGCAGCCCGGCCCCATCCCTTTGTCCTCGACCCGCCGCTCAGCTCGCAACGCTCTTATGCGGCAAACGATTCCTGTGAGTTTGGCCTGACTCTCTTTGGCCGGGCCAACGATTACCTGCCCCATATCGTCTATGCGGTGGAGCAGATGGGCGAGGCGGGCCTGGGCAAGGGGGCGCGAGAAGAGCAGGGTAAATTCCAGCTTATGGCCGCGCACGCAAATGACATCGAAATTTATAACGGCGGCCGGAAGGTTCTTGCCCAGAATTTTTCCGTGCCCAGCCTGACCCTTGAACCGGCGCCCCAGGAACCGGTCTCCTCCCTTATCGTCAAGCTTCTCACTCCACTTCGCCTCAAATACCTCAACCAATTGCAAGAGACCCTGCCGTTTCATGTCCTTATCCGCGCCGCCCTGCGCCGCATCGCCAGCCTCGCCGAGGCCTACGGCGACGGCGAGCCCGACCTAGACTACGCCGGTCTGGTCAGAAGGGCGGCAAAGGTGGAAACCCGCCAGGGCGATTGCCAATGGCTGGACCTGCGGCGCTACAGCAACCGCCAGAAAAGCGAGATGCTGGTGGGCGGGCTATTGGGCCACATGGAATACAGCGGGGAACTGGCTGAATTCCTGCCGCTGCTGCGCTTCTGCGAACAGGCCCACCTGGGCAAGCAGACCGCCTTTGGGCTAGGGAAAATTGCAGTGCATTAAGAATAGGTCCAATAAGACCCATTGGTCCCATTGGACCTATAATGAAAAAGGAGCACAAATGAAAAACACCTTGCCCCCACGGATTATTGCCCCGCATGGAGGCTACCGCTCTCTCAAGTCATTTCAGACCGCGGAAATCGTCTGCGACGCCACCCTGGCCTTTTGCGACCGCCTCGTCGGCCGCAAGAGCCGCACCCACGACCAGATGGTGCAGGCGGCCCGCAGCGGCAAGCAGAATATCGCCGAGGGCAGCATGGCCTCGGGCACTTCCAAGAAAACCGAGCTGAAGCTGGTCAACGTGGCCCGCGCCAGCCTGGAGGAATTGCTCCTGGATTACCAGGATTATCTGCGACAGCACAATCTGCCGCAATGGCCCAAGGACCACCCCCAGGCCCAGGCGGTGAGAAAGCTCGCCTACGCGAGCAATAGATCCTATGCGACCTATAAGACCTATGTGGAGGCTGCGCCTCCAGAAGTTGCCGCCAACACCCTCATCTGCCTGATCCACCAGGCCAACTACCTGCTGGACCAGCAACTGCGGCAGTTGGAAACAGCCTTTCTCCAGGAAGGAGGTTTTACCGAAAGGCTGTACCAGGCAAGAATAAAGGCCCGAGGACGGTAAACCAAGGGGCAAAAACGCGGGAAGACCAGGGGAACCAAGCTCGCGCCGCGAGCCATCCGTCCCATCGGGTTCTATTTGGCCCGTGGATGATCCGGAGGCGCAGCAGCAACCGCCGGAAAAGTGGATGCTCTTGGGCGGCAGGGGAGCATGATTGAGCAGAATTCTGCTTGGAAAAGGACAAAGGAGATACTTCATGGAACCACTGGAAGCGACATTTAAAATTGTAACTCCCATGTTTATCGGAGGCGCGAACCAGACGGCCGACGATGGCATACGGCCGCCCTCGGTCAAGGGTATGCTGAGATTCTGGTGGAGGGCCTTGAATTGGGGGAGGCTTCGTTCGCAAGCATCTTGCGTTGAAACTGCATTAGATTTTTTGCATGCCGAGGAGAGCAGTCTTTTTGGCGTGGCGGCCGATAGCGACGGTGGCGGACAGGGGTGTTTCTTGTTGACCGTCCGTTCTTCTGCAAAGCCTTACAATCCGCAAGTGCCGTCGCGTTCCGGCATGGCATACATGGCCAATATGGGGCTAGCGAAACGCAACGCCTTGCCCGAGGGGAATGATTTCACTGTCGCATTACGATTCCGTCCCGGAACGGATCCGATCAGCAAGAAAAATATTCTTGAGGTGATGCGGCTGTTAAGCCTTGTTGGTGGCCTGGGGAGCCGGAGCCGAAGAGGATTCGGTTCGGTCACGCGGATGATGCCGGATGATGCCGGCGGAAATCGGTTGCCGACCCAGGAGGAATTCGAGGAGGATTGCAAGTGGCTGAAATCGAAAATCGATTCCGGGTCTAAACCGGCTTCTCCAAGTCCGTTCTCCGCCTTGGATGCCAATGCCCTTTTCTATCGGTCCAATTCCGATTATTCCGGTTGGGGAGAGGCGTTGGATAGTGTCGGTGGTGCCATGAATCGATATCGTACCAATGGTACGGCCTCGAAAAAGAAGGATGGACAGGTAATTCATGCTCCAACCGGGAAAAGGTTTGTTATGGAGAAAGGCGAATGGAAGTGCGTTCCAACCAATCTAACCCAATTTCCTTTTTTTGCGACGGATCACAACCCGGTCCATGCCATAGCGAAAAGCCGTTTCATTCCTTCTTCGAGCAGCGTCCCGCCCCGACGAGCCATCTTTGGGATTCCCCACCCATACAAGTTCTCCTCGCTCGATGACGCAAAAGTAAATTTCGATTACGTACCTTCATGGGGTGGTGACGATAGCAAGGGACGGAGAGCGAGTCCGTTATTCGTCCACATAGCCGCTTACACAAACGGCTCGGGCACGGTCAGATACCGGCCACTTCTTTTGCTCTTGCCCGCCATGTTTCTTCCGGCAACAAATCCGGAGCTGTCGGTATCGGTCAATGGCTCCCCAGTCGGCACGGTTCCCTCGCCAACCGATTATGGATCGATCAAAGAGTTCCTCAAAACGAAATTCACAGCATGCTGAAGGAGGCGACCATGGCATATTTTCACTTCACCCTCGGCCCGGTGCAAGGGTTCGTCGCTCAGGCCCGGCGGACCAGGGATTTCTGGGCCGGTTCCTTTATTCTTTCATGGTTGTCGGCGGTTGCCATGCTGGCCGTCAAATATAAGCATGGTTCAATCGAATTTCCACTTCCTGACGATGGTTTCATGCATGCGCTGGAAACCGGCGAGAAGGGGCCGACTCAGGGCACGATTCCCAACCGTTTCAAGGCGGTCGTACCTGATGATTTCGATGCAGAGGCCGTGGCGGCCGCAGTGCAGGCTGCCTGGCAGGCCCTCGCTGACCGGGTGTATGAGCATGATTTGCAGAAGAAGATTGCCGGGTCTGATTCGAAAACCAGGAAGATCTGGGATCGTCAGATCGGACAGTTTTGGGAAATGTCTTGGGCGATGACGGATGATGCTGGTGACAGCTCCATCATCGACCGGCTCAAGAACTGGCGTTCGCACCTGCCGCCGGACGAGGCAGGCGTCAAGTGCATGATGATGGAAGGGTGGCAGGAATTGTCCGGTGAAGAGCGCCCTGGCAGCGACAAGCTCACTGCTTTTTGGGGGCTTGTGCGGAACGGAGAAAAGATGCAGACAGACCTGCGCCCCAAAGAGCATCTCTGCGCCATCGCCTTCGTCAAGCGGCGTTTCGTCCGCCACTTCGAAGGGTTTTCTGCGGTCATGCCGGGCGGCTGGCAGGTGCACGGCTGGAATCTTCCCACTGGGGTGCCTTCTGTGCATTACATGTCCGCCGCCCCATGGCTGGCGAAATTGATCGACAAGGCCAACGGGGACAGTGCGCTTGCGCAGAAGGTATGGGAATTCCATGATTTGGCCTATGAGCTGACGCAAAAATACGGCGAATGGCCGACAAATATCCGTTGTGTACAGCAGGCGATGCAAAAGGGAACAGGGCAGCATAAATGGGCCGCGTTGGACGGCACGGTGTTCTTTGACGCCATGCTGGAAAATCCAAATCTTTGGGATGATGCGCAAAACGAGATCGCCGGCAAGCTCTTGAAAAAGCTCGAGGAGGTCAGGCGGAAGGCGGATTTCGAACCGGTTTCTCCGTTTTATGCCGTGTTGCTGATGGATGGTGACCATCTCGGCATCCAGATGAGCGAAGCTGGGAAGCCGCCGCTGATTACCAAGGGGCTTGCCGCTTTCACCGCGGCAGTCCCCGCCATCGTGCACCGGTACAACGGCTTTCTGATCTATGCCGGTGGCGACGATGTCCTGGCCCTGTTGCCACTGGAGTACGCCTTTTCCTGCGCTGTCGCTTTGCGGAACCATTATCTGAACTGTTTTGACCTCGATAAAGTTGCCACTTCCATATCCGGGGCCATTGAATTTGCACACGTCAAGATGCCCTTGGGCAAGATTCTCCGCGATGCGCATGACCTTTTGGACAACGTGGCCAAGGAAGGGCGTGGCCGCGATGCCATTGCCTGCCGGGTCTGGAAACCCGGCGGCCTGGCGGTGGAATGGGCAATGCCATGGAAATGCGCGCTGATGCCGGATACCATCGTTCTTGAAAAACTTGCCGACGAATTCCGTGCGACGAGGGGAGTTGTAACCGATGAAGAGGGAACAACCGAACAGGCCGCGCAGGATAATGATCGTTTTGTCGGCAAATTCTTTTTCAAGATCCGGGAACGCTTCGCCCTGCTCAATCCGGAAAAATGCGAATTCCGGGCGCCCGGCGAGCAGACGGGGGGGCTCGACCCGGAACAGGCGGTTTCGCTCATGGCCGCGGAATATCTCGACTCTGGCGCGGCAACCACCGGCAACCTGGAAAGGGCGCGCGCCATTGTCCGGCCACTCCTGGAACAGTGTCGTCCGGTTCGCCGTGATCAAAAGGAAACAGACCCGCGCAAATGGCCAAGGTCAACCTGCCTGGATGCCGACGGTGCCATGCTGCTCCGCTTTCTGGCCCAGAAGGGGGTGGAGCGATGAATGAGACAACGTTACGCTTCACCGCCCTCGACACCCTGTTTTTTAAGGAAGCCCGACCATTCGAGGCGATCGGCGGCTCCGAGTTGGCAAGCATTTTCCCGCCGCCGCCACGAACGGTGGCCGGGGCGATTCGTACGGCCATCGGCGATTCTCTCCAGGCGGATTGGGAGGCATTCCGGACCGATGCCAACTATACCGTTGCAGGCGTGCGGTTGCGGAATCTCATCGGCTGTAACGATGACATGGGACGATTGGCTATCAAGGGAATCTGGCTCTCTTCCAACAACGAACGTCTGTATCCCGCGCCCTTGTATCTGCTGCGCAAGGATGTGGAATTCAGTCGTCTGTTGATCGGTAAGGCCGAGCAAACCCGGCTCGGTTTGGTTCGCCTGCCTTCTATTCATGCGGATGACCGGGGTTTCAAGCCGTTGGACAAGGCGTGGATCACCCGCGCCGGGCTGGAGAAAGTTCTGCTCGGCGGATTGCCGGACCACGACGATATCCGCTTCGCCACTGATCTTTACTTCGAGGAACCGCGCCTGGGCATTGCTCGCGACAATAGCCTGCGTACGGTGGAGAAGGGACTGCTCTATCAGTCCCGCCATATTCGGCCGAAAAAAACGGCCGGACTTTGCATCGAGGCGGAGATCTCCGGTCTTGACGGATTATCCATGCCCCGGCGCCTCGTCCGGCTGGGTGCGGAAGGCCGGCTGGCTGGGATGGAGGAGATGGGCGAGCCGTCACCCTTCCCCTCTCCTCCGACCGTGCGGGACGATACCATCGGTCTGATTTTGACCCTGCTCTCTCCGGCCCGTTTCAAGGGAAATACATGGATACCGGAGGGCTTCGAAGAGAAGGAAATGAACAGGATAAAAATATGGGCGGGTAAACTCTCCGGCGTGCAACTCACCATCCGGAGCATGGTCATCGGCAAGGCATTACGTGAAGGGGGGTGGGATCTGGCGGCGCAAAAACCTCGGCCGGTGCAAAGCCTGATTCCGCCAGGGAGTGCCTGGTACTGCACGGTGGATGACGGCGACCTAGCCGGGGCAATCGACACCTTGCATAAGCAAGATCAGCAGATAGGGGAAGACAAGGAACTCGGCCGTGGCCGCATTGCCTGCGGACTGTGGAACCGTAACAAATTGGACATCAATGAACAAGGGGAACTGCCATGACACAAGCGAACGCCATCCTCGGGCTGATCGCCCAAACCAGCATCCATGCCGGCGCCGGCTCGTCTGTCGGTGCCGTTGATTTGCCTATCCAACGTGAAGGGCATAACGGCTGGCCCTGCGTATTCGGCTCCGCGGTCAAGGGAGCCTTGCGCACCAAGGCTGCGGAGGTGTGGCATACCCACGCGGACAAGGAAAAGCTTTTTGCCGTATTCGGCCCGGAGACCGGCAAAGCAGTATCCGACAAAACACCCGATCACGCCGGTTCGCTTTCCGTCGGAGACGCCCGCCTGCTGCTGCTGCCGATCCGCTCCCTCTCCTCCACCTTCAAGTGGATTACCTGCCGGGAAGCGCTCACACGTCTCAAGCGCGACGCCGACCTGCTTGGCCTGGTTGCACCGGAGTTGCAGTTCGGCGTCCCCGATCAACCCCAAGATGCGGAAAGTGCCTGCAAGGCTTGGGTGCCGCAAGAGACAGATGCCGGGAGTCTGGCTCTCGAAGAATTCAACTTTCTCGCCGAACAGAAAGATCTCTCCGGGGTGATTTCCGCTCTTGCCGCTTTGATGGAACGCGACGACGCCCAAGCGGAATTGCTGAAACGCCTGGTGATCGTCAGTGATGAGATGTTCAGCTTCCTGGTCAAATACGCGACGCCGGTAGCGGCGCATATCGCCATAAAAAACGAAACAAAAACCGTCCAAGACGGCGCTCTGTGGTACGAGGAGACCCTGCCGCCGGAAACTTTGCTCTATGTGCCGTTGATGGCGAGCCGGTCACGGAGGAAGGGCAAGGAGGTGAAGGAGGAAATGGACGCCAGTGCAATTCGTGAAGCAGTGGTCGAAGGCCTCTTCAAGGTCGAGGGAAAGTCGCGTCACTGGCTGCAGATCGGCGGCAACGAAACCGTCGGCATGGGCTGGTGCGCTGTCAAGAGCATCAAGGTTGGAGGGTGAGCCGCCATGCAGACCATGCAGCAGAAACGGGCAAAATACGCGTTGGAACGGGTCGAGGCTGCCAAGGGCGCCAGTGAGAAGGAATACAAGAGCTATGCGGCAAGCTTCCCGGCCATGATCAAAATGAACGGGCTGGGTCAGGCCGCGGCTTTTTATCGAAGCAAGGGGGCGGAGGACAATCAAAAGGGCAAGGCGTACAGGGCACTTTATGATCTGCTTTCCGATTGGCTGAAAAAGCCTGGCCAGCCTTATGAAGGCATGGATCTTCTGGAAGGTATCACAACTAAAAATATCCGTGCCTATCAACTCGCCCAGGCCGAGGCCCTGGCCCTGCTCGACTGGGTGAAGAAATTCGCCAAGGCGTTCATGGAGGGTAAGTGATGGTTGCACCACTTTATCGAGGGGCACCAAGTGTGCCGCCATCAACGGCCAATGGCCACAAGGGTTTGTGGTTTGATCGTTTCTTCAATAAGTATAACGCGCAGGATTGGACTATTGGCAAGGAAGACAAAAAAAAATGGATCGATTCGGTGGCAGGTTTCTGCGGCGATACGAGTCAACTCAAATTCTATAGCCGCGCCCTTGCGGCTCTGTGCCATAACCAGGGCGGCAAGATCGAGGAATTCCAGACCACCTGGCGTTTCGCCACCGGACTCGGCAATCCGCATCCGGTGGAAAACGGCTTTGCCTGGCACCCGACTCTGGGGGTGCCGTATCTTACCGGCGCTGCGGTCAAGGGTCTGGTGCGGGACTGGGTGGAAATTTGGATGGAGGTCGAGGGCAGCGACGAAAAGGAACAGCGGGAGAAGCGGCTCGATATCCTTTACCGTTGGTTCGGCAGCGAGGACAAGGATCCCAAGGCGCGAGCTCGGTTCCGTCAACAGGGTTTTCAGCCTCCGTCCCTTGCCAAGGACATCGATACCGAGGCCGGTATGTTTGTCTTCTTCGACGCCATTCCCACCGCGCCCGTCGAGTTAGGGTGCGATGTCATGACCCCTCATTACGGCAAGTGGTACGAGGAGGGCGGCAATATCGGGAATGTTGCTAATGAACCGCAGAAAGTACCAGCCGACTGGCACAGCCCGGTTCCGGTCCCTTTTTTGGTGGTGAAGAAGGCAAACTTTTTGTTTTGCATCGCACCTCGCCGAAGGCCGGAAACGGAATCGGAAAGGATCAGCGTAGAGGCCGAATTGGACAAGGTCATAACCGCGTTGGCCGATGCCTTGCAATACCTTGGGGCTGGGGCAAAAACCGCCGTTGGCTACGGACGATTTGAAGTGGATGCTGACGCAAAAGCCAGACGTGCCCAAGTGGCGAACCAGGCGAGGTTGCAAGAACTCCGCCCAGACGAGCGATTGCGCGAAGAAGTTCTTCAGATCGACAAGGAGCAACTTGCCAGGATGTTCGGGAAAGATTTTAACAGCACGCAGCAGGTCAAAGGAGAAAACTGGTCGCTTTTCCTTGAGCTTGTGCGTGAGATCCATGGCGAGTTGATTAAGACCTGGAAATCCTCGCCAAACAAAAATATGAAAAAGGCGTACAATAAACTCGTCGCGCAATAGATTGCTGCGGTTTTTCTCTTTGCTGGAGTAATGAAGTGATGTGGAACAGTGACTTAAGAGAAGTTGCAAAGTGCAAGGGCTTTCTTGTCTGGGACAGAACAGGAAAGGAGGGCATGAACCCAGAAACCATACCTGCAAGAGACGATCAGTCCGTATGGAGGTAACATTGACCATTCCAGAGAGGAGAAATCATCTGAAATTGCTCAGGACTCAGGGTAAGGAGTTCCTCCCTTGGGCTACAGCTGCTTTGCTGGCCCTGAGCACCAACTGGGCCGCAGACGCCATCCCTCCCACCCTGTGGGCATGCTGGCATTGGTTAGCGACCCGCGGCGAGCGAATGCCATTCGACGTTGGGCGGGCAGGTGCCATAGGTTTCTTTGCATTGTCTTTATTTGCACTCTACAAGCAACGCTCGACCTTTTTCAAACCCAGGACCCGCTTCCTCCGCAACGAAAAACCGGAACCACGAAAGTGCTTGATCCTTTTTCTCTCAGACCTGCGGGGCGATGTTGCATACGTCGACGGCATCCCGGAGGGGCTAACCCTCAGTGGCGACCTGGATGCCGACCTGCAAGCCATGGCGGAATATAAAAATAGAACCAAAAAACCGTGGGCCTGGGAAATGGGGCTGCGCGGTATTCGTGCCCACTTGGGGCGGCTCGAAACGGTGACAGTGGTATGCTCTACCCGGACGATTCACTACGCTCATCACTTCCTGGCCATTTTGAATTGTTACAAAGTGCTGGGTCTGGTCTCCAAAAATGTCCTGACCAAGGAGGGAGAGCTCTCAAACTCGGAAGTCACGACCGTCTCGCTTAAGGACCATAGCGGGATTGATTTCGAGAGCTTTGACCAACTCTCCGACTGCCTGTGGGCGTTCATTAGACAAAGCAGCTATCCGGAGGAGGAGGTGATGATCGACTTCACCGGCGGCCAAAAGGTGACCAGCGTGGTGGCAGCGGCTCTGACCTCCAACCGTAAGTTCAAGGCCCAGTACGTCCAGACCAACGAGCCGTGGGAGCCAATCAGCTACGACGTCGTCCATGCCGTTTTCGAGTCGGGGAGCATGGGGTGACCGTCCTCGACTTGGAGCGTCTCTTCAGCGACACCGCGAAGCTCGCCGAACTGTCGGTCTATTTAGACCACGCAGTAGAGTTGGCTGGTGAGGGGCATGAGGTGATTCTTACCGGCCGGGCGCCGGTCTGGCTCTACCTGGCTGTCGCCCATGCCCTGCATGGCAAGGCCAAGAAACTCATATACCGTTCACCGGTGACTGGTGATGTAATTATCTTCGACCATGATCCATTTTAACGATGAAACCGTGGCTCCCTGACCATAACGATCTCACGGCCGCCTTCCAGTCCGTCAAAGAAAACCACGGCTGCGCAGGGGTGGATGGGGTGACCATCGAGGCATTCGAAGCCGGCCTCAAAACCAATATCGGCGCCTTGGAGTACGAGCTTGCCCGTAGTACGTATTTCCCTCTTCCGCTACTCAGAATCCTTGTGGATAAGGGGAAAGGGAACGGCGAGACAAGGGCGCTTTCGGTGCCGGCAGTGCGGGATCGGGTGGTGCAGACAGCGGTTCTCCAGAAGATCGAGCCAATACTTGAGCGTCAGTTTGAAGAATGCAGCTATGCCTATCGCAAGGGGCGGTCGGTGAGGCAGGCGGTTTACAGGATCAAGGACTTCTATGAGCAAGGGTACCGCTGGGTGGTCGATGCCGATATCGACGCATTCTTCGACAGTGTGGATCACTGCCTGCTTATGGAGAAATTGGGGCGTCATGTCAAGGATGAAAGCGTCCTCAGCCTGGTGGAACAGTGGGTTAAGGCGGAGGTATGGGATGGCGCGAAACTCGTCACCCTCGAAAAGGGCATCCCTCAGGGTTCACCCGTATCACCCATTCTCGCCAATCTGTTTCTCGACGAACTTGATGAAGCCATGCTCCGGGGTGGATTCGCCTTCATCCGCTTTGCCGATGATTTCGTGATTCTTGCCAAATCGAAGGAGCAGGCACGCGACGCACTGGAGGTCTCCAAGAAACTTCTTGACGCTCTCAGCCTGCATCTCGACGAGGAAGACATCGTGACCTTTGACGAGGGCTTTAAATACCTCGGGGTGACCTTTCTCAAAAGCCTGGTCATGGTTCCCTTTGACAGACCCAAACGGAAAAAGGGAGTGGTTTGCTTTCCGCCGCCCTTTGATCTTCAGGCTTATCTTCTCAAGAAAAAGATGGGTTGCTAACCATGGCCAACCTCTACCTCACCGAACAAAATTCAATCCTGCGCAAGACCGGGGACCGCCTCATCGTGGAAAAGGATGGCCAGGTTCTCCTTGATGTGCAGTGCCACAAGATCGATAGCGTGCTCATTTTCGGCAATGTCCAGTTCACTACCCAGGCGGTTCACGAACTGTTCGAGCATGGCATTGAAATGGCCATTCTTACCCGGCATGGCCGGCTCATCGGCCAAATCACCTCGCCGACCACCAAGAACATCACCTTGCGTATCCAGCAGTTCCGCAAATACGACGACGAACTTTTCCGGCTGGCCGTGGCCAGGGCCATCGTGGCCGGGAAAATTGCCAATTGTCTTCAACTGCTCCGGACATTTTCCTATAACCATCCGGAGATAGATTTCCAAACCGAGACCGATGCCCTGAAAACGAAACTGACGACCATTGCGGCTTCGGTACAGGTTGAGCAATTGCTGGGCATCGAAGGTGACGCGGCCAGGTCATATTTCCAGGCATTCGGCAAGATGCTGCTGTCGGGCGAATTCACCTTTCCCGGCCGGAGAAAACGGCCGCCTCCCGATCCGGTCAATGCCTTGCTGTCGTTGAGCTATACCATGATCTTCAACGAGATTTCGTCCCTGTTGGACGGTTTGGGATTCGATCCCTATCTCGGTTACTTTCACAAGATCGATTACGGCAGGGCCTCCCTGGCCGCGGATCTCATGGAGGAATTTCGGGCGCCGGTGGCAGATCAGTTCGTTCTCAGGTTGGTCAACAACCGGATATTTTCCCCGGACGACTTTCAGACCAATCCTACCGGTGGCGGCGTTGCCTTCAAGCGCGAGGCGCTGAAGCGTTTTTTCGCGGAGTATGAAAATTCCCTGAACCGGGAGTTCACCCATGCGGAAACCAAGGAGAACACCACGTTGCGGAAATGTTTCCGGGGCCAGGCAGAGCGGATGGCACGGACCATTCAGGATGACATTCCCTATGTTCCCTTCCGGACTGGGTAAAACCTCATGCTCTATCTTGTCTCATACGATATCCCCGACGACCGGCGCAGGACCAAATTGGCCAAGGCGCTGAAGGATTTCGGCGACCGGGTGCAATACAGTGTCTTCGAATGCCTGCTGGAGCGGGAACTTCTTGAAAAGATGGAAGCCCGGATCAAAAAGATTATCGATGAAAAAGAAGATAGCGTCAGGGTATACTCATTGTGCGCGGGCTGCGAAAAGGCCATTGCCATTTTCGGGCAGGGCGAGGTGAGCCATGACGAAGAGGTGTATATTCTGTGACGAAATCTGGCAATAGACAGCGAATTGCTTGATCGTATTGTATGGGCGTTTTTTTATCGGATTTCCTAAATGTGCTGAAAAGGGGGGTAGGTTACAGGAAATTTGTTATGGCGCGTAGTTATTCAACAAACATTTTCATGCAGATTGAAATGGAAGGAGGTGATGACCGGAAAATGATCCCAAAAATGGGGGTTACAGGAAAGTGTTGTTTAACCTTCTGGATTTATGAGCAAAAAACCGGGTACTGTCCGGAGGAATGACCTGACTACGAAGGGATTG
>DYDL01000075.1:12761-14661 GCA_020717925.1 Desulfocapsa sp.
ATGACCTGACTACGAAGGGATTGAGACTTTGACCATGCCGCAGTCGCCCTTGAGGTGGACGTAATCGCCCGCGTCCGGAGGAATGACCTGACTACGAAGGGATTGAGACCCCACTGCCGGGCCGATGCAAGCGCGAGGCTCATTGAGGGTCCGGAGGAATGACCTGACTACGAAGGGATTGAGACACCAGAGAAGTTAGGACACTCCAAGATGAGGTCGGAGTCCGGAGGAATGACCTGACTACGAAGGGATTGAGACGAGTTGGCTGCTGATATTCCGTTCGTTAATACCGATAGCCACGTCCGGAGGAATGACCTGACTACGAAGGGATTGAGACTCCGGCGGCTTCCCGGCACGATATTGACCCGTTAGGTTCAAGTCCGGAGGAATGACCTGACTACGAAGGGATTGAGACTGTGTAGAGGGTGTGTCGTGAATTTGCAGTACCGATTGCGTCCGGAGGAATGACCTGACTACGAAGGGATTGAGACGCTGTTGGTGGCGTTCAGGATCATCGGCTTCAACGGTTCGCGTCCGGAGGAATGACCTGACTACGAAGGGATTGAGACAATTGTCCCGTTACTACCAGTAGCAAGACCACCAGCGTCCGGAGGAATGACCTGACTACGAAGGGATTGAGACGTGGCCTGAAGGAGAGGGTCTTTCCATATACATACCTCGGAGTCCGGAGGAATGACCTGACTACGAAGGGATTGAGACTATGCGGTTTTTCGGGATGTTCCAGGGGTCTGTTATCGTCCGGAGGAATGACCTGACTACGAAGGGATTGAGACTGCTTCAGTTGGATGGTCA
The DNA here is from genome assembly GCA_020717925.1 of Desulfocapsa sp. GTDB lineage: Bacteria > Desulfobacterota > Desulfobulbia > Desulfobulbales > CG2-30-60-27 > CG2-30-60-27. The sequence continues at coordinate 13,575 of DYDL01000075.1, forward strand.
ACTCGTCAATACGTTTCTGTCCGGAGGAATGACCTGACTACGAAGGGATTGAGACAAACGCTTTGAAACGGAACGGGTAAATGCTGGCTGCTACCTTGGTCCGGAGAAATGACCTGACTACGAAGGGATTGAGACCATTTCGCTGTCGTTTACGTATACGAAAGGAACGACGCCGTCCGGAGAAATGACCTGACTACGAAGGGATTGAGACCTTTCGATTTTGGCCCAATGGTACTTGCCATCAAGTCCGGAGAAATGACCTGACTACGAAGGGATTGAGACTCTGAATGGCGCGTCTGTTCTGCCGACTTCAATTACCATGGTCCGGAGAAATGACCTGACTACGAAGGGATTGAGACCCAGCGCCGTGCGGGGCAACAATCCCGAGGTGCTGGCCGCGTCCGGAGAAATGACCTGACTACGAAGGGATTGAGACACTACTGACGGGTGCTTCCATAATCCGCTCATGTCCTTTAAAGTCCGGAGAAATGACCTGACTACGAAGGGATTGAGACTTTCGCGCGTCGCACAAAGAGCGATGTAGTTACTCATCAGTCCGGAGAAATGACCTGACTACGAAGGGATTGAGACTGCGGCCTGATTTTTTGCTGTGCGTCAGCACCAAGATTCGTCCGGAGGAATGACCTGACTACGAAGGGATTGAGACAAATGGCAGGGTGGTTACTCGATGCGAGCCTTGCGGTCCGGAGGAATGACCTGACTACGAAGGGATTGAGACTTGCGGACGGAGATGATTTGGTGCGCAGCCTTGCGAAGGTCCGGAGGAATGACCTGACTACGAAGGGATTGAGACCTGAAAAACTTGGGCGAATTCCACGGCCTGTTCACGTCCGGAGGAATGACCTGACTACGAAGGGATTGAGACCTTCATGGAACGGCCGTGCAGATGATTACAAACAGATAATAGAAAACCCAGATAAATAGCTTTAATAGTGGCACAGTGTGAAGCTAATAATCAAAATATAACAATGAAAACCAGCCAATCGCTACGCTCCGGCTGATTTTTTCATTCTAAATCTTATATCATATAATTATTTGGTGAGAATAATGGAAGAAACACGATGGA
>DYDL01000076.1 GCA_020717925.1 Desulfocapsa sp.
TGCTAACTGTAACTGTATAAATTAAACAATACCAAGGAGACGCCAATGAAAAAAAACGTAAGTCTATTTGCAATGTGCATGCTGCTGTGGAGTTTGCCCGCCGGCGCGGAGACGGTATTTTACGACAGTTTCACCCGAAGCGGTGAACTGGTGGGCACTACTCCCGACATTGGTGGGGGAGCCTATGTTTACGTTCCCACAATACCGGGAACAGAGCAAGTGAAGGAGGGTGATGGCGGCCGAGCTCATCTGGCGATTACGTCCGAGCATTCCGGCACTTTCAATAATTTTTCGATCCAGACACCAGTAACAGGGCTAAATTACTCTTACTCACCTGTTTTTTATCTGACCGCCACCTTCAACACCTCGGATTTAACTGAACAATACGGCGGCCACCTCGGCGTCGAGGTCGGCATCAATGTGTGGGGAAGTGGCGGAACCGCTTTGGTCAGGGAGCAACAAATCGGCCTAGGACAGGCAGGATGGTACGGTGATCTCGGTGTCGCTCCTCACACGGTTGCATGGGGGAGCGGCACACAATTTGGCCGTCATAGCCTCGGTGATTACACCCTGGGCGATACAGTCACGCTAGCCCTGAAATTCGAGGAAAAACTGATGAATTTACCCACTGTCCAGTATTCCTATGAAGTCTTTGCCGGCGAGGTGCCGTTATCCGGCGCCGAGCCCACATGGACAAGAATTGCAGTCGAGGCCAACAGGTTGCAGGGTTATTCCGTGGATTACATCGGTCTTATCGTCGGCGGAAGGGACGGCGGCATCAGTGACCCGCAAACCCACTCCGGCTATATTGACGAGATCAGGATCGGAAAAACATGGGCGGATGTTCAAGCCGTTCCCGTTCCCGGCGCCCTCTGGCTCTTGGCATCGGGTCTTTCCGGGCTTGGCCTTTTAAGGAAGAAAAAATAACCGGTTCATGAGACATTATCGCTTGGCGAGGGCCTCCAGCATACACAAGATGGCCCTCGCCCCCTCGAAATTCAACAAGGGTGTCAAAATTGAGACCGTTGTAAAACGCCGGCCATTGCATTGTGCAAGGCCGAATTTTGAAAAACCAAACAGACAAATTGGAGGCAAGATGAAAAAACTTGTGATTTCCCTGGCTGTATTTTTGATGGTGTTAGCGGCAGAGGTCAATGCCGCGATTATTACAGTCGATTTCAGCGCGTTACCCGATGGTGAGATTCCTGCCGAGGGTTACGATGTTGGTCCTGTCCACATTTCTAATGGCGATGTGGACAGACCGGTAAGCATCGGTGGTGGCCGGATGTACTTCTTATCCGGCCGGAGCGCGATTTTCGATTTTTCCGTACCCGTGTCTCAAATCTGGGCGACTATCGGGTCGAATTATTGCACCATGAGTGTTACCGCTTACGGTACCTTGGGAGACGACGGGTTTAGTACCTATAGCCCTTGGGAGCCAGGAATAAGTGATACGATCAACGAGATCGGCAATATCTACCGCGTTGAGGCGATGGGCTATGAAAGCTGGATGGGAGATTTCCAGTATGATGCGGTTCCGCTTCCCGCCACCGTCTGGTTGCTTGGTTCAGGCCTGATGGGGCTTCTTGGCCTCCGGCGCAAGATCGCTAATTAGTATTTATCCGGAAAGTCTCTTTCCAGATGAACGCGGTCAGCTTTCAGCTTGTCGTACTTACGTTATTCAGTTTTTAGCTGAACGCCGAGATCTGACCGCTGACAGCATCCAGCAGGAAACCTAGTTTCCGTATATGGATACTAAGTTGTGGCTTAAACGGGGAGTCAAAAAGGGACTGCTCCCCTTTTGCCCACTGCCGCGGCAAGTATTATGGCGCCACGGGTGATGCAGGTCGTTTGGCGAGATGGTCGCGCTGGACGTAACCTAAAAAAGGAGAAACAAATAATGAAGAAGAAAATTTTGGCAGGACTGGCAGTTGGGGTAATGATTTTTGGATTTGCAAGCGTATCTCAGGCAACTTCTGTTACTACAAATTTAACCGCCGATGATGCCTTCAATCTCTACATCAGCACAGACGACACCCAACTCGGGACTTTTGTTGGCGGACACGAAGGCTGGGAGGAGACCCAATCATTTTCCTTTTTGCTTACGCCCATTACCACCAATTACATCCATATCGTAGCCTGGGATCTATACGGTACTATCGCTAGTGTCATCGGCGACTTCACTCTTTCCGATGCCGATTTTGAGTTTTCCAACGGCGCACAGAAACTCCTAACGAATACCACCGACTGGAATGTTTTCACCGATGCTTTTGGTGGTAGTGCGGCTATCATTACAGACCAAGGCGCCAACGGCGTGGACCCATGGGGGGTTCTACCGTCGATTGACTCTCAAGCCAGATGGATCTGGACTGGAGAAGGCCTCGACATGGATACCCGCTACTTCTCGGCTTCAATAACCACTACCGCCCCCGTGCCCGAGCCAGCCTCCATGCTACTGATAGGCTCTGGCCTGCTCGGTTTGCTGGGCCTGAGTAAACGGAGGAGCTGATACTACGCTTAGGCAAGCGGAATGGGACATCCTTAAGTCAACAACAGATAAGTAGGAGAAAATATGAAGTCGCAGATTTTGTCATCCCAGACAAGAGGCAGGATGGTATTAATCCTGGCTGTTGCCATCTTGATGGCCATCCCGCAGGTTCTTTCCGCCGCGCCGATGCAGTTGCAATTCACTGGCACCGTCATACGTGTGGACGGGAATTTCTCGGTCGCACCGTACGGAATTTCCGCCGGGACACCGGTTTCCTTTACCTACGTCGTTGATCTGGCTGCCCCTGGCGCCAATACAGACTCAACTTGGTATGATTACTTCCACGCCGAGCAAGTCGGTGGCCTGCGGATCATCGGCTCTGCCGCCGAAGATGTCTATTTCAGTGGCTACCGCGATAAGTACAACAATCAAACACACTTTTTTACCGGCTCAGGCAGGGAGGCCAATGATTGGTGGAGCTCTCCGGAGGTGCTACCCGAAGGCCAATACTTTTACGTTGGCCAATACTTTTATGGCAACGGCGGCCTGTTGCACCCATATTCCACGTATAGCCCGTATGCCTTTGTCCGGTATGATCTCACCCTGACTTCCATAAGCGCGGTCCCCCTTCCCGGGGCGCTCTGGCTCCTTGCTCCGGCTCTGGCCGGGCTTGCGGGGATGCGGCGTAAAAATCCCGAAAAGGGGACTGTCCCCTTGTTCCCGCGGAGGAAAGATTCATGAAGAAAAAGATGTTTGTTGTTATGGGGTTGACCCTACTGATGTCGGCACCGGTTCTTGCTTTTGCGGCAGATGTTGGTCTTCAAGTAAATGGGGGCGCCGGTTTTGCATTTAAACCAGGGGGATCGGCGGCGTGGTATGATGGCGCACCGTCCTACTATGAGCAAAACTACAATCAAACATCTTACAGCCTCCTGACCGGAGAAACAAAGGAGATTTGGGAGGGAACCTGGAGTTCCCAAGGTAACTATGCCACATACTCAGGCATGGCCGAATCAAATGCCAAAGCTTACTTTGGTTCTCTGGGGGTTTATTCTTATGCCTGGGTGAGCGAAAAAAACGCATCGCCAAATTATCCAGGCAATTATTGGGACTGGCAGACATCCGCCAGCGCCAATGCATCTTTTATTGATGTATGGAGAGTGGATGTAGCCGGCGTGACGCCTGGCACTGTTGGAACGCTTTCCGTTGCTGTCGATCTGTCGGGATCGCGCACCGGCAACTGGCGGAATCATGCCAGTAGTGCGGGCTTGCTTTTGTATGACTACACAACCAGGGGGCGCGCACAGTACAATGACATTAATCCGGGGCATTACCTGCTTAGCATTTCCTTCATATACGGTCAGGATAACAATATAATGATGAGCCTGACGAGCGAAAATAGCTCGTTCAATGAATTTTTTGGCGGCGGCGTAGCCTCTTATGTGGACTTCTACGACACCGCCAACATTACCGGGCTGACCTTCAGTGATGCAAGCGGAAACGCATTCACAGACTATACCCTGACAACGGGATCTGGTCATGACTACACTGCCGTCCCCATTCCCGCCACCGCCTGGTTGCTTGGTTCAGGTCTCATCAGCCTAATTGGATTCCGAAGAAAAATCAGTAAATAATCTGGAGGTCGAAAAGGGGCCTGTCCCCTTTTTCCCCTTTTTCCGGTTGTGACAATTAACTCTTAATCAATATTGAAAGGAGGATGTAATGAAAAACGGATATCGTTCAAAAAAGGCAATCAAGGCAGCCTGTCTGGGAGTTGGTCTTGCCATTGCGGCATGGGGCACGGGAGCTGGCACGGCAATGGCCGCGCAAGCGCTTCCTACCTATCAGCTTTCAGGGTCCATAACCCCCACGACCGATCTTGTCGACGTTTATGTTTTCTACGGGATGAACAGCAGCAGCTTTCCCAACCCCAGCCTGATCAGCGATTATTATATTCCATCCATAGCCGCCAATACCACGCAGGACTTTTCCTTCAGCATCGCCGATGATCCGGCAAATGGGAATTACTGGCAGGAGGGATACACGGTCGTTGCTCGTTATGACGCCAATGCCGACGGCGTGGCCGATGGTGTGACCGTGGGAATGAATGCGAGTAAAGGGCAAGAGGCCTTGGGGCGTGAGTGGACGGATTATTTTTATACCTCGGAAGAGGACGTGCAAGGTTGGCTCGCCACCCAAGACACCAACCAGTTGCGAGACTTTTTCGGAGGTAATTTTTTCAGTTGGGACGGGTTGATCGCTGGTAGCGGCACCCCACTCTCGTTGATCAATTTCTCAACCGGCACTTACGGCGGGTCGGCCCTTGCCGCAACCTCCCAGGTACCCTTGCCTGGTTCGATTTGGCTCTTGCTTTCCTCTGGAATCGGCGCGTCCATTGTCCGGAAGGTGAAACGCCCCCGTGCCCGGGCTTAGCGTTTGCCTCATTGTCCGAAACGAAGAGCCCAATCTGGCCAGGGCTCTCCGTTCGGTCAGGGATGTGGCTGAAGAGATAGTGGTCGTTGATACCGGTTCCACGGATAGAAGTGTGGATATCGCACGGGGGTACGGCGCCAGGGTTTTCCCGTTCCCCTGGCGCGATGACTTCGCGGCCGCGCGTAACTACTCTTTCGATCAGGCAGAAAACGACTGGATCCTGTGGCTGGATGCCGACGAGGAACTTCTTCCTCATTCCGCAAACGTTCTGGCCGAGTGTATCGTACAAAAAGATGCGCTGGCCTTTCACCTCCTGCGGGAGGATTTAGTGGATGAAGCGCGTCCGGATAATTTCACCCGGATGCTGGTTTTGCGGCTCTTCCGGAATCGGCCGGATCTTCGCCTCGTGGGCCGTTACCACGAACAGTTCGAGATATCGGCCTTGGAGGAAATCCGACAACGGGAACACCTGCATGTCAAAACCTCCTCCATCGCTCTTCGCCATTACGGCTTCATCGGCACCCTGCGCCAACAGAAACTGCTAAGGAGTGCTAAGTTCCTCGATCTTGAACTCGCCGAGCGGCCGGACCGTCTCTATTACCTTATTGAACAGGGGAGAACCTTGCTTCTTCTGGGAGATGCAAAAGCCTCCATGGTATTGTCCAAAGCCGCCGACCAGATCCTGCGATACGAGAACGAACCGCACGCCCCCATGCCCCTTGTGGCCGCCCTCTTTGAGTATCTGCTACAGATACCTGAACAATCCCTGCCCCCGGGATGGTCCCGGGCGCTCCTGCTGAAACTCACCCGACGCTGGTTCACCAAAGCTGCCCCCTTGCAGTGGATACTGGCCCAGCAAGCATTTGCCAGGCAGGCATACGCCGCGGCGGAGGTTCATCTCCAAAACCTGGTAACCATGGGCAGGGAAAAATCCTATGATTTACACATTAGTTTCGACCCGCGACTGGTTGACGAGGACGCCCAGCTCAACCTGGGGGTCTGCCTGGCACGACAAGCCAAGCTCGACGAGGCCAAGGCTTGTTTCGCGGATATTGTCGCCCAGGGAGGAACGCGGGCTGGAGAGGCCAAGGCCAACCTGGAACAGGTCGAAGCCCTGCTAAAAAAAGCCATGCGCCAGCCCAAAAAAAGGAAAGGCGAGGCGATTTTTCAAGGTACCCTAAAGAAATGAGGCCAACGTCTCCCCCCGAACCTTGCCTTGGCGGCATGGCACTGGTATAACAGGCAACCATGGCAAAAATTACCACCTGTTACACCTGCACCCAGTGCGGGGCCGAGTCCAGCAAATGGAGCGGCCAATGCCCGGACTGCGGCGAGTGGAACACCCTGTCGGAGGCCGGTCCGGCCGCGAGCCTTCGAGCCCGCGTCGGCGGCTATGCCGGGGTGCCGGCCGAGGTCAAAAACCTGGCCGACGTCTGCCTGGACGACTCTCCACGGATGCCTACCGGCATGGCCGAACTGGACCGGGTGCTGGGCGGCGGCCTGGTACCGGGCTCGGTGGTGCTGATCGGCGGCGACCCCGGAGTGGGCAAGTCCACCTGCCTACTCCAGGTCTGCTGCGCCCTGAGCACAACCCTGCGCGTCCTCTATGTCACTGGCGAGGAATCCCTGCAGCAGATCACCCTGCGCGCCCACCGCCTAGGTTTGCCAAAGCGGCCGGTGCAACTGGTCACCGAGACCCAGGTGGAAAATATCATCGCCACGGCGGAGCGCGAAAAGGCCCAGGTGCTGGTCATCGACTCGGTGCAGACCATGCAGATGGGCGATATTGCCTCGGCGCCAGGCAGCGTTTCCCAGGTGCGGGAATCGGCGGCCATGCTCACCCGCTTCGCCAAGCGGACCGGCACCGCCATCTTCCTGGTGGGCCACGTCACCAAGAGCGGCGATCTGGCCGGCCCCCGGGTGCTGGAACACATCATCGACGTGGTCTGCTATTTCGAGAACACCGACAGCCGCTTTCGCATCCTGCGGGCGGTGAAAAACCGTTTCGGCGCGGCCAACGAGATCGGCGTCTTTGCCATGACCGAGACCGGCCTCAAGGAGGTCGCCAACCCGTCGGCCATCTTTCTGAGCCGCTCGGGCGATGCCCTGCCCGGTAGCGTGGTCATGGTCCACTGGGAAGGCACCCGCCCCCTGCTGGTGGAGATCCAGGCCCTGGTCGATGTCTCGCATGCCGAGATCCCCCGGCGGGTGGCCATCGGCCTGGAGCAAAACCGACTGGCCATGCTGCTCGCCGTCCTGAACCGGCACGGCAACATTGCCACCCATGCCCATGACGTATTCGTCAACGTGGCCGGCGGGGTCAAGGTCATGGGCACCAGCGGCGATCTGGCCGTGGCCCTGGCCGTGGTCTCCAGCCTGCAAAATCGGCCGGTGCCACGCGACCTGGTGGTATTTGGCGAAATCGGCCTGGCCGGCGAGATCCGCCCGGTGGCCAATGGCCAGGAACGGCTGGCCGAGGCGGCCAAACACGGCTTCCGCCAGGCCATGCTGCCCAAGAGCAACCTGTCCGGCGCCAAGCCCGCCAAACTGGAGGTCGTTGGCGTGGAGCATATCGGACAGGCCCTGACCTTTCTGCAAAGAGTAGCGCCATGCGCCCCATAGTCCCCCCATACCTATTTTCCCCTTCCCCCGTGCCCAGTTGTTAAGGTAATATAGAAAGATTAAGTAACTACCCCTTTCTGAATGGGTGCGACAATGCTGCTTGGGCAGATCTCCATGGTCCTGGTGTTGCTGGGCGCATGTCTCTTGACCGCCGGCCTCATCTACACCAGAAAAATCGTCGCCTCGCTGCCGTGTTCCCGCATAAGCTGGAACGCCATGTTTTTACTCATCCATTTTTTCCTGGCCGGCTATCTCCTGTTTGCATTCCAAAATTACGGCCAGCCGGTCACCCTCATTACCCTGCTGGTTTCCTTGATTTTTTTTGGCGGCGGCCTCTTTGTCCTGGTGGTCACCAACCTGAGTTTTCGCACCATTGAACAGGTCAGGCAACTGGCGCCCCTGGAAAGGGAAAACATCCAGATCAGGGGGATGAAACGCCGCATCGAAACCATCCTGAACACCGCCGCCGAGGGTATCATCACCTTCGACAACCAGGGCATGATGGAAAGCCTCAACCATGCGGCGGAACGCCTCTTTGGCTATACCACTCAGGAGACCGCGGCCAAATCCATCCAGTCCCTCATACCCATGCCGCCGGTACCCGGCCTAAAAATACCGCGCCGGACATTAGAAGAGTCCACCAGCATCTATATCGAGGTTCTCAAGACGCATGGTGCCGACACCATCGGTATCCACAAGAATGGCGCCATCTTCCCAATCTCCATCACCTTGGGCACCACCATTCTCGAGGGTGCCCAGATCCACACCGCCGTGGTCTCGGACATCTCCGAGCGCAAACAGGCCGAAGAAAACCGGAAAAGCGCCCTCGTGGAACTCAACCAGATCTTCAATTCCGCGGCCGACGGCATGTGCGTGATCAGCACGGAGTTCGAAATCCTGCGAGTCAACGAGACCTATGAAAAACTCTTCGGCCTCAGCAACCGCAGCCTCGCCGGCCAGCTATGCCACGAGATTTTCCCCGGCCCCGCCTGCCACACCGACACCTGCCCCCTGACCAGGATCAAGGCCGGTGAAAACCGGGTGGAGATCGAATGCGTCAAGGAGCATGCCAACGGCACCCCCATTCCCATCATCATCACCGCCACCCCGTTTTTGGGAAAGGACGGCAGCCTCATCGGCATCATTGAGGACTACAAGGACATCACCGACCGTAAACAGTTGGAGGCCAGGCTGCACGAAATCTCCATCACCGACGAACTCACCGGTTTGCTAAACCGCAGGGGTTTCTTGAGCATGGCCGAAAAACAGTTGATCGCCGCCAGCGGCGGTCCAAAGCAGATTTACCTGCTCTACGCCGACCTGGACAACATGAAATGGATCAATGACACCTTTGGTCATAAGATGGGCGACCAGGCTCTCATTGAAACCACAACCCTGCTGAAAACCACCTTCCGCAACGCCGACGTGGTCGGCCGCCTGGGCGGCGACGAATTCGTCGTACTTTTGAGTGAAACCTCGATTCAGGACCGCTGCCAGGCTATCATCAGCCGCTTTGAAGATGCAATCCGGAAAAGAAACATATCCCCGATCAACAAGGAATTCATCCTGCGGATCAGCGTCGGCATCTCCCAATACAACCCGGCAACCCCATGCAGCCTCGAGGATCTGCTCAACAGGGCCGACGCCCGCATGTACGAATGCAAGCACAGCCGCAAAAATCACTCTCCCTCTGTCGTGCAGTGAAACAAACCCTGTTCCGGCGCCGTAGCGGACGATTGCCGTTCGTTCAAAAATTTGAACCCGTTGCCGGCCAGGGCCAGGGCTAACCTCCTCGCCGCTGACGAGCCCAGCCCCGGACCACGGCCACCCCGGGTAAGTTAAAAAAATTATACTGCGGCTAACGGGCTGAAATCGCATGACAAAAATGAGCCGCCAACCAGCCCGCTGCGGTTAAGTAAAAATAATTGGATTATCCAGCCCAGTACGAGGCAAACCGTACAAGTGAAAATCACCTTAGATTACAGAAAGATAGCACCATATTTAGCGTCTCCCTCCATATTGGCACACCCATTGCATTAACATAAGGCATAAGAAGCAATTCTTATCTCCTTTCTCCTCTTTCTGTTGACCGGCCCTTGTCTCCCCAGGGGCCGGTCTCTTTTTTTGCCTCCCGCCCTGTCAGACATTCCTGTTGCCGGCCGCCCTTGCCAAGATTGATTCCCCTGGCAGACACGGGAATACATCTGCTATGATGGATGCAATCGTAAGATACGGAAAAGGAACGCCATGGACGCGGTTTACCACCACCCCAGAGGGATGATCAGCAAGTGATGAAACCCTGCTCAGCAATCAATCTGGGCGCACTATCCCCCTGCACGCTGGTCATCTTCGGGGCATCAGGAGACCTCACGTCCCGCAAGCTCATACCGGCACTGCACGGACTGTTTCTCTCCGACAGCCTGCCCCACCCTTTTCATATCGTGGGCTGCGCCCGCACCGCGCTTGATGCCGAGGCCTTCCGCACCCTTCTGCATGAAGCCATACGTACCAGCGGCCCGGCGCCCCCCGCGGGCTGGGAGGAATTCGCCAGACACATCTCCTATATTCCTGTCCAATACGGCGATGCCAAATCCTTTACCCGGCTGGCTGAAAGCCTGCGCCAACTGGACCGCGACCACCAGACCCAGGGAAACCGCATCTGCTATCTGGCGACGCCACCCTCCCTCTACCCGGTGATCGCCGCTCAACTCGGCCAGGCCGGGCTGGCCGCGGAAGGGCCCGGGGGCAAGGGCTGGGTCCGCATCGTGGTTGAGAAACCCTTTGGCCGCGATCTGACCAGCGCCCTGGAGCTGGATCAAATCCTGCACCAGAGTTTCCGTGAGCACCAAATTTTCCGCATCGACCACTACCTGGCCAAGGAAACAGTGCAGAACATCCTTATGCTGCGCTTTGCCAACGCCATCTTTGAACCGCTCTGGAACCGCGGTCACATCGATTACGTCGGCATCGTGGCCGCTGAGCAGTTGGGAGTGGAACATCGCGCCGGCTACTACGAGCAGACCGGCATCCTGCGCGACATGTTCCAAAACCACATGCAGCAATTGCTGGCCTTAACCGCCATGGAGCCCCCATCTCTTTTCGAGGCTGAACGCGTGCGCGATGAAAAGGCCAAGTGTGCCCGTTCGCTGAAACCGCTCGTCCGCGAAACCATGGCCGAGCACCTGGTGCTCGGCCAGTACGGACCAGGCAGCAGCCAGGGCCGGCCGGTTGCAGGCTACCGGGACGAACCCGGCGTGGCACCGGACTCTCGCACCCCGACCTTTGCCATGCTGCGGCTCTTTGTCGACAACTGGCGCTGGCGGGACGTACCCTTTTACCTGGTCTCGGGCAAACGGTTGCCCCATAAAGAGACAAAAATCGTGATCCAGTTCAAACCGGTGCCGCACTCCATGTTCCGGGATATGCTGGCCGAGCGCATCATTGCCAACCGCCTTACCCTGGGCATCTATCCGGAAGAGGAAATCACCCTCACCTTCCAGACCAAGACCCCAGGATCACGAGTCTGCCTGAGGCCGGTGACCATGGACTTCAAGTACAATCAGGACAGCGCGGCCCCACCCCTGGACGCCTACGCCAAGGTGTTGCTCGACGTCATCCAGGGCGACCACATGCTCTTCTGGCGCCAGGACGGCGTGGAACTGGCCTGGTCGTTTTTGACCCCGATTCTTGAAGAATGCGAGTCATGCGGCGACCGCGCCCCGCAACTCCATACTTACCCGGCCGGCAGTTGGGGCCCGGAGGCCGCGCAGGAGTGGATACGTCTCATCCTGAACAATTGAATGGCCAAGCGCCACCAACCGAACCTGGCAGCAGGCAGCCGGAGGTGCGTCGCTTTGCCGAGTTGACGCAGGCCAGTCACGAAGCGGCCCGGCTCATTGTGGCGATTGCCCAAAGCTGCGCTGCCATGGGACGACTCTTCATCATGGCCCTGGCTGGCGGCGCCACACCACAAACACTCTACCGTCTGCTGGCCGCGCCGCCCTACGCCGAGCAACTGCCCCGGGCCTACACCCACCTTTTCTGGGGCGATGAACGCTGCGTCCCGCCCGACCATCCGGCCAGCAATTTCGGCATGAGCCAGACCCTGCTGCTCGCCCCCCTCGGCTTACCAGCACCCCAGATCCACCGCATGCGAGGCGAGATCAGGCCGCCGGCCGCGGGAGCCCAAAACTATGAACAACATATGCGGCAATTCTTTATGGACCACGCCCGACCGGGCCATTTTCCACGCTTCGACTTGATCCTCCTGGGAATGGGAGCTGACGGCCACACCGCCTCGCTGCTGCCCAACTCTCCGGCCTTGGCGGAGAGTGACCGCTGGGTTGTGGCCGTGGACGGCGCCAGGGCCGCGCCACCCCTTGATCGCCTCACCCTGACCCTGCCGGTGCTGAATCGGGCCGACAACGTAATTTTTCTCGTGGCCGGCAAGGCCAAGGCCAGGCTGGTGCAAGCAATCGTCGCTGATAAAACGACCGCGGCCCGCAAATATCCCGCCGCCCTGGTGCAGCCAGCGGGCCGCCTGCTCTATCTTGTCGGGGAAAAAGCAGGTGAATAGTCTGTAGCTGTTTAGATGGGGCGAGGAAAATAATCAGAGCAACACTGGCCTTGCCGTGTAGATTTCTGTCACTAACAGCCTAAACACCTTAAGACTATCAACCAGCGCAGCAACGCGGAGCATGAAAACATGGCAGACGAAGTGATTCTGGCCGGCGACATCGGCGGCACCAAGACCAGCCTGGCCCTCTTTGCCAGCAGTAGCGGGTGCCGCACCCCGCTGGCGCAGGCGACCTTTGCCAGCGGCCAGTATCCTAGCCTGTCGGCCGTGGTCAAGGAATTCCTGGACAAGGTTGGCCGGCAACCGGCGCGGGCCTGCTTCGGGGTGGCTGGCCCGGTGGTGGAGGGGTGCGTCAAGGTCACCAACCTGACCTGGGAGATCGTGGCTTCGGAACTGGCGGCCACGCACAACCTGACCGAGGTCAAACTCATCAACGACCTGGTGGCCATTGCCCTGGCCGTGCCGTTCCTGGTGCCCGAGGATATGCGTACCATCCATGCCGGCACCCCGGAAGCAGGCGGCGTCATGGGGGTGATCGCACCCGGCACCGGCCTGGGCGAGGCCTTCCTGGCCTGGGACGACAAGGGTTACCAGGCCATGCCATCGGAGGGCGGCCACGCTGATTTCGCCCCCACTTCGGCGCAGCAAGATCGGCTGCTGGCCTTTCTTCGGCAGCAATCAGACCATGTGAGCTATGAGAAGGCCTGTTCCGGCCTCGCCATACCCAGCCTCTATGCCTTTCTCAAGGCCGAAGGCGCGCTGGAGCCAGAGTGGCTTGCCAATCTGCTGGCCGCGGCCGTTGACCCGACGCCAATTATAATCGCCGCTGCCTTGGACCAAGAGCGGCCCACCCTCCTCTGCCAGCAAACCATGGAACTGTTCATCGACATCCTGGCCGCCGAGGCCGGCAACCTCGCCCTCAAGGTCATGGCCACGGGCGGCATTTACCTGGGCGGCGGCATCCTGCCCCGGATGCTGCCGGCCTTGTACAACGGCCGCTTCAGCCGCGCCTTTGCCCGCAAGGGCCGCCACTCCCCATTGGTGGCGCGGATACCGGTACAGGTTATCCTGCACCCTGATGCCGCGCTCTTCGGCGCCGCCGCCCTGGCCATGGAAAAGAACTGATGACGAAAGACCACGATCTTATCAAAAAAGGCATGCTGGCCGGGACGATCATCCTTCTGGTCGTCCTGTTCTGGGCCTTTGACCTCAAACAGTACCTGACCCTGGAGCACCTCAAAAACTCCCAGGCGTACTTTGCCGGGCTTTACGCCGCCCACCGTCTGGCCGTAATCGTCTCCTACCTGGCGATCTACATCCTGGTCACCGCCCTCTCCCTGCCCGGGGCGGTCATCATGACTTTAGCCGGCGGTGCCCTCTTCGGCCTCCTGCTCGGCACCATCATCATCTCCTTTGCCAGCACCATCGGCGCCACCCTCGCCTGCGCAGTCTCCCGCTTCCTGCTGCGCGACTGGGTGCAAACCAGGTTCGGCAACCGGCTTGATCAGATCAACGCCGGCATCGCCAGAGAGGGCGCCTTCTACCTCTTCAGCCTGCGGTTGGTGCCGATCTTTCCCTTCTTTCTCATCAATCTGCTGCTGGGTCTTACCCGCATGCCGCTGTTCACCTATTACTGGGTATCGCAACTGGGCATGCTGCCCGGCACCGTAGTGTTCGTCAATGCCGGCAAGGAGCTGGCCGGCATCCAGTCGGCCGGCGATATCATGTCACCGGGGCTCCTGGGTTCGTTTGTCCTGCTGGCCATTTTTCCCTTGGCAACAAAAAAGCTTCTGGCCTGGTATCAGGCCGGCAAAGGGAAGACGCCGGACTGACCCGCACGGCAACGCCGGGCAATGGCCTGGGCACGGGGCAATCCATGTTGACAGCCTTGCCCTGAAATGGTACATGAGAAAGTCCTCTGAACCGAGGAGGGATGGCCGAGTGGTTTAAGGCGGCGGTCTTGAAAACCGTTGAACGAAAGTTCCGTGGGTTCGAATCCTACTCCCTCCGCCAGTTTAACATCCGAAGTCGTCCGAAGAAATCCAAAAAATATAACAAATACGGGGTATAAGGCGAGCACGATAGTCCAGCGCGGTGTGGTAACATCCTATTGCGTCCAGTCGTAAACCGTGGTAACAATCGTGGTAACTTTTTTGCCAAAGTCAAAAGTTACCACGGTCAGGAGTTACCACGATGGCCACGAATCTGTTGTCCGCTGTCGAGTGCAAGAACGTTACCAGCAATGGGGCAGCTATCCGCAAGCTCCATGATGGCGATGGTCTTTACCTGTGGGTGTACCTTGATGGCCGCAAGTACTGGCGGATGCGCTACTGGCAGGCAGAC
>DYDL01000298.1 GCA_020717925.1 Desulfocapsa sp.
AGCGCGTTGATCTACTCGATGGGCGACGGGTTCTTGCCCAATGGGGATGCCTTCAACATCGGGCGCGGCATGCGCTACCGGCCCGACCTGCCGTCGGCGCGCTGGGTGTTCGGGGCGTCGGGCTGCACGGCGATCTACCGGCGGTCGGCACTGGAGCGGGTTGGATTGTTGGACGAGGATTTCTGGGCCTACCACGAAGACGTGGACCTGAGTTTCCGACTGCAATCGGCCGGCTACAAGTGTTTGTATGTCCCCGAGGCCGTCGCCTATCATGTCGGATTTGCCACCGGCAGGCGTCTTAAGAAGGGCACCGCGTTTGTCAACGGGCGGAACCGCGTGTTTGTGTTGTTGAAGAACCTGCCCGGAAGTTTGTGGTTTCGATTTGCATATCCGCTGGCCAAGCGCCAGGCCCAGTTGGCGTGGTGGGCGCTAAAAGGCGACACGGAGCACCGTTTGTGGTTCAAGGGGTCGTTGTCGGCGCTGAGATTTCTGCCGCGGGAGTGGCGGAAGCGGCGAGCGGTGCGTCGGCTTCGACGGGTAAGCGTGGGAAAACTGGCGGCAATGCTTCGGGCGCACGAACGACTGTGGCGGCAATTGAAGGAAATCGCAAAGAAGGATGCGACGTCGGAGAATCAGGTTGCCGAATGACACGAGGACACCCACCAGCAAATCTGAGCATGCACAGTGCAAGGGCCAGCGCCGCTAACCTACGATACCGTCGTCAGTTCATCGCGGCTTCCAAACCACTTGCGAGCTTTGGCGGATGGCAGCATCGTTCGTTCCCGACGGAGAAGCTGGAGGTCTATGTCCACCCGGAAGTGGCGGTAACGCCTGCATTGGCCAGTTTCGACGGCTCGACTCGAATGCTGCTGATCGGGTTCGCTCTCGATCCAACAGAGCCGGGTAAGGACGACGAGCAGATCGTGCGCGAACTACTGGCCTCTGAGACGTTGTCAATTGATGCGATTGCGTCGAGTGTATCGAGATGGGCGGGGCGGTTTGTCTTGATCGTGAGCTTGCGGGGGCGACTTTACGTGTTCCACGATCCCTGCGGGCTGCGTTCTGTCTATTACGCTCACCGGGAGGGCGTGATGTATCTCGGCTCGCAGCCACTGATTTTCTCCGAAGTGTTTCCGTTGTTGGCATCGAAAGAACTGAATCTGTTTCAAAGCTCCGAGTATGTGTCGTCGCACATCGAATACTGGGTGCCGAGTGGGGCGAGTCTTTACGAAGGTGTCCGTCACTTGTTGCCGAACCACTATCTCGACATGGCCGAACAGAAACAGCGGAGGTATTGGCCTTTGACGACCTTGCCGAAAGCCGCCGTGGAGGCCGCGTCTGAGGAAGCCGCGATTTGCCTTCGCGGGTTGATGCAGGCGGCAAGGGCGCGGTTCCGGTTGGCTTTGCCACTGACCGCGGGTTGGGACAGCCGCACAGTGCTGGCGGCTTGCAGGGAGGTGGTGGAGGATGTCTGCATCTATACGCTGCTCTACCGGGACTTGACACCACAGTCGGCAGACGTGAGGACCCCAGCGCGGATGTTGCGGGCTTTGGGAATCCGACATCACGTTTTTGATTGTTCGTGCCCGGCGGCTGACGAGTTTCGGCGGATCTACAAGTCGAATGTGTTTCTGGCGCACGACGACTGGTGCGGTATTGCGTATGGGTTGTGGCAGAACTACCCGCAAGACCGGGTTTGCATCAAGGGCAACTGCTCGGAGATCGCGAGGTGTTTCTACTACAAGTGGGGTGCGCACGAAGAAATCCGGTCGGGCTTGCAGCTTGCCGGGTTTGAGTCTGGATGGGCTGAAATGCCCTTCATCGTGGATCAACTCGATGAGTGGTTGAAAGACGCTCGCGAAGTCTGTTTGTCCACCGGGATGGATGTGCTGGATTTGTTTTACTGGGAGCATCGAATGGGAAGCTGGCAGGCTCAGAGTCAGACCGAGTGGGACATCGCACAAGAAGCGTTCACCCCGTTCAATTGCCGGCCGCTGTTGCTCGGAATGCTGGCGGTGCCCAACGAATATCGCCGGGCGGAGAACTATGCGCTCCACCGCCGGGTCATTGAGCGCCTTTGGCCACAGCTATTGAAATGGCCAATCAATCCGCCCCCGAACTGGAGACAGGCTGCGAAGAGGCACGCGGGGGCCTGGCTGAGGAACATCGGCGCCTACGAGTTGGTGAAGAAGCAATACGACCGTGTGAGACGCCTGATGGGCCGATGAGCTAGGCATTGATCCGCCGGGCGCTGCGCCAGCAAGTTGCGCTTGCAATCAGAGTGGATTGCATGGCTGTATTATTTCGATGGTTGGCTGGATGTGAATGCGTCCTTCAACCAGCGTTGTGCGGTGATCGAGCCGCAACGTGCTGGCGCATCGCGCGCCTGCTAAGACAAAAAGCATGAAAACTCTCGTTACCGGCGGAGCCGGTTTCATCGGGTCGTTCCT
The DNA here is from genome assembly GCA_020717925.1 of Desulfocapsa sp. Lineage (GTDB taxonomy): Bacteria > Desulfobacterota > Desulfobulbia > Desulfobulbales > CG2-30-60-27 > CG2-30-60-27. Next base: position 2,451 of record DYDL01000298.1, read on the forward strand.
TGTGGACGCGCTCGTCCAGCGCGGGCACGACGTGACCGTGTTCGACAACTTTGAGCCGCAGGTTCACGGGCGCAAACGGCCTGACTATCTGAACAAGGCCGCGCACTACATCAAGGGCGACGTCACCGACCTGCCCGCCTTCAAGAAG
>DYDL01000299.1 GCA_020717925.1 Desulfocapsa sp.
GGCTTTCAATCCGGGGTTATACCTTTGTGGCCATACCCATGGCGGTCAAATTCGGTTGCCCGGTCGCGGACCGCTTATCACCAACAGCCGGGCGCCAAGAAACACCGCCGAGGGGCGCTGGTGGGTCAATGGCATGCAGGGTTATACCAATCGGGGAATTGGGGCCTCGGGTGTGCCCCTGCGGTTTAACTGCCCTGGCGAAATTGCTCTCATAACCCTGCGATGCGGGCCAAGCGGGAAAACCGAGGTGTAAGGATGGCATCATTCATGGGCTGGCAGTTGGTGCAGTTGCCAAGCGGGGTGGCTGGCGGCTATCAGACGCCGTGGTGAATTGCCAACCTTGACAGGTAGGGGCGGTTTTCTTGTTAATTCCTCAAGATTTTTTTTAACAATTTGTATATAGTATTTTTTTGAGGCGTAACATCATGGTTGCCAGGCAAGAGACGAAATGGGGCTGGCGTTATAAAGCCGCCGTTTATAGTTTAGATTTCCGCGGGGCGTGATCGGTGCAACGGATGAATTGGATTGTAAAACATTTTTTTGTTTGGTTTGGCTTGTTTCTATCTCTTCTGCTTTTGGGCTGCAACGGTGGCGGAGACGAGGCGCCGCCGGTGTCGGGTTCTTCTACCAGCAGCGTTCGGCTTACGAAGCTTGATTCCTTCGCGTCCGATGGGAACTCTTACGTTGCCGTGGTCAAAGACGGCGGTTACGCGTATGCGGTCGACAATCTTGCCAAGAATTTGCTGGTGCTGGATGTGACTGGCGACGCTTTAGTGCAGGTCAGCGTTTTGGGTATGCAAGACCAGGTTGGCGATGAGGCGATTACATCGGTGGTCAAGTCAGGGGATCATCTCTATATTGCAGCAGGCAGGGCAGGTCTTATCGTTGCGGACGTTTCCATGCCAGCAGCTCCGGTTGTCACTGCTCAGATCAATACTCACGGCCTGGCCATGTCTGCATTCATCAAGGGGAAGCGGTTGTTTCTTTGTGACGCCTCCGCTTACAGGGTGTTCAGTCTCGCCAACCCCGGCACGCCGGTGGAGGTGGGTGTTTATGAGTTTCCCGCGAGTGCGAATTATGCAAGCGTGCTGACAGACTCGGTGGTTGTGGGTGATTTTGCCTATCTGGTCTCGCCGGGCAACCTCGGTAATCCTTTCCTTCCAAACTATGGAGGGTTCATATTCCTTGATATATCCTCGTCAAATCCACGAGTCATTCAAGAAGAAATCGGGCCGACTAATTATTATACGTTATCTGTGGCTGCATACGGTGATTTCATGCTTGCCGGTATCATGGGCAACGGTCTCTGGATTTTTGATAGTAGAAAGCCTTGGGATGTTAGTTTAACCGCTGTTTTGTTAACGGGCGACAGTGCCGGTGATGAAGACCAGGTTGCATATAAAATTATTGTTCAAGGCCATTACGCCTTCATAGCGGACGGCTATAATGGTATTTCCGTGGTCGATCTCCAAAATATCTTCAATCCAAAGTTGATATATCGGGTTGAAACCGGCGGCAAAGTCACGGGAATCAGTGTGAACGGTGATTTTTTGGTGGCGGTGGACGATACAACAGGCGTTCATCTGTTCAGGATTGATGAGTTTCCAGCCGTTCTGGATACGGATGGCGATGTTATCCCTGACATGAACGACCTGGATGATGACGGTGACAGCCGCACCGATGCCACTGACATACATCCTCTTGACACGGACAACGATGGCATTGATAACGTTGTGGACCCGGATGACGACAACGACAGCTATCTTGATGCTGCCGACGCCTTCCCGTTGGATGAGGAGGAGTGGGCCGACCTGAACTATGACGGCATAGGCGATAACTTCCCGAACAACCGGTTCGCGGTGATGGTTACAAATTATGGCGAGATCAGGCTGGAGCTTTTCGAGGATCTGGCGCCATTGACCACCAAGAACTTCATCCGACTGGCTCAAGATGGCATCTATGATGGTGTTATCTTCCATCGGGTGATCGCCGGTTTCATGGACCAGAGCGGTGATCCCAATGGCGACGGCACTGGCGGGCCTGGTTACAAAATTATTGATGAGTACTCCAAGGACGCCTCCGGCAATCTGTTGCTACAATTCGACCAGTCTGGCATCCTAGCCATGGCAAATACTGGTGCTAGCAACAGCGGCGGCAGCCAGTTTTTCATCACGGTGGACGATTACCAGGATGGCGATGGGCATTATGCTATCTTCGGGAGGGTGGTGGAGGGGCTGGATGTGGTGCAGGCCATCAATGCGGTGCCAACTGTCAACAACAAGCCGGTTGACGACGTGGTTATGGAGAGCGTTACCATTACCACTGATTAGCCGGTGGAGCAAGGTCTGACAGACGCCCTGAACAACTGCTGGCAGTTGAGGAAAACGGCACCCAGATTTAGGGGTGCCGTTTTTTTATACGAGCATTACGGTTGGTCTAACTCGTCCAGACGTTCCAGCCAGGCAGCGCCGTTGGCTCTCAGCGTGGCGTTGCGTGCTTCCGGCCCGGCAAACTCAAGGCCCACCTCCAGGCGCTCCTCGGGCAGCATGCTGCCCAGCCGATCTGGCCATTCGATGACCG
>DYDL01000300.1 GCA_020717925.1 Desulfocapsa sp.
CTGAAGCACGGTCCGGGAGTTCGCCACCTTGCCGATCAGCACACCCCGTGCCACGGCGGCCGAACTATCGCCATCGTCCGCCCGACGGTACTGCTCCCGCCTAAGAAGGACATTGCCCGAAACCGGCCCCTGCACCCGCGCCAGAAACCGGCCATGCTCAGTCAAGTAACTCAGGCCCACGCCCCGTTCGGCGCAGAAGCCCATCAGGAAAGGACTGCACGAGACCTGACCAAAACAGACGATGCCGCCCAAGGTGTGCAGAGGCACCTGCAAGCGAGTCTCGCGGTTGACGCTCACCACCACCGTCTCCCCTTCTTTGGCGAGATAGGCGCCTTGGGTGGTCACATACAAGGTGTTCAGAAGTTTCTTCATGTCGTTTTCTTCTGCCGAGTTTCCAGAGTCTTGCGGGTTTTGTTGATCTCCGCGACCAATGTCTTTTCGTCGGGCAACACGGTCTTGTACTCCGCCGCGAGAACCTTGTTCGGCAGCCCTTCCAGGGCGTAATGGGCCAGCGAACGTGATTTTTCGGCGCAGAGGATAAGGCCGACCGGCGGATTTTCACCGGGGTGGGTCCAGTGTTCCCGCGCATAATTGAGGTACAGGTGCATCTGCCCGGCATCGGCGTGCGAGAAGGCGCCAAGTTTCAGATCGATCACCACCAGACAGCGCAGGCGCCGGTGATAGAAAAGCAGATCGATCCGAAACCAGGCATGGTCGATGCGCAGGCGGCGCTGCCGGCCGACAAAGGTAAAATCACCACCCAGCTCCAAGAGAAACGCTTCGAGGTGGTGGATCAATGCCTCCTCCATGTCATTCTCGGAGTACTCGTCCTTAAGGCCCAGGAACTCCAGCACCAGCGGGTCTTTGATCTCCTCCTCGGGTGACACAACATCTTCAGGACGCGGCTTCTCGCCCTTTTTCAGCATGGCCGCCTTGTTGCGGGAAAGAGCGGTACGTTCATAGAAAAGCGTGGCAATCTGACGATCAAGTTGGCGCACGGTCCAGCCGCCACGTAGTGCTTCAGACTCGTAAAACGAACGGGCCTCCGACTTATCCACTGACATGAGCCTGACATAATGGGACCATGGCAGGGGGAAACTGTCGGCAATTGCTTGCAGCCTGAATTCGGCAGACACCGTCTGCCGAATCTGCCAGCCCGTATAAAAAAGACGCATCTGCTTTAGGTTTCTTTCCGAGAATCCACGGCCAAACCTGACGCTCAAATCTGTAGACAAACGATTGAGAAGCGCGGAACCATATTCAGCTCGCGCCGCCCCTTTCTGCTCATACTCCACGATGCGCCGCCCAATCTCCCAGTAAGTGGCGGTCATGATCGTGTTCACCGCCCGAGCCGATGGCCGCCGGGGCAAGGCTTTTATGGTATTTCTTGTCGTTTGTCATCAATGTATTCCTCGTTTATACCACAAGGGCATAAGTTTCGTATGAGCAGACGAGCTGCTCAACTCAGCTTTAGAATCTCCCGTGTTGGTCAACATCATCCCCTGCAAGCATTGGCAAGATACTTGCCCACGCTTTTCGTTGAGCCTGTCACCTTCGGCATGCAGATGGACATCAACGAGCAACTCTCGCACTTCTTTTCATACCTGGCCACCGGCGTCTTCCCGCCCCGGATGAGTTCATGCAGCCGGGCCGCGGCCCTGGTTGTCTCATCCCGCAACGTGGCGTCGAAGACCACTTCCAGCCGACGGCGCGGCTTGCCGTAGAACATGGCGCCGGCGGGTACCTCCACGCCCATCATTTCTTCCAGGCACATGGCCTGGGCGCAGAGTTGGACGAGATCGGAATGATCGGGCTTTGGTTTGCCCCGCTTGTACTCCACCGGCAGGGGTTGCCAGGGCGCCCTCGGCTCGGCCGGTCGCTGGAATTCCACCACATCCGCCCTGCCGGAAAGCCCTAGCATAAGCGACCGGATCGGCATACCGAACTCCACCCTCACCTCACCCCGCCACTCGCTTTCACCAGAATCCGCGCGGTCGTGCAGAATACGGCCCTCGGCCGTGAGCCGGTTTTCCGCCCAGAGCTGTTCTATATGGATCAGCGCGCACTGCCGCTCGCAGAACAGCAGGTGCTGCAAACCGGAAAGTTGAAACAGGTCATCTTCGGCATAGCTTGACGCCACAACATCCGGTATTTTCCCTTGGCTTTGTTCAGCCAAATCACTCATGACTTACAAAGATTTCCATGGTATATTGTCCTTATGAAATGTAAGGCTCTAAGAAAAACTAATCCCTTTCTGCAAGACGCGGATGACCGGCAATCAGGCCTGATCGATTCCGTGTGTTCTTCTTCAGCCATTGAAGGAATTGCCGCGCAAAAAATCCTCCAAGAGTACCTCTCCCGCAAGAAATCCACCCTCATTTCCCCGAAGACTTCAAAGTCCGGGAGATAACGGACTCGAAGGCCTTCTCCATCGGCCTGTAATTCCGCTCCATTCCCGCTCGCACAGCGGCAAAATATTCTTCCAGACGTTTGCCGCTTAATTCACTGAAATCCAAGGGCGGCAGGCCGGCCTGCAAGGCCATCAATGTTGCCACCAGGCGGGACAATCTCCCATTGCCTTCGCGGAAAGGGTGAATCA
>DYDL01000077.1 GCA_020717925.1 Desulfocapsa sp.
TAAATGTTCCAGCATGGGAGAAGGACGATGACCGAGAAGAGCGACAGACAGACAGAAAACAGGAACGAACCGCACACCAAGGGGCCGTGGAGCCATATCATCCGCGGCATGTGGCGTTCGCCCCTGGGGCTGATGGGCGTTACCATCACCACCATCAGCGCTACCCTGCTGGTGATCGGCATGATGGTCGATCTGCTTGGCTTTTTTAACAACCCCTATGCCGGCTTTTTTACCTACCTCATCCTGCCGGGACTGATGCTTACCGGTCTGGCCATGATTCCTGTGGCCGCCTTTCTGCGGCGGCGCAAATGGTTCAAACACGGAATATCCAGGGAGCACCTGACGCTTAATCTCAGCGACCACACCCATCGTCGCTGGGTGGTCGGGTTTCTCGTGCTCACGGTGATCAATCTCTGCATCTTTGCGATGGTCGCTTACGAGGGCTATCACTTCAGCGACTCCGCCTATTTCTGCGGCCAGGTCTGCCACCAGGTCATGGAACCGGAATACACCGTCTATCAACGCTCCCCGCATGCCAGGGTAGTCTGCGTGGAATGCCATATCGGCCCGGGCGCCGACTGGTTTGTGCGGGCCAAAATCTCAGGACTCCGTCAGGTCGTGGCGATTTTCACCAACAGCTACTCCCGACCGATTCCCGCTCCGGTCGAGCACCTGCGCCCGGCCCGCGACACTTGCGAGACCTGCCATTGGCCCGAGAAATTCCACGGCAAGAAGGTGAAGTCTTTCAAGCGTTTCACCAACAGCAATCAGAGCAAGCCCGAGGTGACCGAGATTGCCCTGCATATCGGGGGCCGCAACCCGGAAACCGACGCCTTTGAGGGCATTCACTGGCATGTCAGCAAGAATGTCAAGGTGCAATATCTGGCCGAGGATGAGAAGCGGACCAAAATCGCCCGGGTCAAGGTGACCAGGCCGGACGGCAAGGAGGAGGAGTTTGTGAAAAGCGACCTGGCCGAGATTAAGGAGGACCAAGGACACCACTGGCGGACCATGGACTGTATCGACTGCCACAACCGGCCAACCCACGTCTATCAGATGCCCGATGAACGGGTCGACTTCGGCCTGCTCAGCCGACGCATAAACCCGGACATTCCAGGCATGCGCGAGGATAGCCTAGCGGTGCTGACGTACCAGTACGCCACCCGCAAGGAGGCCGAGGCTCGGATGGTGGACGCGCTAATCGCCCTGCAGACCAAGCGCGACCCCGCCATGGCCAAACAGCATGAGGCCGATATCAAGAAGGGTGGCGATTTCCTCCTGGAAGCATATCTGGGCAACGTCTGGCCTGAGATGAATATCCATTGGGGCACCTACAAGATGCACCTGGGTCACCAGTATGCCGACGACGGCTATGGCTGCTGGCGCTGCCACGACGAGGAGCATGTCAACGCCGAGGGCAAGACCATCACCCAGGACTGCGCTCTCTGCCACGATTCGCCGTAAGGCGGGCCGCAACAGCTAAAGGGTGCCTTTAAAAATTTGGCATTCCGGGCTTGACCCGGAATCCAGGTGTTTGATTTGACTGGATTCCCGCTTTTGAGGGAATGACGATAAATGAATTTTTCAAGGTTGCCTAAAAAAATACCCAAGGCGCCCTGGTTTAGCGGGCGCCTTGGGTATTTGTGTTTACGGTACGAAAAACTTTATCGCCCGAAGCGGGATCAGGCGACCAGCCGTTCAGCTTCCTTTTCCTTCCTGATCTGACAGGCCTTGGCAAGGGCAGACTGTTTGCCGTGCTTGACAATGGAAACCGAGGTCTTGCCCTGCTTGCCCTGGCTGTCCACCCAACTCACCTCGTAGCGGTGCAACTTTTCGTTGAACCGAACACCGACCACGCCGGTGGTGGTATGGCTTACCGTGACAATATGTTTATCTGTACGGATCTTGCCAAGAGAGGCCTCGGTCTCGTTCCGCCAGGCCAGGGCTGCCAGAAGGCTGGAATAGCGGCCACCACACTTGCCATCGGAGAAAAACTTGGAATGCGTGGTTCCCTTGAAGCGCACGCGCACATACCAGCCATGAGTCCGCTTGGACTCCTGATCTATCCTGGCAATGTCCTTGTGCTTTTCAAGAAGAATCCTCTTCTCCTTTTTTTCCCGATTCGCTTTGGCGGTTGACTCTGTTTTTGTTTTCTTGCGTTGAATAGCCATGTTACTCTCCGTCACAAATAGGTTTTATATCTTAGGAAGAAACCTGACAGGCCAAACGATATGACAGGCCAGATTACTTCCCTGACACAATACTATCATTTCGTTTTACATTTTTGAAACAAAAAAGCAGTGAGGTGGAGCTGAAAAATAACTGGATAAGGATTTTCCGTTAGGAACGCTTATATACAATATACTATTTTTTTTGCAAGAGCCCCCCATCTTTTTTTTAAAAAAAACTCCATACTGCGGTCAACTCCTTCCTGGCGGAAAAACTTAGGTATAAATCCACGGCAGAGAGCCCTAAAGCCTTCCCAGACCTGGAATATCACGGATAATAAATTATTCCCTCCTGGCGATCAGCCGACCGTGGCGCACAACATACATCTCGTTAGTAGTTATAGAATAGGGCCTGCGATTTAAAAAATCCAGCCTTAATTTTGTCAGGAGAAAGCAAAACCTTCCCAGGCCCGTGGCCCCTTCTCAAGCGTCTCAATGCCTGGTATGGTATTTTTTCCGCCAAAAATATTCCTTCGCAAGCATGAATTCGCGCCCTCCCATTGGAGCCCCACCATGAACATGGATACTGGCAGACTCTTTCTTGATCTCATGGAGATTGTCGCTCGCCTGCGCGGCCCGGACGGTTGTCCTTGGGACAAAAAACAAACCGCCCCCTCCTTGAAGTCGTACCTTATCGAGGAAACCCATGAGCTGGCACAGGCCATCGACTGCGGAGAGCCCGACCATATCCGGGAGGAACTGGGCGATCTTTTGTTTCAGGTCGTTTTTCTTTGCAGAATCTACGAGGAGCAGAAAAAATTCGATGCAGCCGGCGCCATTGAAGCTATTTGCCAGAAGATGATCCGCCGTCACCCCCACGTATTCGGCGATGTTACGGTGGCCTCCCCGGAGGAGCAGAAACGGTTGTGGATGGCCATCAAGGCCGACGAACAGGAGGGGAAAAAAACCATTGCCCCTCATTTTCTGAACGCCGTGCCGGCTACCCTTCCCGCCTTGCGTCGGGCCCAAAGGGTATCGGAACGGGCCGCCCATACCGGCTTTGACTGGCCCGACCTGACCATGATCTTCGCCAAACTTGACGAGGAAGTCCAGGAACTGAAACAGGCCATGACGAGCAACGATCCAGCCTTGGTTCTTGAGGAATTGGGCGACCTCCTTTTTACCGCGGTGAACATCAGCCGTTGCCTGGGTGCCAACGCCGAGGACGCCCTGCACAACGCCACCACGAAATTTATTCGCCGTTTCATTACTATGGAGGAGATATTTGCCGAACAGGGCCAGAGTGTTACCGGGGCCGACCAGGAGGCCATGCAGCGCGGCTGGGACGAGGCAAAAAAACGTTGAACTGCAAAGAAAACTATGGTATCTGGTGCTTCTTCAATCTTCCGGGTGGAAGAACGATATTTGGAATAGACAAAAGAAGCAGCTTCTCCTTGCTCTCCGCATAAAAGACAGAAAGCGAGGGCCACAAGTCCACAAGGAGGCAACCATGCGTAGATACGAGACCATCTGTATTATTCGTCCCAGCGCGGGCGAGGAAAAAATCAGCGCCATCGCTGAGAAAACCACCGGCATCATTCAGCAATTTGGCGGCAGCCCCATCCGGGTCGACCATTGGGGCGTAAAAAAACTCGCCTACCTCATCCAGAAAGAAAACCAGGGTTATTACCTTTATATTGAGTACGCCGGCATGCCCGAGGCGGTCAAGGAGATCGAGAGGATCTTCCGGATCGACGATCAGGTTCTCAAGTACATGACGGTAAAAACCCAGGACACCTTTATTCCTGACCCTGAAGTGGAAGAAGGCGCGGAGCCTGCTACTGTTGCTGCAGGTGATGCCGATGAGGAGATGACGGAGCAAATGGAAGATGACGCCGAGGTTGATGCTTAATTGAATCCGGCATTGCGCCAGCGTTGCTCCCGTTACAGGCAAGCGAAACTCACCATAGAGGAAAAATATTATGCAGCAACAACAACAGCAACAGCGTAAAAAACAGACCTTCAGCCGTCGCAAGGCATGCCGGTTCTGCAGCGATAAAAGCCAGTCCGTTGACTACAAGGAGATCAAGACCCTGCGCCACTTTGTCACCGATCAGGGTAAGATTATTCCCCGGCGGATTTTCGGCACCTGCGCCAAGCATCAGCGCCAGGTGACCGACGCCATTAAGAAGGCACGGCAAATCGCCTTGCTGCCCTATGCCGGCCACCTCAATTTCTAAACCGAGGATCCGGCCTGGCGCCAACGGATTGGTGGTTCAGGCGCCCGCAACATGAAACTTGAACCCCTGTACATCAGGGACATGGCCGTGGCGGTGGCCATATGCACCCTGCCGAATGCCCTGCCGCAATTTCTGGGCTGGCTGTATGTGATCACGCCACTGCTGCCCATTTATGCACTGCTGATCCACGGGCAGAAAAATGGCACCGCCCTCGTCGTCAGGGCGCTTTTTATTACAGCGGCCATCCTTTTGGTGGCCGGCGCGCTGAAAAGCATGGTATTTTCCGTGGCCTTGATGCCGCTCGGCTTCTCAGTGGCGAAATCCGCACAGGCAGGACACTCGGCCGAGGCGGCAAGTTTCAGGGGGGCAATTGCCCTTATTGCCGGCTATCTCGGCCTCTTGCTTTTGGGAGGCTGGTTGACTGGCACCAATCCTTATCATGAGCTTCAGACCGGATTGGATGCGGACATGGCTCTCCTGGCCGAGAACTACATAAACATCGGCAAAGCGGAAGGCTTGCCCGCGGAGACGCTGAACAGCCTGGCCGCCGCTTTTCAGCAGACACGTGATGTGCTGCCGCATTTTTTGCCTGGCATCCTGCTCGCGACCTCGCTGCTGCAGGTCTGGTTCGTCTTGGGCATGGGCACTCTCTTTATGCGCCGCCTGGCCCCGGGCCTGATTCCGTGGCAAGACCTGCGCGCCTGGAGGCTGCCTGACCCGGTGGTATGGGGTTTTATCGCCGGTATTGTGGCCATGCTTTTGCCCGGCCAGGGCTTCGGAGTAGCAGGCACGAATCTGCTCATGGTAGTGAGTGCCCTCTATTTTTTGCAGGGCATGGGCGTGATCTCGTCTTTGTTCAACAAATGGCAGGTGCCACGGCCGCTGCGGGCGCTCGCCTACATACTTTTTCTTGTGCAGGGATACGGTATCCTGGTGTTGATCGTCACCGGCGTGGCCGACGTATGGGCCGATTTCAGAAGGCCTCGCGGTCTGAAGGAAAATCCCCTATAATGGGGTGACCCGACTTGCGGGGAGAAGAGATATCTTGGAGGAACAAACATGGAAGTCATTCTCAAGGAAACCATTGACACCCTGGGCGAAGAAGGCGATATCGTCAAGGTCAAACCCGGCTATGCCCGCAACTACCTGTTTCCGACCAACAAGGCGTTGCTAAGCACCAAGGCCAACATGGCCATCCTGGCCCAGGAGCAGGCCGCTATCCAGGCACGCAAGGCCAAACAGCGCGAGGAGGCCGAGCAACTGGCCAAGAAAATCTCCGGCGCCACAGTGGTCATTGCCCAGCGGGTGGGCGAAGAGAACAAACTTTACGGTTCGATCACCTCGGCTGACATCGCTGAAAAGCTTGCCGCCCTGGGTATTGTTATCGACAAGAAGCGCATCCAGCTTCCCGAGCCCATCCGCACCCTCGGCGAGACCTCGGTGCTGGTGAAAATCGCCTACCAGACCACCGCTGAAATCAAGGTCCAGGTAGTGCCCATCGCCGCTGAATAGTCATTGGACTGCTGGAGCGGGACCGCCTCGATCTGAAGGCGTGACGGTCCCCGCTGCCACCTACAAGAACCCTCTGCCCGCCCTCGAGGGGTCGCGCTGTCATGGAACTTAGCATCCAGCAACCGCCAGCCAGCCGTCGGGTTCCGCCCCAAAATCTCGAGGCGGAACAATGCGTGCTGGGTTCCATCCTGCTGCAACAGGGCCTCCTGGTGAAGGCGGTGGAATTTCTCGCGGCCGAGGATTTCTACCGCGATGCCCATAAGGCCATTTACGCCGCCATGCTGGGGCTGTTCGACAAGGGTGAGCCGCAGGACATCATCACTGTCACCAATCACCTGAAGGACAGCGGCCAGCTCGAAGCCTCCGGCGGACCAGCCTATCTCGCCACCCTCACCAACATCGTTCCCGTTGCCTCCAACATCGGTTTTTACGCCAGGATCGTACGGGAAAAATCCATCCTGCGCCGCCTGATCAGCACCACTACGGAAATCGCCGGCCGCTGCTATGAGGAGCAGGACGATATCGACGCCCTGCTTGACGAAACCGAGCAGACCATCTTCGAAATCTCCCGGGCCAAGAGCGATCAGGCCTTTCAGCCCATGCGCACCATCATCAACGATACCTTCAAGATGGTGGAAAAGCTCTTTGAGCGTAAGGAAATGATCACCGGCGTCTCCACCGGCTATCCGGAATTCGACCGGAAAACCGCCGGGTTACAGCCTTCCGATTTGATCATCATCGCCGGCCGGCCCAGCATGGGCAAGACCGCCCTGGCCATGAACATCGCCCAGAACGCCGCCATCGAGAGCAAGGTACCGGTGGGGGTATTCAGCCTGGAGATGTCGTGTGAACAACTGGGCATGCGCATGCTCTGTTCGGTGAGCCGGGTGGACGCGCAGAGGCTGCGCACCGGCTCGCTGCAGGAGCACGACTGGCCGAAGCTGACCAGGGCCGCCGGCATCCTGCACGAGGCGCCGCTGTTCATTGACGACACCCCGGCCCTGTCGGTGCTGGAGATGCGGGCCAAGGCGCGGCGCCTGAAGTCAGAGCACAACATCGGCCTCATCGTGGTGGATTATTTGCAGCTCATGCGCGGCCGAAGCTCCTCCGAACGGCGCGAACAGGAGATCAGCGAGATCTCCCGTTCCCTGAAGGCCATGGCCAAGGAGCTGCACATACCGGTTATCGCCCTTTCCCAGCTCAACCGCAGCCTGGAGTCGCGCACCGACAAACGGCCGCAACTCTCCGACCTGCGGGAGTCCGGGGCCATTGAACAGGATGCCGACCTCATCTGCTTCATTTACCGCGACGAGGTTTACAACAAGAGCGAGGACAACCCCAGGCGCGGCACCGCCGAGGTGATCATCGGCAAACAGCGAAACGGCCCTACCGGCACCATTGACCTGATCTTCCTGTCGCAGTATACAACCTTTGAAAACCCGGCCCACCCCGCTTACGGGGAGCCGATGTAACCCAGCCTAACTACCCTCGGAACCTACCATGGTGAACAAGGACAGCCTGCACTACGACTTCCAGACCATTGAACTCAAATGGCAGGAACACTGGCGAAAAAATAAGACCTTCAAGGCCTCCCCGCGGACAGACCGACCAAAATATTATCTGCTGGAAATGTTCCCCTATCCTTCCGGCCGCATCCACATGGGCCATGTGCGCAATTACACCATCGGCGACGTGGTGGCCCGTTACAAGCGCATGCGTGGCTTCAATGTCATGCACCCCATGGGCTGGGACGCCTTCGGTCTGCCGGCGGAAAATGCCGCCATCAAGCACAACACCCATCCGGCCAAGTGGACCTTTGAAAATATCGCCTACATGAAGACCCAGCTTAAGCGCATGGGCTTCAGCTACGATTGGGAGCGCGAGCTTGCCACCTGCAAGCCGGAGTACTATCGCTGGGAACAGCTCCTCTTCACCCGGATGTTCGACCAGGGGCTGGTCTACCAGAAGGTCACCACGGTGAACTGGTGTGAGACCTGCCAGACCGTGTTGGCCAACGAACAGGTCATCGACGGCGGCTGCTGGCGTTGCGACGAACTCGTGGCCCCGCGGGAGATGAACGGCTGGTTTTTCAGGATCACCGCCTATGCCGAGGAATTGCTTGCCAACTGCGACAAGCTGACAGGCTGGCCGGAAAAGGTCCTCACCATGCAGCGCAACTGGATCGGCAAGAGCGAGGGCGCTGAGCTTGACTTTGCCATTGACGGCCTGGCCCGGACGCTCAGGATCTTCACCACCCGGCCGGACACCGTTCACGGCGTCACCTTCATGTCCATTGCTCCGGAGCATCCCCTGGTGGAAGAGCTGATCCAGGGAACCGGGCAGGAGGCCAAGGTCCGCGACTTCGTGCAGAGCACCAAGCTAGCCAAGCGTCGCCAGAAGCCTGATGAGGAGATGGCAAAGGATGGGGTCTTTACCGGCCGCTATTGCCTGAACCCATTTACCGGCGAAAAGATACCGGTGTACGTGGCCAACTTCGTGCTCATGGAGTACGGCACTGGCGCCGTTATGGCGGTGCCGGCCCATGATCAGCGGGATTTCGAGTTTGCGAGAAAATACAACCTGCCCATCCGGGTGGTGATCCAGCCCGAGGAGAGCACCTTAAACCCGAACAACATGACGGAGGCCTTTGAAACGCCAGGCCTGCTTGTGAATTCCAATATTTTTGACGGCATGACCTCGGCCGCGGCCAAGGCTGCCATCACCCGGCACGCCGAGCAAGCGGAGTTTGGCAAGGGCCGCACCACCTATCGCCTGCGGGATTGGGGCATCTCCAGGCAGCGTTACTGGGGTGCGCCCATTCCCATGATTCTGTGCAAAAAATGCGGCGCCAGGCCGGTGCCGGCCGCTGACTTGCCCGTGGTGCTTCCGACTGATATTGAAATGGACACCAGCGGCAAATCCCCCCTGCATACCCTGGCAACGTTCTACAAGACCACCTGTCCAGCATGCGGCGGCCCGGCGCGCCGTGAAACCGACACCATGGACACCTTTGTCGAATCCTCCTGGTACTTTGCCCGCTACGCCTGCCCGGATTATCTGGATGGCCCCTTGGAGCGGGCCGCGGTGGATCACTGGCTGCCGGTGGATCAGTATATCGGCGGAGTTGAACACGCCATCCTCCATCTCCTCTATGCCCGCTTTTTCACCAAGGTCATGCGCGATCTGGGGTATCTGACCGTGGACGAGCCCTTTGCCAACCTGCTCACCCAGGGCATGGTCATCAAAGATGGCACCAAGATGAGCAAGTCCAAGGGCAACGTGGTTGACCCCAACGACCTGATCGACAGGTACGGCGCCGACACGGTGCGGCTTTTCAGCCTGTTCGCCGCGCCGCCGGAACGCGATCTGGAGTGGAGCGATCAGGGCGTGGACGGCGCGGCCCGTTTCCTTGGCCGGATCCAGCGCTTCGTGGCCACCAACCTGACCTTGCTGGCCACCAGCCGGAACCGCGACACAACGACCTTGAACAAGCCCGGCCGGGTGCTGCGCCGCAAGACACACCAGACCATCGCCAAGGTTACGAGCGACATCGACAACAACTTCCATTTCAACACCGCGATCAGCGCGGTGATGGAACTCTTTAACCTGCTTTCCGCCCAGGTGGCCGAGGCAACAGCGGAACGGCCCGACGACTGGGCCGTGGCCGAGGCCATGGAGTCCATTCTCCTGCTCCTCTCCCCAATGGTGCCACACCTGGCCGAGGAGCTGTGGGAGGTGACCGGACATGCCACCCCGCTCAACCATACCACCTGGCCGAGCTTTGATCCGGACTTGACCCACGAGGAGGAAATCACGCTGGTGGTCCAGGTGAACGGCAAGGTGCGCAGCCGGCTGCTGGTCGCGCCCGGCACCAGCGAGGCGGAGATCGAGGCCGAGGCCCTGCGGGACGATAAGGTCATCAAGGCCATCGGCGACACCCAGGTTCGCAAGGTCATTGTCGTGCCAAACCGCCTGATCAACATCGTGGTGGCATAAGCCATGTGCAAGCCTGCTTGGTGCTTCGGATTTGCCCTGCTCTGCCTGGTGATGGCACTGCTCGGCGCCTGCGGCTACCGCATGCTGCCCAGGCCGGAAGGAACCAGCGGGGATGTTAAGTACCGGCTCTATATCCCGCTTTGGGAAAACCGCACCAACGAACTGGGTCTGGAATCCACCCTGAATGATGCCTTGCGCGATTGGTTTACCGAGTCTGGCCACTTCGAGATCAGCCAGCAGCGTGAGGCTTCCGACTACGTTCTTAGCGGTGAGATCATATCCTCTGAGCACCCCGGTTCCTCCTACGGCGACTTCGACCAGGCCACCAGCATCAAGGCGGTGCTCAAAGTAAGCTACACCATGACCGCGGCCAGTTCCGGCGTTGTGCTATTCAAGGAACCGCTCTACGTCGGGGAAGGCACCTACCTGGTCGGCCCTGACGCGGTGCGAACCTTATCATTACGGAAACAATCCCTGGCCATTATGGCCGATGAGATCGGCGAGGAGGTCTACATCCGGCTCCTGACCACGCTCACTGGCCCTGGCGGCAGACGGCCGGAATAAGGCTGGCATTCGCCATACAGGCAAGGTATATAGTGCCATGCGCTGGCCCCTGAAAATCCGGTCCAGCCCCGGCGCCCGTTTCATGGCGGCCGGTCGTTTTACTGCCAGCATCACCAACTCCCTGGAGGACTTTCATGCCGTCACGCCGAGAGCTTGCCAACGCCATCCGCGCCCTGTCCATGGACGCAGTCCAGAAAGCCAAGTCGGGCCATCCCGGCATGCCAATGGGTATGGCTGATATCGCCGAGGTGTTGTGGAACGATTTTTTGCGCCACAACCCGGCCAATCCCAAGTGGCCCAATCGCGACCGCTTTGTGGTGTCCAACGGCCACGGCTCCATGCTGATCTATGCCCTCCTCCACCTTGCGGGCTACGATCTGCCCATGGATGAACTCAAGAACTTTCGCCAGCTCCACTCCAAGACCCCGGGCCACCCGGAATACGGCTATGCCCCCGGGGTGGAGACCACCACCGGCCCCCTGGGCCAGGGCATTGCCAACGGGGTGGGCATGGCCATTGCCGAACGGGCACTGGCCGGCCAGTTCAACCGGCCCGGCCACGCAATAATCGATCACCACACCTACGTCTTCATGGGCGACGGCTGCATGATGGAGGGCATCTCGCACGAAGTCTGCTCCCTGGCGGGCACCCTGGGCCTGGGTAAACTCATCGCCCTCTACGACGACAACAAGATCTCCATCGACGGCGAGGTGGCCGGCTGGTTCGCTGATAATACCCCGCAACGCTTCAAGGCCTATGGCTGGCACGTGATCGAGAACGTCGACGGCCACGACGGCGAGGCGGTCCGCCGCGCCCTGGCAGAGGCCAAGGCGGTCACCGACCGGCCGAGCCTGATCTGCTGCAAGACTATCATCGGCTGGGGCTCCCCCTGCAAGCAGGGCAAAGAGTCCTGCCACGGCGCGCCCCTGGGTGACGATGAAATCAAACTGGTGCGGGAGACCATCGGTTGGCCCCATCCACCCTTTACTGTACCGGCTGAGATCTATGCGGGCTGGGACGCCAAGGCCAAGGGCGGCCAACTGGAAGGGGCGTGGAACGAGCAACTGGCCGCCTATGCCAAGGCGTATCCCGAACTTGCCGCGGAGTTGCAACGCCGGCTGGCCGGCGAGCTGCCCGCGGAGTGGTCGGCCCAGGCCGCCAGCTTTATCAAGGGTGTGGATGCCAAGGGTGCGAAGATCGCCACCCGCAAGGCCTCGGAGAACACCTTGAACGGTTTTGGCCCAGTGCTGCCTGAACTCATGGGCGGCTCCGCCGACCTGGCCGCCTCCAACCTGACCCTCTGGTCAGGCAGCCGTGGGGTCAAGGACCACGCGGACGGCAACTACATCTATTACGGGGTGCGGGAATTCGGCATGGCCGCCATCATGAACGGCATCGCCCTGCACGGCGGCTTTATTCCTTACGGCGCCACCTTCCTCATCTTCTCGGAATACGCCAGAAACGCCCTGCGCATGGCCGCTCTCATGAAGATCCGTTCCATCTTCGTCTTTACCCACGACTCCATCGGCCTGGGCGAAGACGGCCCCACCCATCAGCCGGTGGAGCAGACCGCCACCCTGCGCCTCATTCCCAACATGAGCGTCTGGCGCCCCTGCGACGCGGTCGAGTCGGCGGTATCCTGGCAGGCGGCGATTGAAAGGACGGACGGCCCGAGCTGCCTGCTCTTCTCCCGCCAGAACCTGCCCCATCAGCCCCGCACCGCTGAGCAGCTCGCTGCCATCCGGCGCGGCGGCTACGTGCTGGCCGACTGCCAGGGCGCTCCCGAGGCCATCATCATTGCCACCGGTTCCGAGGTGGGGTTGGCCATGGACGCGGCCAAACAACTCACCACGGCCGGCCGGAGGGTACGGGTGATCTCCTTGCCCTGCACCGATCTCTTCGAAGGCCAGGACGAAGCCTACCGCAACAGCGTGCTGCCGCCCGCGATTACCGCCCGCGTGGCGGTTGAGGCCGGCGTCACTGCCGGCTGGTACAAGTACGTGGGCCTGAACGGCAAGGTGGTGGGCATCGACCGCTTCGGCGAGTCGGCCCCGGCCGAGGTGCTCTTCGAGTACTTCGGCTTCACCGTGGCCAAGGTGGTTGAGGCAGTTGAGGCGGTATTAAAGGCTGAAGGCTGAAGGCTCAAGGCTGAAGTTTAATAGGACCTATAGGTCTCATAAGTCCCATAGGTCCTATTAATTCCTTCCCAACCAACCCATGCAAATCGGCCCCCTCACCCTCTCCTCGCCCTTCATCCTCGCCCCGCTCGCTGGTTTCAACGACTTGGCCTTCCGCCAACTGTGCCGGGAGTATGGGGCCGGCCTCTGCTATTCCGAGATGATCAGTTGCCATGGCCTGGTCTTTGAGCAGGACAAGACCATCCAGATGACCCGTACCGTGCCGGAAGAACGGCCGGTGGCCATGCAACTCTTTGGCAGCGATCCCGAGATCATGGGCGAGGCCGCCGCTATCCTGTCTGAGTTGCCCATCGACCTCATCGACATCAACATGGGCTGCCCAGTCAAGAAGGTAATCAAAAAAGGCGCTGGCGCCGCCCTGATGCGCAACCCGGCCCTGGCCGCCCGCATCATCCGGCTGGTCCGCCGCCACAGCAAGGTGCCGGTCACGGTGAAGTTCCGCACCGGCTGGAACCACGAATCCATTGTCGCCCCGGGCTTTGCCAAGATGGCCGAGGACGAGGGCGCAGCCGCTGTCTCCCTGCACGCCCGCACCTGGACCGACGGCTTTTCCGGCGAAGTAGACCTGCGGGTTTTGGCCGACACCAAACGGGCGGTATCCATTCCGGTCATCGGCAATGGCGGCATCATGACCTATGAGCAGGGCCAAGAGATGATGAACCAGACCGGCTGCGACGGGGTGATGGTCGCTCGCGGCGCCCTGGGCCGGCCCTGGGTCTTTCAACCCAACCGCGACGAACCCTCCCTGCTTTTCCGCCTCCGCGCCCTGTCGCGCCACTTAGACCTGCTGGAATTACACTACAACCAGCAGATCTGCCTGGCCAAGACCAAGAACCACATCGCCAAGTACTGCAAAGGGATCATTGGCGGCGCCGCCATCCGCCAGCGTATTTTCACCATGACCAGCTTCCCTAACCTGCGGGCCTATATTGAAACCCTGCAGAACGAGAGCGCGGCACGGCTGAACCGCTGACCCGTTCCCTTCCTTGCCTTGTTCCACCTCCGCCCCCCCCTGGCTCTCCCCTAGGAGCCACGGTCGCTTTCCTGGGTTGACAAATATTCTGTCACGCGCTAAGCCTACAAAGGACAGGAGTGCTAGGAATTACTTGGTCTCCCGCCTTGCCCTGAAAGAATGCAGTAAGGCTGAAAATTCAGTGAACTAATAAATTGCGCCCCGGGGATGTTCCTCTAGGAGATAATGATGGGCATCAATGAAATAGAGTCTGAGATCAGGAAGCTGCCTTTGCGTGAACGTGCCGCCCTTGCGAAGTGGATCGTGGAGAGCCTGGACGAGCTTTCAGCATCGGAGATAGAGGCTTTGTGGGCCGAGGAGGCAGAGCGCCGGTTGGACGAGTTGGAGCAGGGATTGACGGCGGAGATCCCTGCCAATGAAGTGCTTAGCCGAGCCCGGGCAGCCATCTCGTGAGATCAACTACGTTTCATCCAGATGCCTCCGCCGAGGTCGCTGAGGCGGCGGAATACTATGAGAATCGTTCGGTCGGGCTTGGTTCCAATTTGCTTGGCGAGTTGGAACGAGCCCTTGAGCATGTTGCCGCGAGCCCGGATGGTTGTAGCCTTATCGGAAAACGAGTACGCCGGAAATCGTTGTGGCGCTTTCCCTACAATCTGGTTTATGCGGTCTACCCAGATCTAATTCGAATCGTAGCGTTCGCGCACCAGAAACGGCGTCCCTTTTATTGGCGCAAGCGACTTA
>DYDL01000301.1 GCA_020717925.1 Desulfocapsa sp.
CCTCCATGTAGAGGATGAGATCCAGCACCCGGTTGGAGTAGCCCCACTCGTTGTCGTACCAGGCCAGCACCTTGACCATGGTGCCCAGGACCTTGGTGGAACCGCCGTCCACCATGGAGGAGTGGGGGTTGCCCTGGAAGTCGATGGAGACCAGCGGTTCGTCGGTGTAGCCCAGGAAGCGGTTGGCCGCCGCGGCCAGGGCCTCGTTGACCTCGGTCACCGTGGTCTCGCGTTCCACCTCCATTACCGCGTCCACCAGCGAGACGTTGGGGGTGGGCACCCGCACCGCCAGGCCGTCGAACTTGCCCTTGAGTTCCGGGATGACCAGCGAGACGGCCGCTGCCGCGCCGGTCTTGGTGGGGATCATGGACATGGCCGCGGCCCGCGCCCGGCGCAGGTCGCTGTGCGGAAAGTCGAGGATGGACTGGTCGTTGGTGTAGGAGTGGACGGTGGTCATGAGGCCGCGCTTGATGCCGAAGCGGTCGAGGATGACCTTGGCCATGGGCGCCAGGCAGTTGGTGGTGCAGGAGGCGTTGGAGAGGATGGAATGTTCGGTCGGGTCGTACTCGTGCTCGTTCACTCCCATGACAATGGTCTTGACCTTGCCCTTGGCCGGGGCCGAGATCACCACCTTCTTGGCGCCGGCATCGAGATGGGCGCCGGCGGTCTCCGCATCGGTGAAGCGGCCGGTGGACTCGATGACGTAGTCCACCCCCATGGCGCCCCAGGGGATGTCGGCCGGATTGCGATGGCTGGTAATCCGTACCGGCCGGTTGTCCACCAGCAGCCCTTCGTCGTTGGCCTTAACCTCACGGCGGTAGACGCCCATGATGGAGTCGTACTTCAAGAGATGGGCCAGGGTCTTGTTGTCGGTGAGGTCGTTGATCGCCACGATCTCCACGTCACCAAAGGCCGGATCCTGGTCAATGGCGCGGAAGACGTTTCTGCCGATGCGGCCGAAGCCGTTGATGCCGATGCGTACTGTCATAGCGACTCTCCTTGGTTGTCTCCTGGTTTTCTGCCGGCAAGGTCCCCCCTTGTCCGACCCTGCCGTGCGTCTCTCTCAGGCCGGGGAGCGGAGCGCCCGGGCCTCGGTGTACAGCTTAAGGTACTGCTCCTTCACCCGGTCCCAGGTGTAGGTCTGCTCGATCAGTTCAACACTCTTCTTTTGCATGGCCGTGATCTTTTCCGGCTGGCCGGTGAAGAGCGCGATGGCCTGGCGCATGGCCCCCATGAGGGCCACGGGGCTGTGCTCCTGGTAGGCCAGGCCGGTTTCGTTGTGGATCACCTTGACCAGACCGCCGACGTGGTGGACGATGGGCAGGGCGCCAAAAAGCTGGGAGATAAAGTCGGTCAGGCCGCAGGGCTCGTACCGCGAGGGGATGAGGAAAAAATCGCCGGCCGCGTAAAGCTGATTGGCCAGCCGAGGGTGGTAGCCGCGCAGCACGCAGACCCGGCCACGGCCAACAGGATCCCGGGTGAGCCGAACCAGGGCATCCTCGATCTCCCTGGGGCCGGTGCCCAGCAGCAGGATCTGAAAGTTTGGCTCAACGGGCAGCAGTCCCTGCAGGGCCGCGATCAGGATGTCCACCCCCTTCTGGGGGGTGAAGCGGCTGATAAAGGTGAAGAGCGGGCCAGACCGCTTCGGGTCCAGGATCCCTTCCTGGCTAACGTCGGTGAGCTTGCTGCCCACCACTGCCGTCAGCAGCCGCTGGCGGCAGACCTTTTTTCCGGCCAGCTCGCCAGTGGCCGGCGAAAATCCGGCCGCCAGCCCCAGCGCCTTGGGATGCGAGGGGTCGAAGTCGGCCGGGTTGATGCCGTTGGTCACCCCCTTAAGCCGTACCCCGCGGGCCAGCAGGCGGTGGCCGAGCATGCCAGTGAGCGCGTCGTCGTCGGTTTCGCGTAATTCGCGGGCGTAATTTTCGCTAACCGTGTTGAGCACGGCGTAGGGCGCGGCGGCGAGCAGCGGGTCGAACTTGCCATCCAGCAGGTGGGCGCGGATTACCCGGGACGGCAGACCGGTGATGGCCTCGGCAAAGGGCAGGTCGCCCACTTCCTGGTGGTAGCCGATGCCGGCGTTGTGGATGGTGACCACCAGGCCGGTCTGGCCGAAAAAGGTGCGATAACCCTCTTTTTCGCGGACCATGGCCGGAAGCAACGCGGTGTGGCCGTCCTGGCAGTGGATGACGTCTGGGCGCCTCCCCAGGGCGAGCATGAGTTCAATGGCCGCCTTCTGCAGCAGGACGTTCATGGCAAAGTAGTCGCCGTGACCCGAGCCCTGCCGGTGCAGGGGGTTGGCCGCCTCGTCCTCACCGGTGTAGGTGTAGATGTCTCGTTTCTCTCCAAAGCGCGGGGCGTCGACCAGATAGATGGTGACCAGCCCCTTGCGGGCCGAGATCCGCACCACCTCGCGCCGTTCCACCCCGACATACGGCATGCTGACATCAAAGGAAAAGTCCAGGGGCGCAAAGCCGGCCTGGGCCGCGGCCATGAAACCATAGCGGGGCAGGACCACGCTCACCTGGTGGCCCGAGCGCGCCAGGGCCTCGGCCAGTTG
>DYDL01000302.1 GCA_020717925.1 Desulfocapsa sp.
TCCGCGAAACCGGCGTGCCCTACCGCGTGAAAAGGAAATGACCATGCCCGACACGTTCCAATACGATGTCTTCCTGAGCCATGGCTCCAAGGACAAGGCGGTGATGCGGACGCTGGCGGAGCGGCTCCGAGCGACCGGCGGAATCACTTCCAACCTCGACCTTCGGCTTTCGGACTTCGGATTTCCGCCTCCCCTGCGGCTCGATGACGCCCCCATCAAAGCTTCCCAGGCGCAATTCCTTTACATCAACTGGCTCCCGGCAAACCGCGAGTATGAGTATTCGAAGCTCCTCGAAGCCTGTGGCCAGCAACTAAGTCCCGAACAACAGCGGTGCAAACTCTGCTGGTTATCGGCTGGAGACGAGAATAACCTTCGGGTCGCAGAATAAAGCGTATGAAAAAGAACGAAGACTTGATTACGGCCATCACTGTTCGTGGCTACAAATCCATTTGCAACGAACTTCGGATGGAACTCAGACCATTGACCGTGTTGGCTGGTGCAAACAGCTCCGGCAAATCCAGTTTTATGCAGCCAATCCTTCTGCTAAAGCAAACCCTAGAGAACCCGTTTGATCCGGGAGTATTTCGGCTCAACGGACCAAACGTGCATTTCACTTCAGCTGAGCAATTGCTATCCCGTGTTCAGGGCAAGGCTGAGGTAGAGAGCTTCTCCCTGGGGTTTGAGAGGGGAAATGCGAAGGTCGGACTGACTTACAGAAAGGTAGAGGGCAAGGGGCTGGATCTTGAATACATGGACTTTGCCGACGGTGAACATTCAGGGCGCATTACCCTCAATCTTGCTCACGAAGACATTCTGAACTTCCTTCCAGACCCGCTGAAGAAACTTCACGAGGATTTTCAAGCTGCCTCTCCGAAAGGGGAATGGCAATGGATTGTGCAACGCGAACGCTGCTTCCTTGCCTTTGCGCTTGCTCGGAGAGGCGCGCCTGCGGAACGCATGGTGTTTGGAGGCATGCAACTCTCGCATGGCGGCATGCTGGTCCCCGAAATCAAGGGCATCATTCATGTTCCGGGTTTGCGCGGGAACCCTGAGCGCAACTACACTAAGACGACTTCAGTTGGTCCGGATTTTCCTGGCACGTTCGAGAATTATGTGGCGAGCGTGGTGTCCCAATGGCAGACGAGCGACGCGGCGAATTTGGAGAAGCTTGGCAAGGCATTAGAAGATCTGGGGCTGACATGGAAAGTGGACGCAAGGTCATTGGATGATACCCAAGTGGAATTGAGAGTCGGTCGATTGTTGCACAGCCGGCGGGGCGGAGCGTATGACATGGTAAGCATTGCGGATGTCGGTTTCGGCGTCTCGCAAGCCTTGCCCGTCCTCGTAGCCCTGTTAGCCGCACGACCGGGCCAGATGGTCTATGTGGAGCAACCGGAAATCCATCTGCACCCCTTCGCGCAAAGGCGTTTAGCTGGCGTGCTGGCAACAGCCGCCAAACGAGGGGTGCGCGTAATCGTTGAAACCCACAGTGCCTTGCTGCTCCGTGAAATCCAGACAATGGTGGCAAAAGGGAAACTCGCCGCCGATTTGGTCAAGCTGCACTGGTTCAAACGCAACCGTGACGACGGCGTCACTGAGATCGTTTCAGCCGACTTGGATGAGAACGGCGCCTTCGGCGAGAACTGGCCGGAGGACTTCGATGAGATGAACCTCGCATCTGAGAAGGCGTATCTAGACGCAGTGGAAGAAAGGTCTGCTCAACCATGAGCCGGGAATCGAAGCGAATCGTCATCGACGCTTCGATTGCCCGATCAGCGGGTAAGGCGGAACATCCAGTTTCCCGGTCATGCCGCGAGTTCCTAGAGCAAATCCTGAAGATTTGCCACCATGTGGTGATGACTCCCGACATTCGCGAGGAGTGGAAGAAACACCGCTCTCGCTTCACAGCCACGTGGCTTGCGTCAATGACCGCCCGAAAGAAAGTGTGCGTCGTCTTGCCCACAGCGGATGTTTCGGTTGTGGAGAAACTGAGGAAGGCGCAGGTGGCGGAGAAGGATAAAGTCGCAATCCGCAAGGATATGCTTCTCGTCGAAGCGGCTTTGGCAACTGACTCGAGGGTGGCCTCGTTGGACGAAGAGGTTCGCTCGTTGTTGAGGGCCTTCTCAGAACAATGGGGGCGGATCAAGACAGTCGCTTGGGTGAATCCATCCAAAGTTGAAGACAAGACTATCGCGTGGCTGTCATCGGGAGCTTCGCCACAAAAGGAACAGTTACTCGGATACAAGGACGACTAGTTCAGTCGCATTGTTGCAGGAGTTAGAGTTCAGCAATTGAGTGCTGTTCCAGTCGGAGCGCATCAGTGCCTACGCACAGGCCGTGATCCGGACGTTTCAGGTGAACGAGCAGGAGCACGGGCAGCCAAGATGAACAGGAATTGCAGGATGATTTGCTGAGAGAAACGGGCGAAATGCGTCATTCCAGCCTGAACCCTATCCTGTTCATCCTTTCTCAGTCGGTAGTGGCTGGCCCCTCCCACATTCTTGCCGCCCGCGCGCTGCCGATCTGGTCGCTGCATGAC
>DYDL01000078.1 GCA_020717925.1 Desulfocapsa sp.
CTTTACCTTCAGTGGCTAGGTACCACCAGCACCTTGCAGGGGGCATGGCCGATAACCCTGGAGGTAACACTGCCCATCAGCAGTCGTTTGAGGCCGGTCCGGCCGTGACTCCCCATGACGATCAGGTCGGCATGCTGCGCTTCCGCCTCCTCCACGATGGCGAGATAGGGCTCGCCCATGACCACTACCTTGGATTCACACTGGATTTTTTCCCGGTTGGCTCTCTCCTTCAGGGTCGCAAGATGCCTTTCGTGTTCGGCCTGGATTGTGTCGAGCAACGTGGGCGCAAAGGCTTCGTATTCGGCCTCTTGATTGAATTCCGCCACCGCCAGCAGAACGAGTTTGGCGGCGCAACGCTTGGCCAGCCGGAAACCCTCTTCAATGGCTGGCATGGCCGATTCCGAGCCATCCGTGGCAACCAGAATGATTTCATGTACTGCAACCTCCGCGTGGCTGCTGCCCAATGTGACCATGGCGCTATTCTCCTGTTTTTGAAATTGTGGCATGCGAACTGGCATGCCTTTTCGTAATCTGCTTGAGCATGGATGTTCATCCGGAAAGTCTCTTGCCAGATGCACATCCAGAAGGAAACATAGTTTCCAAATGGATCCTGGTTAGATCATATAGAAAGCCACCTCTCCTTGTCAAACGAGGAGTGCAATAATATCGCAGTCATATTCGACAGTTTCTCTCCTGACCGGTCCATCCGGTCACCGCCGAGTTTACCTGCCAGGCAGTGACCCCGCAAAACTGGCAATCGCTCAGCGCGGCAGCGGGGTGTTGGCCAGGGGGCTCATCCATGATTGTCCGGCAATCGCCTCCCGACAAAGGTCTTCCAACTGCCTGATCACCTTCTCGATCTCGCTGCTTGCGATGGGCAACGGTATTTTGCCATTTTCGCTTAACATCTCTTCATATTGGAACGATAATAATTCATAATAGTCTTCGATCTGATCAATGGCCAAATGGATAGTCATGGCAATGAACTCGTCACTCTTCTGTTTCTTTTGTTTGAATTCAGGTCGTGAACGCAGGTTGTCAGTGATGAGATTGCCAATAACAAACATGCAGTCGCTGAGGTTCCTGAGACCAAGCCATCGCACCAAGGGGCGGAAGGCGATGGTTTTGGCATACTGCCGCATCATGGGACGATTTCGTGTTTTCAGCACGGTAACAATAAGTTGATAGGCAAGTTTGACATACAGCGGCATGAGGGGCGGCGCGTATTCTTGCTGCATGCAAAGGCATGCCTTATTCTCCGCGTCGGTCATGTGCTGTATTATCTCGTTAATCATGCTGTCCCGGGCCTCGACCAGGACAGCATACATGGTTTCCTGGAGCGCCAGCAGGGGACGTTGTGGCGCCTTGCGCAACATCGCCTCATTCCAGATACGCCAGAGTTCTGGATTGTTTTTCATGTTTTCAATGAGAAAAAGCAACCGTCTGGCTATGCTTTTGCGCGGGGTGGGTTGCCAGGCGAGATCTCGTTGGGTCCGCGAGGCATCAACATTTAATTTTTTGTCGAGATAGCCCAGCATCCACAGGTGGGCAAACGCTTGCCTGCCGCGCAGCCGGCAGAGCAACTGGTTTACGACAATCATTGGGGCCAGGAGTTGACGCGGCAGGCAAAGCGGTTGCATGGTTTTATGGAAATAAAAGCGGGTGGCGGTCTTGAAGAGTTCCAGATGCGACGTGGAGCCGCTGGGGCTGGCATTGTAGGTGCATAAACGTGGCAGGTCCGGGCTTTTTTCGATGACGCGCAGGCAGCAACGGGCCAAGTCCTGGACATGGATGTAGGGCACGGCCGACAGGCCGCGGCCACCAATGACGCGAGACTTCAGGCCACCTGACAACCAGTCGTTCAGAAAGGTGTACAGTGGTGGATATTCGCACCAGTCACTGAAGACCGCCGCCATCCGGATGATCGTGCAGGGAAAGAGCCGGGCATATTCCGCCACCAGTTTTTCCCCTTCCCGTTTACTCCAGGCATAGGGAAAATCGGCGTCAGGCGGACTTTGTTCCGTAATGGCCTCCCCATCCGGGGGGAAGCGGCAGGCGGCCAGGGAACTGGCAAAAAGAAAACGTTTGATCGCTACCTGTTTGGAGACCTCCAGAATATTGCGGGTGCCGATGACGTTGGTGGTCAGATATTCCGGATGATTCTTATTGCTGAAATCATAATAACCGGCGAAATGCACCGTGTAATCGACGCCGCCCCGGTCCTTGATGCGCTGGATGATGTCCTTGAGCCTATCCCAGTCGCCGATATCAACCTGGGTCCAGCGCAGATTCGGATCCTTCTGCACACCGGCATCCTCCATCGAACGCCGGGCAATACAGAAAAAACGAAACTTACCAGTGGCGGCCTTGATGAAGTTCCTGCCCACAAAGCCAGAGGCGCCGGTTAACAGGATTCCCGGCAATTCATAGTCCATCGCCATGTTTCCCCTCCAGGCATAACTAACGGTGCAAACGGCGGGAATTCTGGTCTTGCGTCACTTGTTCCTTGCGGCATCCCGTGCGTAGCGGCGGGCCGCTCCCGCAAGCGCCGCAGCCCATGACGGCGTACCTACGGCATGGACGTGGGTGTACAGGGCTAAAACGTTGTTGCTTACCAGACCGTCGCGGCAGCCCATGAAACCCACACCCCGTTCCATCCGCATGACCAACTCCTCGGGTTGGCCTGGCCAGGCGACCGGTAGGCTGTAGCGAAACTCATGGCCTTTGATTTCTTCGCCTTGTTGATAAAAGGGGTTGGCGCCCTCGACCCGCAGAATGGTATAGCCGTGGGCCTGGGGTCGTTTGGCCAGTTCGAAACGGACTGGAAAGACGCCGGCCAGGGGATAGTCATGACCGTCGATCCGCATGGACTCCCCGAGGTAAATGAGGCCGCCGCACTCGGCGTAGATCGGCAGGCCGGCTGTTGCCGCCGCCCGTACCGCAGCGCGGAAAGATATATTGAGTGACAGTTCCTTGATGCTGGTTTCGGGAAAGCCGCCGCCGATGTAGAGGGCGTCCAAAGGCGGCAACTCGGGGTCGCGCAGGGCGTTCACCTCAACCAGGGTCGCGCCTTGCGCGCGCAGGGCCTCGAGATTCTCGGGATAGTAAAACTGGAAGGCCGCGTCCCGCACTACGCCGATGCGTACCGTTGTCCCTGCGCTTGTCACCGCCGGAGGTGCGGTACTGGCGGCATCTGGAATGGTGGTCATAATGGTCTCGATCCGGTCCAGGTCCAGGCTGGTCTCGGCCAGATCGGCCAGACCAGAGACCGTTGCCGCGGCGCGGTCGTGCTCAGGGGCGGGGGTTACGCCCAGGTGGCGCTGGGGGAAGAAATCCTCACGGCTACGGCGGACCGCTCCCAGCACCGGGATACCGGTGTAGCGCTGCACCGCTTCCCGCACCAGTTCCTCATGCCGCGCCGTGCCAACGCGGTTGAGTATCACCCCAGCGATCTTCACCTCCCGGTCAAGTTCACGGCAGCCCAGCACCATGGCCGCTACCGTGCGGGTGGTTTTGGTGCAGTCCACCACCAGCAGTATCGGCAGCCCCAGACTCTTGCTCAGTTCGGCGGTGCTGAAGGCGCCTTCCACGTTGACCCCGTCGTAAAGGCCGCGGTTGCCTTCCACCACCACCCTTGCCATGCCGTGGCAGTGCGTGAGGAAGGAATGGCGCAGGGCGTCCTCCTCCATGAGAAAGGGATCCAGGTTACAGCAACTGCGGCCGGCGGCCAGCTCGAGCCATCCGGCATCGATATAATCCGGCCCCTTCTTGAAGCACCGCACCCGTCGACCGCGGCGGGCCAGGGCCGCGGCAAGTCCAACGGCCACCACGCTCTTGCCCGAACCGCCGCCGAGGCCGGCCACGATCAGGCCATGAGGTTGGCCATCGGTACCGTCAGGGGAGGGTTGCTTAGCCGTCTCTTGTTGCAAGTTTGTCATGCTTCTTTCCCAACCTGCCTGCATAAACGGTTTAGCGTCATTATGGAACCTTGAAAAATCTCATATTGACATAGGCCCACATCATAAATTATTGCCCACGGATAAGGTAGCGAAAAAGCGTTGCCCTGTTAGCCAAGCAAAGGTTTTGACTAAGGCAGGCCATTATGTTATTTTCGTGACCCTTGGAAAATGCGATGAACATGCTTATTAAATGCACTTGGCAAGCAGCCGTTGTTCCCAGGAAGGCCGGTCATAGTCTGACAGGCTTTCTCTGGTATACCCCCAAGAGCGGCAAACGCAAGGCAGCCGCGCCCCCAGGTGCCCGCATGGGTAGATGGGCATGGCGTGCGCAATGTTCTGGCCGGCAGGGCCGGCCCAGTGAGGCTTGAAGATGTCCAAAAAGAAATTGCAGGAAGATTTACCCAAGGTCATCGCCGAACTCGAGGTCGAGTGCAAGGCGCACCCAAACAACGCCATGGCCCACCATCACCTGGCCATGGTCTTCCTTAAGGCAGGCCGGACCGACGATGCGGTGCGTGAGTTAAACCAGGTGCTGGAGATCGACCCGATGAGTGTCGAGGCCCACGTCAACCTGGGCGCTATCTACTTTGAGCGCGGTCAGATCGACAAGGCGTTGGCCGCGAACCAGACGGCGATCAATATCAACCCCCTGTCAGCCCGGGCTTACGCCAACCTCGGCCTTATCTGGCAGCAGCAGGGGGAGGCGGACAAGGCCATCGTTGCCTACTCCAAGGCTACGGAGTACGACCCCCGGCTGGCCAGCGCCTGGGTCAACCTGGCCTCGGCCCAGATCATGGCCGGTAACTTTGCCGAGGCCCTGCTGGCGGCGGAAAAAGGCGTGGAACTGGAGGGTGGTTTTCCCATGGCCCAGAACAATCTGGCCGTGGCCCTTTTTTATATGAAGCGTTATCAGGAGGCCCAGGACCATGCCACCAAAGCGAAGGATCTCGGGTACCCCGTGTCCCAGCAGTTTTTTGATGCCATCCACAACGAGATGAAGACCTCATGAGAATTGCCGACCTGCCAAGAGAGCCGACCTGCACTTTCTGTGGCCAGATCATCGACCGGCCCAAGCCACTTGTGGCCGAGGGCGTGAATGACCACAACGTGGGCCGTTGCAAATGCGGCGCTGTCTATGCCTCGGATCCGACAGGCCACAACGTCGGCAGCGCCTTGGTCGAGGCCCTGGTCTATGCCAGTGGTAACTGGGATCTCGCCTGGGAGCTGATCCCGGAAGACGATTATCTCACCGGCCGCCTGGAGGACTACGATGAGCTGACTCACCAGGTGGTGGATAACCGGAACCTCGACGGTCGCCGTATAGGCGGCACCCTTTATTTCGTCCGCCTGCATCGCGAGGCGGCCGAGATTGCGGCCAGACTGGCCAAGAAAAAACAGGGCGCGACTACGTCGGATACGCCAGCCATGGAGCCCGCCCGGGATCCCAAACGTCAGAGAACAAAGACTACCAAGGCCGAGGTGGCCACACTGGTGGAGAACGGCGACATTGACGGTCTAGTCGATCTTTGCTTTGATGACCTGCGGACCTTGCGTTTCATGCAGAGACTGCTCTACGACCCGGTGGAGGAAAAACGGTGGTGGACCGTCCATGTCATCGGCCAGGTCTGCGCCCGCTTCTCCACCCGGCAACCGGCACCCGTGAGCGATATGTTGCACCGGCTTTTCGAGGCCAGTTCCGACTCGGCTGCCACCAATTGGGGGCTGATCGAAACCATCGGCGCCATCATTGCCGGCCGCTCCGATATCTACGGCGCCTTTGCCCGGCATCTCCTGCGCTATGCCGGCGAACCGTCCACCCAAGTACCGATGCTCTGGTCCCTGGGCACTATTGCCAGACAAAGGCCCGACCTCGTTCGGTCCAGCGCCTTTTACCGCATCCTGGGCTTCTTGCAGCATCCAGATCCCACCATCCGCGGGCACATGATCCGTATCTTGGGGCCTCTGCAAGCCACGGAAGCCAAGGCAACCTTGGAAACCATGTTGACAGACGATGCCGAACTCATCGTCTATGAAGACGGTCGGCCGCAAGCCACTACAGTGGCGGCCCTGGCCGCGTCGGCCCTGGCCCAGATCAACCAGGAAGGAGAAAAAGTTCATGTCGCCACCAAAAAAAGGGCACCCCGGCGCAGCAGTCGGGAAAGAGCCGCCTAACCCGAACCAGGCGGAGTATGAAAAGGGCCAGGATTTTCTGAAAAAGAACGAGCCGGCCTTGGCCGCCAACGCCTTCCACAACGCCCTCTTGGGCTTTGAAGAAGGCGGCGATGAAAAGGGCGTGGCCAACGCTGCGGATAAGTTGGGCGATATCTGTCTAGGGCGCCAGGATTTCGCCAACGCCATCAATCACTTTGAAAAGGCCTTTGGCATTTGCGACAAGGAGGGCGATGATTTCAGCATTATCGCCCTGAACCAGAAGATCGCCAAAGCGCGGCGCGGCCTGCAACAATACGATGTGGCAGTGGCCATTTATCTGGAATTGCTGGATTCCTTTCAGCGTTTTAACAATCCGGCCCAGGCCGTGGAAACTTTCGAGACCTTGGCCGATACTTATCGTGAGATGGGCGATCGCGGCAAGGCTGCCGATGCTTTGCGGGCCGCGGCCGGCATTCATCAGAGCTTCAAGCATTTCCGTCAGGCCCAGCAACTGTTAACCCGGGCCGAGGCCGTGGCCCGGGGGGCATAGGCGATGGGTGATGGGTGAAAGATAGAAGGCAGGGGGAAGATCTGCTGAACTAAAAAAAAAGGCCGGGGCGAATTTTCGCCCCGGCCTTTTTATCGCTTGCTGCGCCAGCTTTACTCGTGACGCGTTTCCTCATTCTTGATGCGGTCCGGCATAGCGTACATGGTGGTGCTGCCGCTCGACCAGAACATCATCTTGCCCTCTTTCACCAGATCATTGGCGATGTTCTTGACATCACGCGGCTTAGCATCAGGATCGCAGGCATAGAAATCCTTGATATAGAGCTGCGGTTTAGGGGCCGTTTTGGCCTTTTCAAGGATGGCTGCTTTCAGTTCTTCTTTACTTAAGGCCATTTTGTGCCTCCTCAAATAATACGGTGAATTATTTAATGTGGCTCGTAAACTTAAACTGGGTGCTGGTACGCCAGGTATCGTAAGCCAGACGATAATCGTCGATGCTCTTGATGGTGAACGGAATCTTGCACTTCTCGAAGAACATCTCCCAACCGATCCGCTCGGCCCACTCGCCAACCCGCTCATACTTCTTGGCGTCCTTGGCGTAGACTTCGAGGATATTCTTAACAGCCGCGACAACCTCGGGCCAACGCGGCGGGTTGTTGGGAATGAAGGGAATAACCAGCTTGGAGAATTTCGGCATGGAGCGTGAGTTGGACACCTTGCCACCCACCAGGATGGCAATACCGTCGCCATCCGGATCGGCAAGCGGCATGGCCGGGCACATGGTGTAGCAGTTACCGCAGAACATGCAGCGCTCGGCGTTAACCGTGACCGACTTGATCTCCTCGCCTTTGCTGTTGGTCGCCTTCGCCGGTTTGATTGCGCCCAGGGGGCAGGCGGAGATGGCCAGCGGGATCTCACAGAGGCCGGAGATGGCGTCGGTGTCGATCATCGGCGGTTTGCGATGCACGCCGAGGATGGCGATATCAGAGGCATGCACGGCGCCGCACATGTTCAGGCAGCAGGCCAGGGCCACGCGCACCTGGGCCGGCAGGCTCATGCTGGTGAAGTAGTCGAACAGTTCGTCCATGACGGCCTTGACCACGCCAGAGGCGTCGGTGGCCGGGGTATGGCAGTGCACCCATCCCTGGGTATGAACGATGTTGGTAACGCCGGCGCCCGTGCCGCCAACCGGGAACTTGTTGCCGCGGCTGGCCAGATCCTTGAGCAGGGGCTCGACCTTGGCCTTGGAGTCGACCATGAACTCGACGTTGTTGCGGGTGGTCCAACGCAGGTAGCCTTCACAGTGGGCATCGGCGATGTCGCACATCTCGCGGATGTGCTCGATGCTGATCAGGCGGGCGGCGCCAATCCGAACGGTGTAGCACTCGTCGCCAGACTCAGCCTTATGCATCAAGACGCCGGGCTGAATTATCTCATGATAAAGCCATTTGCCGAAGTTCTTTGTGATGACCGGCGGCAGAGCCTCACTATAATGTGGCGGCCCGATGTCGGTGATTCTGTCCAGCATCGGATTTTTGGGATCGTAACCCATGACATTACCTCCTTAATTCATATTGAGTATGAAACTCATAAATTAAAATTGGCGTTTCTTGTTAGCGCTTCCTTACTGGGCATTCCGCTTACGGAACTCCTTGACATCACGGGTCCAGCCGCCCTCGACCTCCTCTTCCTTCCAGAAGACGTAGGGGTTGGAGCGGGGCTCCCTGATGTGCTGGGGCAGAATATCGACACCCATGACGGTGAGGAAGGTGGGCAGGCCAACGCGCTGGATGGTCTCGCCTACGCGCTCGCGGTTCTTGCCAACCTCCATCCACCAATCCCAGATCTTCTCAATGGCGTCGACAACGTCGGAGTACTCGCTCTCGGCATCAATCTTCATGAAGGGGATGGTCATGGTGGCGAACTGGGCGCCGTCCAGAATCGGGGCCTTGGCGCCGACACAGATGGTGGCGCCGGTCTCAACGCCGGGACGCAGGGCGCGCGGCATGACGTTAATGCAGTGCATGCAGCGGGTGCAGTTGGCGTTGTCGATCTTCAGGGTCTCGCCTTCCATCCACATGCAACCAGTGGGGCAGAGATCGACGACCTCGGTCTGGATATTGAACTTGCCCCAGTCGCGGCCGCTGTGAGCGCCGGCGTTGGCTTTGAAGTCGCCCTTCATGTAACCCTTGACGGCGGCCTGGTCGATGCGGATATCATCCTTCCAGGTGCCGATTACCGCAAAGTCGGAGCGGGCGATGGCGGCCACGCAGTCGTTCGGGCAACCGGAGAACTTGAATTTGAACTTGTAAGGGAAGGCGGGACGATGAATCTCGTCCTGGTAATGCATGGTGAGAAAGTGGCAGAGGGCCTGGGTGTCGTAGCAGGACCACTCGCAGCGGGACATGCCCAGGCAGCAGGAGGGGGTCCGCAGATTGGAGCCGGAACCGCCGAGATCCTGGTTCAAATCATGGGTCATCTCATAGAACATCGGCTCCAGTTGATCAGTGGTGGTGCCCAGCAGTACCAGGTCGCCGGTGGAACCGTGCATGTTGGTCATGCCGGAACCGTACTTCTGCCACAGATCGCAGATCGCCCGCATCTTTTTGGTGCTGTAGTACATGCCGGACGGCTGGGCCAGGCGTACCGTATGGAAATGGGCCACGCCCGGGAACTGCTTGGGTACATCGGAGTAACGTCCGACGATACCGCCACCGTACCCGAAAACGCCGACGATACCGCCGTGCTTCCAATGGGTGATCTTGTCCTTGAAGGACAGCTCCAGTTGGCCGAGAATATCCCAGCACTGGGGGCTTTGCGCCGCCTGGCGCTTAATGTCCGTGACGAAACTCGGCCATGGACCTTTCTCCAGTTCGTCCAGCATCGGTGTGTCATGCTTAGGCATTTTCACTTCCTCCTTCACGATAGAATTTGTGATCAAATACCGACAAACTTCACTCTCCTCAAGTCACCTTTGCCGTGCTTGCCGCCTACAAGGCGCCGGAATCCAGAGTAGAGGGACGTATCTCATAGTGAACGGTAATTCAGATTGGGCAACTTATTCCCCCCACTTTGCTTTGTCAACAACAAAAAGGCGGCTGTTTGAAAAAACAAAATCCCTCTTTGATTACGATTTTTCTTTAGTCCGGGTGGCGTTTCAGGCGGCACTATCAGCAGGTCGGCCCGGCGCTTCACAGGCAATTGACACCCCATCCTTTTCGCGATACTCTGGGGCGGCCAGTCGGCTGAACGCTTGTTACCATCCCATTTCTTGGTTCGTTAATCAGAAGGATAGGCATTATGCGGAAGAAGATCGTTATCATTGGCGGCGTGGCCGCGGGCCCCAAAACCGCCTGCCGCGCCAGAAGGCTTATGCCCGACGCGGAGATCACCATGGTGGACATGGATACCCTCATCTCCTACGGCGGTTGCGGCATTCCCTACTACGTGTCCGGGGATGTGTCCGATGAAAAGGAGCTGCGCAATACGAGCTTCCACGTTACCCGCGACGAACATTTTTTCGAGATCGCCAAGGGTGTTACCGTCCGTACCGCCACCCGTGCCACCCGCATTGACCGGCGCAACAAGACCGTGCATCTTGAGGAGATCAAAACCGGCAAGGCCGACGAGCTCCCCTACGACCAGTTGGTTCTGGCCACGGGCAGCCGGCCGAACATCCTGCCGATTCCCGGCAATGATCTGGCCGGGGTCTACACGGTCGCCGACCTGCACAAGGCCATGGCCATCAAGGCGGATCTGGCCCAGGGCAAGGTAGGCCGGGCCGTGATTATCGGCGGCGGCGCCATCGGCATTGAGATGGCCGAGGCCTTCGGCGATCTGTGGGGGGTGGAAACCACCATCCTCGAATTCATGCCGCAGTTACTGCCCCGCCTGGTGGACCGGACCTTTGCCAGCATGGTGGAGAAACACCTGCGCGATAAGGGGGTGCAGGTCTGCACCAGCGAGGCGGCCACACGGCTGGAGGGCGACGACACCGGTCGGGTCTGCCGGGTGGTGACCCCCAAGCGCACCCTGGAGGCCGAGATCGTCATCATGGCCGTCGGGGTGCGGCCGCGCGGCGAACTGGCGGTCGAGGCCGGGCTTATGGTCTCGCCGCAGGGCGGCATCGTGGTCAACGAACGCATGCAGACCTCGGATCCAAACATTTACGCGGCCGGCGACTGCGTCGATATCCGTCACCTGATCACCGGCAAGCGGATGGCGGCGCCCATGGGTTCGCTCGCCAACCGCGAGGGCCGCGTGGTGGCCGACAACCTGGCTGGCCTGCCCAGCACCTTCAAGGGCTGGATCGGCACCTTTGTGCTCAAGGCCTTTGATATCTGCGTCGCCGCCACCGGCATTTCCCTGGAAACGGCCCGCGGCGAGGGCTTCAAGGCTGAGGCGGTACTGACCGCCCAGTCGGACCGCGCCCACTTTTTCCCCAGCCAGACGGTGATTCCGCTGCAGATGGTCTTTGACCGGGAAAGCCGCCGGGTGCTGGGCGTGCAAGGCTTCGGCCCGGCGGGCAACGACGGCGTGCTGGCCCGCATCGACACGGCCGCCGCCCTGATCGGCCGGGGCGCAACCATCGAGGATTTCCGCGATCTGGAGATGGCCTATGCGCCGCCCTTTGCCACGGCCATTGACGCCTTGAACGCCACGGCCAACGCGGCGGAAAACCTGGCCGCCGGCCGGCTGCGCACCGTCTCTCCGGAAGACTTTCTGGCCTGGATGGCGGATTTTTCCTCCCGGCCCGACTGGCTGGCCCTGGACATCCGGCACCAGGGTGCGGTTGCCGGTTTTGTGGAAAAATTCGGGGCGCAATGGCTGGCCATCCCTTACCCGGAGTTCCGGCCGCGGGCAGGCGAGCTGCCGGCGGCCAAAACTTTTATCATCATCTGCGATGCTGGCACCCGCTCCTACGAGGTCCAATGCATTTTGGACAGCATGGGACGTGACAGCCTGGTGCTCGCCGGTGGCCTTAATTGTATACGCCGCATCGGCGTGGACTGGTGGCCCGAATAGTGCGTTGCGCCAGCAGTCCGATAACCGCGCTGGCCCTCCTGCTGTTACTGCTATCGAACCGACCAGGCATGGCGGCCGGACCGGTCACCATCGCCGAGGCGCAAGGAAAACCGGCCGCCATCAGCCTGCTGCCCGACGCCACCTTCCATGCCGAGTTGCTTAAAGCCATCCAGGGGGCTGACCGGGAAATCGCCATGGTCTATTTTCTGGTCAAGTTGAAGGAGGCCAAAAGCAATCGGCCGACCCAGCTTGTCCGGGAGTTGATCAGGGCAAGGCAGCGGGGCGTCCAGGTCTCGATTCTGCTGGAACGTTCCGGCTATGCCGAGGACGTGAACGAGGCCAACCGCCAGGCCGCCGACCTGCTGACCAAGAATGGGGTGACCGTCACCTTTGACGCGCCCCGTATCACCACCCACGCCAAACTGACGGTGATCGACCGCCATCTCTGCTTCATCGGCAGCCACAACCTCACCCAGGCCGCCCTGACTTACAACCACGAACTCTCTCTGCGCATCGACAGCCCGGAACTGGCTGGCCAGATCCTTGACTATATGAAGGGGATCAGGTAACGGGTTCTATTGCCACGATTTTTTTAGCTGACCTTCAGTTTGACGGCCATGTCAGGTTCGTTGAGAAATATTGTCAGGGTTCAAGCAAGAAAGAAGTTGGGGGTTGTCCCATGCCCAGTCGCGACCCCTTGCCGTTCCTCCTATCAGAAAATCAAGCGGCGATAACCTTGAGATGCGCCTGCTGCCGTGAGCGGGGCTTGAGTTTAATGGTGATCTGCACATCACGGCCGAGCGCATTCAGGAAGTGGAGCAGCCGTTCCATGGAAAAGCCTGACAATTTGCCCCGGGTCAGGGCGGACACCTTGGGCTGGTCGATGCCGAGGAGTTCAGCGGCCTGGGTCTGGTTCAGACGGCGGCTGCCGATAATGGCGAGGATCTGGCGGGCCAGTTCCGCCTTGGCGAGGCGTTCTTCGGCATCGGGCAGGCCAAGGTCGGCGAAAACATTGCCGCTGCCGTGATATACTTCGATCTTTTCTTTCATGCTCACTAGCCCCTCTTGCCGTGGTGCAACCCTTCCGCCATTTTCAGACGGGTTTTGATTTTCTCTATCTCTTCCTTCGGAGTGGTGATGCCCTGTTTCGATTTTTTCTGGAAAACGTGCAGGACGTAGACGGCATCGCTGAATCTGACGGTATAGACAGCCCGGTACGTATCCGCTCGGTAATCCTCGACGATCTCCAGCACTCCGGCGCCGGTGAATCCCTTCAGCGGTTTTGCATCGGGGTGTTTGTCGCCAAGCTGGGCAAGATAGAGGGCAAAGCCGAAAGTATCCCGTACCTCTTCCGGCATGGACTTCATGTCCTTATGGCTGCTGCCTACCCATGCAAGGGGCTTTAAGGACTTGGCTGGCATGTTTCATTATGATAATTCTGGCATAATTGCGCAAGGTTTTTCTTCAACACTGATTCTGGCGCACGCTGGCGTTCACAGGACGGCAAAGGCGAAGCTGTAACCTAACGTATAAAATAGTTATAGCTAGTGAACTAATGAGTACCGTCCCGGCGATATCCGTTGTGGTGTAGGTTTTGCGTCATGAAAATGGTGTCACCGTCATCTCGACAAAAAAACTGACGTGGCCATCAACTGAGGGCCACCAGGGCCGCATCGGGCGCTTTGTCCAGCACCTTAAGCAAGGCCTTGGCTGCTCCGGTCGGGCACCGTTTTCCTTGCTCCCAATTGCGGATGGTGTCCAGCGGGACATCAATACGATGAGAGAACTCCGACTGACTCAGGCCAAGACGTTTCCGCACCCGGCGTGCGAACTTGGCCGCATCTTGCAAGGCCTCGGCTTCATCGGCTGCCTGGTGTGCCGCGATATCCTCTTCGCTGGTGGCGTCCACCCGGGCAGGATCGACGCGCCCCAAAGCCAGAGAAGCCGGAACGGAAGGGTTAATCCTCACGCGTACAGTCTTCATAGTGTCTTACCTCTCGTTGGTTCGCTTTGCGTGCAGAGATGATCCTGGTCGCCTCATGGCGCGGGGTGTACACTATCACGAACAGCCGTTCTTCGATCATGCCCATCAGTTGATACCGTTCTTCGCCATAGCTGTAACGGGTGTCGTCATGCACAATGCGACTGGGATCGAAAAATGCCCGGGCTGCATAGGCAAAATCAAATCCTCGCTCTATGAAGCAAGCCTCGCTTTTGGCTTCGTCCCATTCAAAGTTCATATTCAAATGTAGTTCATTGGCCTACACATTTCAAGCCTTAATAAAAACCCACCACTCCGCACCACCCCACCAATTCTTCAGCGGCTCAACTCATAATCGCCCTCCCCAAAAGTCTGTGCCACTGGATGGTGGCGTCGGCGAACATCGTAATCGCATCGTAA
>DYDL01000303.1 GCA_020717925.1 Desulfocapsa sp.
CTGATCCGGACGGCGATGCGATCACCCTGTCGGTCTCAAGCTTGCCGGGCGGCGCCAGTTTTGACCCGGCCAGCGGCATGTGCAGTTGGACCCCGCAGGCCGACGATGTCAATCATACCTTTGATTTGACCATCACAGCGACCGACAATGGCTCCCCCCCTCTTGCCGACACGCTTCTCCTCTCTATTACCGTGGCGGCGGCACCCAACCAGGCGCCGACCATCGCGCCAATCACCGCAAAGAACGGCCAGGAGAATGCTCTTCTCAGCTTTACCGTGGCGGCTACTGATCCGGATGAGAATGTGATAAGCTTTGCGGCAACTGGCCTGCCCGTTGGCGCCACCCTCAATCCCGCAACCGGCGTCTTTTCCTGGACGCCCGGTTATGAACAGGCAGGAAGCTATACGGTAACCTGCACCGCCACCGATAACTTTGGCGCCGCCAGTGCGCCGGTGACTGCCTCTATTACGATAGCCCACACCAACCGGCCGCCGGTGTTGACTCCTGTCAGCGCCAAAAGCGTGGCCGAGGGCGGTCTGCTGACCTTCACCGTTGTCGCCGCTGATCCGGATGGCGATGCCCTCGCTCTGGGGGCAACCAGCTTGCCTAGCGGAGCCGGCTTTGACCCGGCCAGCGGCGTATTCAGTTGGACCCCCAACTTTGGCACCAGTTCCGCCACCCCCTATGCCGCAACTTTTACGGCCAATGACAACAGCGCCACGGCCACGCAAACCGTGGCCATCACGGTCAGCCACACCAATCGGCCGCCGCTCCTGGTCAATCCGGGGGCTCAGGCAACCACCGAGGGCACAAATCTTGCCTTCACGCTCAGCGCCTCGGACCCGGACAACAACACCCTGACCTTTGCTGCAACCGGCCTGCCCAGTGGCGCGACCTTGAACCCAAGCACCGGCGTTTTTTCCTGGATTTCAGATGTCGGTGCTTCTGGCAACAGCCCCTATAGCGTTACCTTCATGGTGTCGGACGGCCTGTCTAGCGTCTCGCAAACCGTTCAGATTGCAGTCGCGGTTTCCAGCCAGCCGCCAGTGCCACCCCTGGCCAAGATTCCAGCGGATGGAGCCCAGGTCGGCAACCTGGCCCTGCGGCTTGAGGTCCAGCCCGTAGCCAATCGTCCTCTCGACAGTTGCAGCTACCGTTTTTTGCTGTACAGCGGCAGCGACCTGCAAACGCCCATGGCCGACTCCAGCCAGTCGGGAACGATTAGTGGCACCGTCTGGCAGGATATTGCCGTTACCCTGGCCAACAATACGGTCTATTACTGGCGTGCCATTGCCACTGACCAAAATAACAACTCCAGTGATGCGGCCAGCCCGCTCTATTCCTTTACCACGGCCGCCAACTTCGCCTCGCCCTCGGTTCCTCAGGTCATGAGTCCGCCGCGGGGCCAAAACGGCGCGGTCACCGTTGCCAATACCCTGACCCCGGTGCTGGCAGTCTTTAATGCCACCGATGGTGACAACAATCAACTGACTTACAGTTTCGAAATCTACAATAATGCCGCGCTCTCGAAAGATGGGGCATTGCCATTAGTGTCACAGGTAAGTGAACTGGCGCAGGTTGCCGGAACCACCACCTGGCGAATGCCAATATCCTTGACCGATGGCAGCACCTATTACTGGCGGGTCAGTGTATCCGACGGACAACATCTGGTCTGGATGCCGACCGCATCCTTTGCCGTCAACACCAGCGCTACCGACGGCGCCATGCAGGTAGATCTGGACGTGGCCACCGCCGTTACGCCATCGCGGGTCATGACCAGCACCGTCGAGGTGTCCGACAACGACAGTGTTATCCAGGGGTCGGGGGTTGAACTGCCGCCAGGCTCCCTGATTCAGCCCGCGGTCATCGAGATCGGGATGGCTACCAATACCCCGGCCTTTCCTGGCGATATGGTTAAGGTTGGCAGGGTGATCAGTTTCAGCATGGTCAGTGACAGCGGTGCAGACCTTTGCCCGGCGGGCGTTAACTGCTTCGGCACACCGGTCACCATCAAGATTCCCTATGCGGATGCGGATCTGCGACAGGCCGGTGTGGGTGCGCCTGAGTCGCTGCAAATCATCACCTATGATGCAAGGAACAGCGCCTGGACGGTCGTGCCGCATTCGGAGGTGGATAAAACCAATAAAATGGTGGTGGCCTCGGTTTCGCATTTCTCCCTTTACGCCCTTGGGGTCGTTTCCCAGTCGGACGGTGGCGCACCGTCGGCATCAACGACCTCCGCGGACGGCGGTGGCGGCGGCTGCTTTATTGCCACCGCCGCCTTTGGTTCTATCCTTGAGCCCCAGGTCAAAACACTGCGACAATTCCGTGACCGTTTTCTTTTGACCAATGGACCTGGCCGTCTCTTTGTCCGCCTTTACTACTCGTTGTCGCCGCCTATAGCGGACTACATCGCCGAAAGCGACCTGCTGCGGGCGGTGGTGCGCTTTCTGCTGCTGCCCTTTATCGGCATGGGCTGGCTGGCGGTCAACGCCGGGCCGGTGTTCATGATGGTTTGTTTTATTGC
>DYDL01000304.1 GCA_020717925.1 Desulfocapsa sp.
CAAGATTCCCCTGCTGCTCCTGCACGGCGCCGACGGCATTGCCGTGGGCATGGCCACTAAGGTTCTGCCCTATAACTTCTGTGAGCTCTTGGAGGCGCAGAAGAAGATTCTGCGTGACGAACCCTTTGAGCTCTTCCCCGACTTTCCCAAGGGCGGGCTCATGGATATCTCGGGCTACGACGACGGCACCGGCCGCGTCAAGTGCCGGGCCGAGATCATCGAGAAGGATGAGAAGACCGTCACTATCACCGCTATTCCGCACGGTACCACCACCGAGTCGCTGATCGAGAGTATCGAGCGGGCGGCCAAGGCGGGCAAGATCAAGATCATGTCGATCAACGACTATACCGCCGAAGAGGTCGAGATCGAGATCAAGCTGCCGCGCGGCATCTACGCGGCCGACACCATCAAGGCGCTGTACGCCTTTTCCGACTGCGAGATTCCGGTCAGCCCCAACATGACGGTGATCCACAACAACACGCCGGTGGTGCTGAGAGTGAGCGATGTGCTGCATCACAACACCGCCAAGCTCAAGGCAGACCTGGAACAGGAGCTGAACATCGAGCTCGGCCGTTTGCGCGAAAAGCTGCACGCCCACACCCTGGAGCAGATCTTCATCGAGGAGCGCATCTACAAGCAGATTGAGGAGTGCATCACCTACGAGGCGGTGGTGATGACGGTAGGGGAGGGGCTGGTGCCCTTCCGGTCGCAACTGCAGCGCGACGTCACCAAGGAGGACATCGAGCGTCTGCTTGAGATCCGCATCAAGCGCATCTCGCGCTACGACATCGACAAGAAGCGCCGCGAGATCAAGGAGATCAATTCCGCCATCCGCACGGTGAGTAAAGACCTCAAGGACATGGTGGGCTTCACCACCCGCTACCTTGACGGGCTGCTGACCAAGTACGGCCACCTCTACCCGCGGCTGACCAAGATCGAGACCTTTGACGAGGTGGTTATCCGCAAGGTGGCCCTCTCCAACCTGGTGGTCTCCTATGACAGAAAAGAGGGCTTTCTGGGCAGCGGGGTCAAGGGCGAGGCGGAGATTTTCTTCAACTGCTCGGAGTACGACAAGATTCTGCTTATCTTCGCAAATGGCCTGTACAAGGTGATCAACGTGGTGGAGAAGCTCTTTGTTGGCCCCGAGTTGGCCTGGGTCGGCATTGTCGAGCCCAAGCTGCTCTTCAATATGATCTACGTCGATGGCCAGCATAACCTGACCTACGTTAAGCGCTTCGAGACGCCGAAGTTTATTCTGGAAAAGGAGTACCGGCTGTTTGACGAACACCCGCGCTCCAAGATTATGTTCCTGGAACTGGGCGCGGGCGGTGCCATGCGCGCCTATCTGGCGCCCTCCAAACGCTCGCGCAGCAACATCATTGACTTCAACTTTATCGATTTCCGGGTCAAGGGCTCGAGCGCCATCGGCAAACGCCTCTCCGAGCGCCCGGTGCGGCGGGTGGCTCAGCAGATCGAGAAGGGGGCGCCGCCGGAAAAGGTAGTGCTGCCCCTGCCCGGCCTCTTTGTGCCGCCGGCCAAGGAGGAATGAGCGGGGTGGGCGCTTTGCTGCCGGAGTCGGTCTTTCATAACCTTACCCCGGAAAACATCATCGACCTGATCGAAGGGTGTCTGGGTATCCGCCTCACCAACCTCTGCCGGCCGCTCAACAGCTACATCAACCGGGTCTACGAGTTGCAGACCGAGGACCAGGACGGCCTGGTGGTAAAATTCTACCGGCCCGGCCGCTGGTCGCGCCTGGCGCTGCAAGACGAACACGACTTCCTGGCCGAACTGGTCAGCACCGAGATCCCGGTGATCGCGCCCCTGACGCTAAAGGGCGGCGCCACCCTCGGCCAGCATGGCGACACCTTTTTCACCGTCTTTCCCAAAAAGGGTGGGCGCAGCTATGACGAGTACAGCGAGGAGCAATGGCTGGAACTGGGGCGGCTGCTCGGCCGGGTGCACGACGTGGGCGCCCGGCGTATGCCCAAGGAAAGGATTGTGCTCACCCCGGACGCGGCCACCCGCCAACAGGTGAATTATATTCTGGCGAGCGGCTCCATCCCCGTTGATCTGGTCGGCCAATACCAGGAGGTGGCCTCGGGTCTGATCGCCGAGATCAGCCCCTTGTTTACCAGCCTTGATCTGATCCGCATCCACGGCGACTGTCACTTTGCCAACCTCATCTACCGGCCGAACGAATCCTTCTTTCTCATCGACCTGGACGACATGGTGGTCGGCCCACCGGTGCACGACCTGTGGATGTTGCTGCCTGGCCATCTCGAGGATTCGCTCTATGAGATGGAGCTCTTCCTGGAAGGCTACGAAACCTTCCGCCCCTTCGACCGCCGCACCCTGGCCCTGATCGAGCCCCTGCGCGCCATGCGCTTCATCCACTTCACCGCCTGGTGCGCCCGGCAACTGGAGGGCGGCGGCTTCATCTCCGTGGTCCCGGACTTCGGCAGCCGCGCCTATTGGCAAGGCGAAATTGATGATCTTGTTGACCAGCGCGCCCTGATC
>DYDL01000305.1 GCA_020717925.1 Desulfocapsa sp.
GCTATTGAGCCGCGAGAGGCGCAGGCGGGCAAGGCAAAAGAATGCGGTGACGGCCAGTGCCGCTATCTCATCGCTGTCGCAAACCGATAACTCCCCGCCTCCACCTCCAGCACCGCGCGGTCGCCGTCCATGCGCACGAACTTCAAAGCATGGCGGAGAGACTTGGGACTTGACACCGGGCAAGAGCTATTGTATACTTCGCCCATGCTTTTTTCAAGCGCCGTGCAAGTGTGAGGTAATGCGCCCGTCTGGAGAGATACTCATGAGAGAGTCCCACGTTTCTCTTGTCTTGCTGCTCGCCATCTCCGTCCTTTTCCGCGTTGGGCGGGCGGAAGAAGCGAATTTGGTGACGAATGCGGGCTTTGAGTCGGCCGGTCAGGGCGGGGTGCCGGAAGGCTGGGCCGGGCCGGTCGCGGTGTATTCGCGGGATGAGGCGGTGAAG
The DNA here is from genome assembly GCA_020717925.1 of Desulfocapsa sp. Taxonomy (GTDB): domain Bacteria; phylum Desulfobacterota; class Desulfobulbia; order Desulfobulbales; family CG2-30-60-27; genus CG2-30-60-27. The sequence goes on from DYDL01000305.1 coordinate 443, forward strand.
CGGTCGGGCGCGGCCGCGCTGAAGTTCGTGAACCCGGACGCGAAGACCTACGCGCTCTGCAAGCAGCCGCTTGACTTGAAGCCCGGCTGTCGCTACGAGTTGAGCGCGTGGGTCAAGACGGAAGGCGTGGTGGGCGAGGACTCGGGCGCGACCGTCTGCCTGGAGTGGCATACAGCGGACGGAAAATACGTGGGCGGCCAGTATCCGGCGGGGCTCAAGGGCAATACGGGCTGGAAGCAGATTCATTCCATCAGCGGCCGCGTGCCTGAGGATGGCAATCGTTGCTACGTCCTTTGCTACGTGCGAAAGGGGATGACGGGCACGGCGTGGTGGGACGATGTGAGGGTCGTGCGCCATCGAGAGCCGCCGCTGAGTTCCGTGCTACGCGTGCCGAACTATCGTGGGCTGCTCACGGATAGCCTGAAGGAAGCCCACGTGCGCGCTTACTTGAACCTGGTTGACCACGAACTGAAGACGGATGCCGTCGGGCTGCGCTGGTCGCTGCGGCGTGAGGGCGAGGAAGCGGCGCTGAAGAGCGGCGAGAAGATGCCTGCGGCCGCGGAAGCCGTTGACCTCACCATTCCCGCGGCGGGTCTCGCGCCCGGGGACTACGAGGTGAGCGTGAGCCTCGTGACGCTCGACGCGCAGAAAGCCATCGGCTCAACGCGCCATCGCCTCGTGCGTCCCGCTGTCCCACTCAGCCGCCGCGCCTGCATTGACGAGCACCAACGCCTCATCCACGATGGCAAGCCGTTCTTCCCCCTCGGCATGTACTGGTCGGGCATCAACGAGGCTGACCTGAACACCTACGCCGACAGCGCGTTCAACTGCCTCATGCCCTACGGCATGCCCACGAAGGAACAGATGGACCTGGCGCACGCCCGCGGCCTCAAGGTCATCTACTCGGTCAAGGACGCCTACGCGGGCGCCACGTGGTGTCCCAGGGAAATCAAGACGCCCGACGACGAGCGGCCGTTCGTCGAGAAGCGGGTCACGGCGTTCCGCGACCATCCCGCGCTGCTGGCCTGGTATCTAAACGACGAATTGCCGACGAGCATGATGTCCCGGCTTGTGGCGCATCAGCGTTGGCTGGAAGAACTCGACCCGAACCACCCGACCTGGGTGGTGCTCTACCAAGTGGGCGAGGTGCGCCAATACATCGAGAGCTTTGACGTCATCGGCACTGACCCGTATCCGATTCCTCAGAAGCCGGCGTCGCTCGCTGGCCAGTGGACACGCCAGACGGTGCAGGGCGCGGCGGGAAGCCGTCCGGCCTGGCAGGTGCCGCAGGTATTCAACTGGGTATGCTACCAGAAAACCGACGAAGATAAGCGCGGCCTGCGCCCGCCGACCTTCGAGGAGATGCGCTCCATGGCCTGGCAGTGTCTCGCCGAGGGCGCGAACGGACTCATCTTCTACAGTTTCTTCGACCTGAAGAAGGACAAGCAGTTCCCCTTCGCCGAACGCTGGCCGCAGGTGAAGGCCATGGCGGCCGAGATCAGCGAGATGATGCCCGCGCTGTTGTCCGTCGAGCCAGCGCCCGCGATTGAGGTTCAGCCCGCCGGCTGGCTTCATTCGCTGGTGCGGCAGGTTGGCCAGACGACCTACCTTGTCCTCGTCAACAATGCCCCCGAGCCGCACCAAGCCCAAGTCCGCTTCCCCAAGCGTCCTGCCCAGCTCCGCCTTCGCGGTGGAGCTGCGAAAGCCGGCGACGTGAGCCAGGACGGCGTCTTCTCACCGACCCTGGACCCGTTGGCCGTGCATATCTACGAGGCGGCACAGTGAATCCCGCCTTCCTCACGCTCTTGCTCGCCGCGCTCACGGTGACGACGGAGCCGACGGCCGTGCGCCTCAGCCATCCGTTCCTGGAAGCCCGGCTGAGCGCGGACAGGCTGCATCTCGTCGGCCTCAAGTTGCCCTGCACGTTCGGGGTCAGGTCTCAACATCAGACATTTGGGTTGTCTCGAAACCGTCGCTTCGGCATCCTCGCGCGCAGACCGCCCCCGCCATCGCAGTTGAAGCTCTTCGTTGTTCATTCAGTCACCGAATGTCTGATGTTGAGACCTGACCCC
>DYDL01000306.1:0-2355 GCA_020717925.1 Desulfocapsa sp.
GCATCGGCAAGACGCTCTCCGGCTTGATGGCCGACGCGAGCAGCGCAATCTCCAGCGCCATCTCCGCCCTCGGCCTCGGCAACGCTTCCTCCAAAGACGTCGGCTCCACGGCCGGCACCGTGGCGGCCGGCGACGACTCTCGACTCTCCAACGCCCGCACGCCCACGGCTCACGCCGGCTCGCACGCCACCGGCCAGGCCGACGCCATCGCGGCCGGCGACATCGGCGCTGCGGCCAGCGGCCATGATCACAATACGGACTACGAACCGAAGACGCTGACCACCCAGGGCGACCTGCTCACACGGAGCGCCAGCGCGGTTGTTCGCGTTCCCGCCGGCACCAATGGCCAGGTGCTCACGGCCGACAGCAATGAGGCCAACGGCGTCAAGTGGGCGGCTCCCGCTGGCGGCTTGCCAGAGACACCCCTCAGTGAAGCTCACGGCGGAACAGCGAAGACGACATTTGCGGCCGCATTGGAAGCCTGGCTTGCATCGCTCCCACCCTCACTGCCTGGATCCGGCGCGTGGCTTGATAGCGGCGTTCTCAATTACGTTGCCGCGCCACCGACACTACAGCCGCCTGCTCCACCGGACCCGCCGTCAATCGGTGAGCCTGGCCTGGGTGCACATTATTGGGGAGCGTGGGTTTCTGGCGCGGCACTGCCGCCTACCGCCACTCATTTCGAGGTTGAGGTCTCCTTTAATAGCGGGGCGGACTTTGTCTCGTGGACCTCCTTCGGCACAAACTTTACCGAGTGGCTCAACTTCGGCGGCACTGCATGGGACGCGATTGGGCAGATTCGCTACCGCGCCGTCAATGAGGCTGGCGTATCGGATTGGGTTTACTCGAATCTGGTTTCTCCCCCTCCGGGGCCATGAGCGCGCTTGCATTATCCGACGCGGAGCGCGAGCGGTTGCGCTACGAGCGTGTCTGGTGGGAGCAGGGCTACCGCGCCCACTCGCCAGCCGTCCGCGCCATCCAGCAGTTGAACCTGTTGGAGTTCTTTGCCGCGAACGGAGTCAAGACCATCCTCGACGCCGGCTGCGGCACGGGGCAGGCATTGGCGCTGTTCAACGCGGGGGGGCGTTTCGATGCGCAGGGCTTCGATATCGCCGTGAACGCGCTCAACGCTGGAGTGACGGCCAAGTTCACGCAGGGCTGCCTGTGGCACGCGGCGGAAGTCCCGAAGGACAACGACGCCGTGTTCTGCTGCGACGTGATGGAGCACATCCCGCCACAGCACGTCCCCGCGACGCTCCGCAACTTAAGGCTTGCGACGAAGCGGGTGGCGTTCTTCACGATCTGCACCGTGCTGGATGTGTGGGGGCCGAGGTTGTTCAAGTCGCCGCTGCACCTGACCGTCCAGCCCGCCGCTTGGTGGGCGGAACGATTCCGGCAGGCGGGATTTGTCCCGCACGCCGACAACGCAGCTTCCGCGTCGAAGGCGGGGCCGTCGTATGCCTTCGCGATGCTCACGCCCGCCGTCCCTGTCACAGTTTCGGAGCGCGCCGGGTGTCCGGTCACCGCAGATGCCCGCGTGGTGCTCGTCGGGAACGGCCCGGCCGTGCTTGGAAAGAAACTCGGCGCGCATATTGACGGGTTCGACGAGGTCGTCCGGTTCAACTGTTACCAGCTCGAAGGCTTTGAGGAAGACGTCGGCGCCAAGACGACGCTGTGGGCAACGTTTGGGCATGGCACAGTGCCGAGAACTTCGGAGCCGCCCACGCGCATCTTGTTCATTCACGGAGCCAATGGATTCCCGGCTCGCGGCGGGGACGTGTGGCGTGTGCCATTGACATTCTATCAGTCACTCCGCGCCAAGATTCAATCGCTGTCCACGCGCGAGGGTGAACGGTTGGCGAGGACGGCTCCTTCGAGCGGATGTCTCGCGTGCAACTGGCTGTTGGAGTGCGGAGTGAAGCAGGTGCATCTGGCGGGGTTCAATCACTTCGCCAAGATCGAGAGCAAGCTCCATCACTACTGGCTGCCAAAAGCTTTCGGGAAGCCGGTTGAGCACGACGGCGACGCTGAGGCGTTGTTGTTCGCCGTGTTCCGCAAACAAGGCCGGGTTGTCTATCTCGGGTGATTAAAATCATGGACACCCTACCCACCTGCATCTACGTCAGCCGCTCGCCCTCCGGCGAACTGCGCATCACCACCGACGCCGCCAGCCATCTGAACCCGCGCACCCCCACCGACGTGTTCGTGTTCCGGCGCGCCAAATCCTTCCGCCTCTCCGCTCCGATCCGCACCGAGCCGGTCCCGGCCGCTAACATCGCTCCCGTCCCCACGCTCCAAACTCCAAGCTCCTAATGACCAACGCCGCCGGCGCTGGCCACTGGACGGAGTAGTCGC
>DYDL01000306.1:2374-2466 GCA_020717925.1 Desulfocapsa sp.
TGCGGTAGGCCCGCGGAACCCTTTTCAGGCGGCCATCAGGCGGGCCATTTCCGACCCTTTTCATTCTTTTCGACGGGTTACAGTGTGTCGAG